>NZ_JBHMQT010000036.1:0-164046 GCF_042435035.1 Sphaerimonospora cavernae
GCACACTGTTGAGTTCTCAAGAAACGGACGCGTACACCACCACCCGAAACCCGCACCACGCGAGACCCGGAATCCGGGGCGTTTACATCAGCTTCACTTGTGTCATCTATTCTCGTCAGACCCGGCAGGCCCTGTCAAATCAGCCCCACCGGCAACCCGGCCCGAACCACTTGACATCAGCCCCGCCACCCGACGGGAATTCCGACCGCCCCTTCCGGGGCAACCCCTCTAACTTACCCGGTCCGGCCCCGCCACGCAAACCGCAGCAGATCCAAAACCCAAGAGAAGAAGAAGAGGCACCGGCAACCGTACCCGACACATCCCACACACCAGACCACCAAGATGATCAGAAATGGGATCCGCCGAACCTCACCGGCCCAACGAGACTACCAGAGCCCGACACCGACAACGTCCAACATCCAAGTCGTGTCACGTCTACTACCCGGGCACGGACGGGAGGCGGGGGGCAAGCGGCCGCCCGTTCCCGCCGCGCCCAACCCACCCCACCGCGACCCCGCAGATCAGCCGACTTCGACGCCGCCGATGGTCTTCTTGCCGCGCCTGAGCACGAGAAAGCGCCCATGGAGCAGATCATCGCCGGTCGGCACGTACTCCTCGTCCGTGATCTTCACGTTGTTGAGGTAGGCGCCGCCCTCCTTGACCGCGCGCCGCGCGGCCGACTTCGACTCGACCAGGCCGCTCTCGGTCAGCAGGTCGACGTACGTCGCGCCCAGCGCGGATACGGCGGCCTTCGGGATTTCGGCCAGCGCCGACTCGAGGGTCCGGGCGTCGAGTTCGGCGAGTGAGCCCTGCCCGAACAACGCCCGTGAGGCGGCGACGACCCGGGCCAGTTCGGCTTCGCCGTGGACCAGGGTGGTCAGGTCTTCGGCCAGAGCGCGCTGAGCCTGCCGCGCCGCCGGACGCTCGGCCACGGCCTTCTCCAGTTCGTCGATCTCCTCACGCGACCGGAAGGTGAAGACCTTGAGGAAGCGGGCGACGTCGCGGTCGTCGGCGTTCAGCCAGTACTGGTAGAACGCGTACGGCGACGTGAGGGCGGGATCCAGCCAGACGGCTCCGCCGGCCGTCTTGCCGAACTTGGTGCCGTCGGCCTTCGTGATCAGTTTTCCGGTGTAGGCGTGGACGTGCGCGCCCTCGACACGCCGGATGAGGTCGACACCGGCAGTGATGTTCCCCCACTGGTCGCTGCCGCCGACCTGTAGCGTGCAGCCGTGCCTGCGGTACAGCTCCAGGTAGTCGTTGGCCTGGAGGATCTGGTAGCTGAACTCCGTGTAGCTGAGCCCCTCCCCCGCCAGCCTGGCCGACACCGACTCCCTGGCCAACATGCGGTTGACCGGGAAGTGCTTACCGACGTCACGCAGGAATTCGATCGCCGACAGCCCGGCCGTCCAGTCAAGGTTGCTGACCAGGGACGCGGCCGCCGGTCCCTCTTCGAACGAGAGGAACTTCTCGACCTGCACCCGGATCCGCGACACCCACTCCGCGACGACGTCCTCCGAGTTCAGTGCGCGCTCGGTGCTACGTCCGCTCGGGTCACCGATGAGGCCGGTCGCGCCGCCGACGAGACCAATGGGCCGGTGGCCGGCCCGCTGGAAGCGGGTGAGGATCAGCAGCGTGGCCAGGTTTCCCGCGTGGAGCGAAGGCGCGGTCGGGTCGAAGCCCGCATAGACGGTGATCGGTCCCTCGGCCAGTGCCTTCCGCAGTGCGTCGGCATCGGTGGTCTGCGCGGTGACGTCGCGCCATTCAAGCTCATCGAGGAAGTCTGTCACTGCCCTGGCTTTCGCTAATCGATGGATGTACGGCTTACGCCCCCGTACCAGCCTGCCTGACCAGGAAACCCTATCGCCACTCGCCTACGACCGAGGCAGGCGGCGGATCAAACCCGGGTGCGCTGACGCCGTACGTGCGGGCGATAGGGCGACACCGTGGAGTCGCCGTCGATCCAGAATCGCCAGGGGGTCTCGGCTCCGGCCGCGACCCCCGTGCGGGGCCCGGTCCTGACCAGCGACGGGTCGACCGGCGCGCCTTCGAAGACCCGGATCCGCCCGCCGGCCGAGCAGCAGTCCAGGCCGTTGTGCTCCCGGACCAGGCCCAGGGACACCGCGAGCCGGGCCGGTCCCCTCGCCAGATCGCGGTCGGGGACGGTCCGCGCCGTACGGCCCGCGGACGACCCGTTCCCTCCCGTGAGGCGGCGGGAGCGGGCCACGTCGACTCCCGCGATCACCTCACCGGCCCGCATCAGCACGGCCGAACCCACATCCTCGGGCAGGCAGACGAGGTTCGCGCAGAAGTGCATGCCGTACGTGAAGTACACGTACACATGTCCCGGCTCGCCGAACATGACCGAGTTACGCGGCGTACGCCCCCGGTAGGTGTGCGACGCCGGGTCCTGCCCGGGCCCGCCGTATGCCTCGACCTCGGTCAACCGTACGGCCACGGGCCCATGGGCGATCACGCGGCCGAGCAGGTCGGGCGCGACCTCACAGGAGGGGCGATCGAAGAAGGCCCGATCGAGCGGGCGGCCGATGAGGCCACCCACCCCGGACAGGTCCAGTCCCGCCTCGTCCGATCCTCGCCCGTCCAACTCTCCCTCAGCTCTCGTTCGCCCAGGCCGCCTGATCGTCGACCGTCTCACGCAGTGCGGCGATCTGGTCCCGGACCCGGTCGGGGGCGGTGCCGCCGCGCGCGGCACGCGCGGCCAGGGCGCCCTGCACGTTCAGTACGTCCCGGACACTACCGTCCGGCCCGGAGGCGAAGTACGGGGAGACCTTCGCCAGCTCCTCGTCGGTCAGCTCGCCGAGGTCCTTGTCGTTCACCTGGCACCACACCACGAGGTGGCCGACCGCCTCATGTGCCTCCCGGAACGGAACACCCTGGCGGACCAGCAGCTCGGCGAGGTCGGTGGCGAGAGCGAACCCGTCGGGGGCGCTCGTCTCCAGCTTCGCCTTGTTCACCCGCATGGTCGACACCATCCCCGACACCGCGGGCAGCACGAGCAGCAGCGTGTCGACGGCGTCGAACACGGGCTCCTTGTCCTCCTGGAGGTCCCGGTTGTAGGTCAGCGGCAGGCCCTTCAGCGTGGTCAGCAGGGACATCAGCGACCCGATCAGGCGGCCGCTCTTGCCCCTGGCCAGCTCGGCCACGTCCGGGTTCTTCTTCTGCGGCATGATCGACGAGCCGGTGGAGTAGGCGTCGTCCACCTCGATCCAGCGGAACTCCTGCGACGCCCACAGCACGAGCTCCTCGCCGAGCCGGGAGATGTGCACTCCGATCAGGGCGGCGCAGAACAGGAACTCGGCGGCGAAGTCGCGGTCGGCGACCGCGTCCATCGAGTTGGGCGCGGCGGAGTCGAACCCGAGCTCGGCGGCCACCGCGGCGGGGTCGAGCGGCAGCGAGGACCCGGCGAGCGCGCCGGACCCGAGCGGCGACACCGCGGCCCGCCGGTCCCAGTCGCGCAGCCGGTCCACGTCCCTGGTCAGCGCGTGAGCGTGCGCGAGCAGTTGGTGGCCGAACGCCACCGGCTGCGCGTGCTGCAGGTGGGTCATGCCCGGGGCGGCGGTCTCGGCGTGCTCCTCCGCCTGGCCGATCAGCGCCGTCTCCAGCTCCACTAGCCGGGAGACGATCGTGCGCACATGGTCACGCAGGTAGAGCCGCAGGTCGGTGGCGATCTGGTCGTTGCGGCTGCGACCGGCGCGCAGCTTGCCGCCGAGCGTGCCGAGGCGCTCCAGCAGGCCGCGTTCGAGCGCGGTGTGCACATCCTCGTCGGCGACCGTGGGGCGGAACTCCCCGTTCCGGCATGCCTGGTCCAGGTCGTCGAGCGCGCCGAGCATACGGTCGAGTTCGTCCTGTGTGAGGAGCCCGGCGCGGTGCAGCACCCGGGCGTGCGCGCGCGAGGCGAGCAGGTCGTACGGCGCCAGCCGCCAGTCGAACTGCACGCTCACCGACAGGCGCGTGAGCGCGTCCGAGGGTCCCCCCTCGAATCTGCCGCCCCACAGCCGCATCGGCTTGTTGTCCGCCACCGTCTTCTCCCTCCGACATGAAGCTGTTAGCTGACGTACGCCCCGGCTCCGCAGCCGGGGGACCGGGCGTATGGACAATACGCGAGGCCTGGGCCGTGCCGTACGGCCATGCCGTACTAGCGTGCGTCCCTTGCGGCGGCGATCTTACTGGGCAGCGCCCAGAGCTGTACGAAGCCCTTGGCCAGCGACTGGTCGAAGGCGTCACCGGTGTCGTACGTGGCGAGCGAGAAGTCGTACAGCGAGTCGTCGGACCGGCGCCCGGACACCACGGCGCGGCCGCCGTGCAGCACGAGCCGGATGTCACCGGACACGTGGCGCTGCGCGTCGGCGATGAAGGCGTCCAGGGCCCGCTTGAGCGGCGAGAACCACAGGCCGTCGTAGACGAGCTCGCCCCACCGCTGGTCGACCGACCGCTTGAACCGGGCGAGGTCACGCTCGACCGTGACGTTCTCCAGCTCCATGTGGGCCGTGATCAGTGCGATCGCGGCGGGCGCCTCGTACACCTCGCGTGACTTGATGCCGACGAGCCGGTCCTCGACCATGTCGAGCCGCCCGACCCCCTGGGCGCCGGCCCGCCGGTTGAGCTCGGCGATGATCTCGTACGGCGACAGCGCCCGCCCGTCGAGCGCCACGGGGACGCCCCGCGCGAAGGTGATCACGACCTCGTCGGGCTCGCGCGGCACCGCGGGGTCGGCGGTGTAGTCGTAGACGTCCTCGATCGGGCCGTTCCAGATGTCCTCGAGGAAGCCGGTCTCGACGGCGCGGCCCCAGAGATTCTGGTCGATCGAGTACGGCGACTTCTTGGTGACGTCGATCGGCAGGCCCTTCTCCTCGGCGAAGGCGATGGCCTTGTCGCGGGTCCAGGCGTAGTCGCGAGCCGGGGCGATGACCTTCAGGTCGGGGTTGAGCGCGGCCAGTCCGGCCTCGAACCTGACCTGGTCGTTGCCCTTCCCGGTGCAGCCGTGCGACACGTGGGTGCCGCCCCACTCCATAGCCGCCGCGGCGAGGTGCTTGACGATGAGCGGCCGCGACAGCGCGCTGACCAGTGGGTAGCGGTCCATGTAGAGCGCGTTCGCCTGCAGGGCGGGGACGCAGAAGTCCCGTGCGAACTCCTCACGGGCGTCCACGACGACGGACTCGACGGCGCCGCAGTCGAGCGCCCGCTGCCGGATGACGTCCATGTTCTCGCCGCCTTGACCGACGTCGATGGCGACGGCGATGACCTCGGCGCCGGTCTTCTCGGCCAGGAACGGGATGGCCACGCTTGTGTCGAGGCCACCGGAGTAGGCGAGTACAACCCTGTCGCTCATGAATTTCTCTTTTCCCGTTGCAACTGAAAGATCACGGAGGGTGTTCGCGCAGATGGTGCGGCATCTCGCGGAGAAACCGCAAGATCACAA
This sequence comes from Sphaerimonospora cavernae, assembly GCF_042435035.1. NCBI lineage: Bacteria > Bacillati > Actinomycetota > Actinomycetes > Streptosporangiales > Streptosporangiaceae > Sphaerimonospora > Sphaerimonospora cavernae. The sequence continues at coordinate 5,438 of NZ_JBHMQT010000036.1, forward strand.
ACTGCCGAGGCGCAGGTCAGCGGCACCGGCTGCGAGTATTCGCAAGATCACGGCACGGTCCATCACGGCACGTAGTCATCGCGGTGGTCACGTGGTCATCACGTGATCACGGTGGGGGTGGTGGGCGGCGGGGGGTGCCGGCCGGGGTGGCCATGTTGAGCAGCAACCTGGCCAGGGCGTCGCCCCCCGCGGGATCCCGGCTGATCACCAGGATCGTGTCGTCGCCGGCCACCGTGCCGAGAATCGACTCCCAGTCCGCGTGATCTATGGCCGAGGCGAGGAACTGCGCCGCCCCCGGAGGCGTACGGAGGATCACCAGGTTGGCCGAGGCCTCGGCCGACACCAGGAGCTCCTCGGCGATCCTGCGCAGCCGCGCGTCCGGATTCTCCGCCGAGCCGTTCGGCACGCCGGTCCGGTAGAGCGGGATCCGCCCCCCACCCTCGCCGGGCAGCGCGTAGACCAGCGTGCCGTCGTCCGCTCGCAGCTTCAGCGCACCGAGTTCGTCGAGGTCCCGCGAGAGGGTGGCCTGCGTGACCTCGACGCCGCCCTCCGCGAGCAGCCGGGCCAGCTCCGGCTGCGAGCGGACCTTGTGCCTGGTCAGCAGCTCGACGATGCGGGCGTGCCGCGCCGCCTTGGTGAGCGGGATGGTCACGACGCCTCCCCACCGCCCGTCTCCGCGCAGCCGCCCGTGGCCAGCCAGTGGAGCAGGGCCTTCTGCGCGTGCAGCCGGTTCTCCGCCTCGTCCCACACCACGCTGCGCGGGCCGTCGATCACCTCGGCGGTGATCTCCATCTCCCGGTAGGCCGGCAGGCAGTGCAGCACGATCGCGTCCGGCGCGGCCAGTTCGAGCAGCTTCGCGTTCACCTGGTAGGGGCCGAAAGCGGCGACCCGCTCCTCCTTGCCGTCCTGGCCCATCGACACCCAGGTGTCCGTGGCCACGACGTGGGCGCCGGCGACCGCCGCCTCCGGATCGCTGACCACCGTCACCGAGCCTCCCGTCTCCGCCGCGATCCGCGCCGCACGCTGCACGACGACGGCGTCCGGCGTGTAGCCGGCCGGTGTGCCGATCCGCACGTGCATGCCGGCCGTGGCCCCGCCCAGCAGGTAGGAGTGCGCCATGTTGTTCGCCCCGTCCCCGAGGTAGGCCAGGGACACCCCGCGCAGGACGCCCCGGTGCTCACGGACCGTGAGCAGGTCGGCGAGGATCTGGCAGGGGTGGAACTCGTCGGTCAGCGCGTTCACCACCGGGACCGAGGACGCCGACGCCATCGCCTCGATGCGCTCCTGCCCCCCGGTCCGCCACACGATCGCCGCCACCTGGCGTGACAGCACGCGGGCGGTGTCCTCGATCGGCTCGCCGCGGCCCATCTGCGAGGTGCCCAGGTCCATGACCAGCGGCTGGCCGCCGAGCTCGGTGACGCCGACGCTGAACGAGAGCCTGGTACGCGTGGACGCCTTGTCGAACAGCACGGCCACGGTCTGCGGGCCCTCGAACGGCCGATAGCGGCTGCGCCGGCCCTCGGTGGCGGCGCGCTCCTTCTTCATCGCCTCGGCGAGGTCGAGCACCCGCGCCTGCTCCGCCGGCGACAGGTCGTCATCTCTCAGGAAGTGCCTGACCTCAGACATCTGCGGCCTCCAGGATGGCGGGGAACGCGTCGAGGAAGCTCGACACCTCGGCTTCGGTGACGACCAGCGGAGGGGCGAGCCGTACGGCGTCGGGCTGCACGGCGTTCACCAGGAACCCGGCCTCCTGCGCCGCCGCCTGCACCTGACCGGCCCTGGCCGAGGTCAGCACCGCGGCCAGCCAGAGCCCGCGGCCCCGGACCCCCTTCAGCAGCGGGTGCGAGATGGCCGCGATACCGCCGGCGAGCCGCCGTCCCACGGCCTCGACGTGCTCCAGCAGGCACTCACGCTCGATCGTGTCGAGCACGGCGAGCGCGGCGGCGCACGACACCGGGTTGCCGCCGAAGGTCGAACCGTGGTCGCCCTTCTCGAAGATCGTGCCCGCCTCGCCGAAGCCGATGCACGCGCCGATCGGCATGCCGCCGCCGAGACCCTTGGCCAGCGTCAGCACGTCGGGCAGCACGCCCTCCGCCTGGTGGGCGAACCAGCGGCCGGTCCGCCCGATGGCCGACTGGATCTCGTCGGCGACGAGCAGCGCGCCCGCCGAGGAGCAGATCTCCCGGGCGGCGGCGAAATATCCGTCCGGCGGCGGCACGACCCCGGCCTCACCCTGGGTGGGCTCCAGGAACACCGCCGCGCAGTCGCCGGTCACCGCGTTCTTCAACGCGTCCGCGTCGCCGTACGGCACGAAGCGCACGTCGATCGGGAACGGGCCGAACTGGTCGCGGATCGAGGCCTTGCCGGTGAGCGACAGCGCGCCGAGGGTCCGGCCGTGGAAGCCCATCTCAGCGGCGACGAAGTAGCTCTTGCCGTGTGCCCTGCCGTACTTGATGGCGAGCTTCAGCGCCGCCTCGTTGGCCTCGGTGCCGGAGTTGGCCAGGAACACCCTGGCCGGCCCGCCCAGCAGCCCGATCAGCCGTTCGGCCAGCAGCACCTCGGGTTCGTGGAGGAACAGGTTCGAGGTGTGGGCGAGGGCGGCGACCTGGCGGGAGACCGCCTCGACCAGGGCGGGATGGCCGTGGCCGAGCGACGTCACCGCGATGCCGCCGATGAGGTCAAGGTAGCGGCGGCCGTCGACGTCCCACACGACGCTGCCCTCGCCCCTGGCGATCGCCACGGGCGGCACGCCGTAGTTGGGCATGAACGCCGTCTCGAAGCGCTCGCTCAGCGCCTCCGTACGCGTACTCACCTGGCCTCCTCCTCGCTCTCTTCGATGCCGGGCACCACCATCGTGCCGATGCCCTGGTCGGTGAAGATCTCCAATAGCAGCGCGTGGGCCACCCGCCCGTCGAGGACGTGCGCCTGCGGCACTCCGCCGCGGACGGCCGACAGGCAGGCCTCCATCTTCGGCACCATGCCGCTGGACAGCGACGGCAGCAGCTCGGCCAGGTCCGTCGCGCCGATCCGGCTGATCACCTCGTCACTGCTGGGCCAGTCCGCGTACAGGCCCTCCACGTCGGTCAGCACGATCAGCTTGGCCGCGCCGAGCGCCACGGCGAGCGCGGCCGCCGCGGTGTCGGCGTTGACGTTGTAGACGTCGGCGCCGGCGTCCGCCCCGTTCTGTCCGGCGTACTCGGCGCCGAGGTCGGCACGGGCGATCGACGACACCACGGGGATCCGCCCGTCGTCGAGCAGGGCCCGTACGGCTCCCGCGTCCACCCGGACGATCTCACCCACCTGACCGATGTCGACCTTGACGCCGTCGACGACCGCGTGCTTGCGCTCAGCGGTGAACAGGTGGGCGTCCTCGCCCGACATGCCGACCGCGAACGGCCCGTGCCGGTTGATCAGGCCGACCACGTCCCGGTTGACCTGGCCCGCCAGGACCATCCGGACGATCCGCATGGCCTCCGGCGTGGTGACCCGCAGGCCGGACACGAAATGGCTGTCGATCCCGAGCAGGTCGAGGTGGGCCTGGATCTGCGGGCCGCCGCCGTGGACGATCACCGGCCTTAGCCCGGCGTACCTGAGGAAGACCACATCGGCGGCGAACTTCGCGCGCAGGTGCTCCTCGGTCATGGCGTTGCCGCCGTACTTGATGACGATGGTCTCGCCGTGGAAGCGCGCCAGCCAGGGCAGCGCCTCGATCAGGGTGTTCGCCTTGTCCAGCACGCCGCCCAGCCGCGCGCTCGCATCGGTGAGGGGGGCGGTCATGACGAGTACGCCGAGTTCTCGTGGACGTACGCCGCGGTCAGATCCGTCGTGTGGACGGTCGCGGAGTGGGATCCGGCGGACAGGTCGACGGTGATGGTCACGTCGCGGGGGCGCAGGTCCGCCTTCGAACGGTCGTCGCCGGCCGCGCCGCCGCGGCAGATCCAGATGCCGTTGATCGCGACGTTGAGCCGCTCGGGCTCGAAGGCGGCGTCGGTGGTGCCGACCGCGCTGACCACCCTGCCCCAGTTGGGGTCCTCCCCGTGGATCGCGCACTTGAGCAGGTTGGAGCGGGCCACGGCCCGGCCCACGGTCACCGCGTCGCGCTCCGATGCCGCCCCGACCACCTCGATCGCGATGGCCTTGGTCGCGCCCTCAGCGTCGACCAGAAGCTGGCGGGCGAGGTCTGCGCAGACGGCGGTGACGACCTTCCCGAACTCGGCGAGGTCCGGCCGCACCCCCGAGGCGCCGCTGGCCAGCAGCAGCACGGTGTCGTTGGTCGACATGCAGCCGTCAGTGTCGAGCCGGTCGAACGTCACGGCGGTGGCGTCGCGCAGCACCACGTCCAGGTCCTCGGCGCTGACGTCGGCGTCGGTGGTGATCACGCAGAGCATGGTGGCGAGGGCCGGCGCGAGCATCCCCGCTCCCTTGGCCATGCCGCCGACCATGTATCCGCCCTCTCCCCGGCGGAACGAGATCTTGCTGACGGTGTCGGTCGTCCTGATCGCGTCGGCGGCCGCCAGGCCGCCGTCGCGCGAAAGCTGGGCGGCGGCCGTGTCGATCCCGGCCAGCAGCGCGTCCATCGGCAGCCGCTCACCGATCAGGCCGGTCGAGCAGACCGCGATCTCCGCGGCGCTGTCGCCCAGGACCTCGGCGGTCTTCTCCGCGGTGGCGTGGGTGTCCTGGAAGCCGAGCGGACCGGTGCAGGCGTTGGCGCCGCCCGAGTTGAGCACCACGGCCCGGACCCGGCCGCCGCTCAGAACCTGCGCCGACCACAGCACGGGCGCCGCCTTGACCCGGTTTCGGGTGAAGACGCCGGCCGCGGCACGCGACGGGCCGTCGTTGATGACGATGGCCAGGTCGCGGGCACCGCCGCTCTTGATCCCGGCGGCCACGCCGGCCGCGCGGAAACCCTGCGGTGCTGTCACGCTCATGGCTGCTCCTCGGTTGAGACTGGCTCTGTGATCAAGGGGCGACTCCGTTCAGGGGAAGGCCGAGTTCTTCTGGAAGGCCGAGGGCGAGGTTGGCGCTCTGGATCGCGCCGCCCGCCGTGCCCTTGGTGAGGTTGTCGATCGCGGCGACGGCGACGATCCGGCCCGCCCGATCGTCCAGCGCGACCTGCAGGGCGGCCGTGTTGGCGCCGACCGTCATCGCGGTGGCGGGCCAGACGCCCTCCGGCAGCAGGCGCAGGAACGGTTCGTCCTTCACGGCCGTCTCGTACGCCTCCCGGAGCGCGGCGGCGGTGACGCCGGGCGCGGCGGGAGCCGTACAGGTGGCGAGGATGCCGCGGCTCATCGGCGCGAGCGTCGGGGTGAACGACACCCGGACCGGCCGCCCGGCCACCGCCGTCAGGTTCTGCTCCACCTCGGGGGTGTGCCGGTGGACACCGCCCACGCCGTACGCGCTGACCGAGCCCATGACCTCGCTGCCCAGCAGGTTCGGCTTGAGGGAGCGGCCGGCGCCGGAGGTGCCGCTCGCCGCGACCACGACGACGTCGGGCTCGGCCAGGCCGGCCGCGAACGCCGGGAACAGCGCGAGCGTCGCCGCGGTCGGGTAGCAGCCGGGGACCGCGATCCTGCGCGCGCCGCGCAGCCGCTCACGCCGGCCCGGCAGCTCCGGCATGCCGTACGGCCAGGCGCCGGCGTGCTCGCCGCCGTAGAAGTGCGTCCAGTCCGCGGCGCTGGTGAGGCGGAAGTCGGCGCCGCAGTCGACGATCAGCGTGTCCTGTCCGAGCCGGGCGGCGAGGGCGGCGGACTGGCCGTGTGGGAGGGCGAGGAAGACGACGTCGTGGCCGCTCAGCGCCTCCGGCGTGGTCTCCTCGATGATCCGGTCGGCGAGCATGGGCAGGTGGGGCTGGTGCTCGCCGAGACGGGTCCCCGCACTCGACCCCGCGGTGAGCGTGCCGATGCCGATGGACGGGTGGCCGAGCAGCAGCCTGAGCAGCTCGCCTCCCGCGTACCCGCTCGCCCCGGCGATCGCCGCTTTCATCCCGTCCCCCAGCCTTTAGATGGCTTCTGCATGACTATGCGGTACTGCTCATAAAATTGCTTACATGGAAAGTATGCAACCGGCAGCATGATCATGCAACCACCGTCTCGCTGAACGGACACCTGGCCTGCGTACCTACCGGTCGGTATCGTGACATTTCGGCGGACGACGACCCGGGAGCGCGCGACGATGACGAGGGAACAGGTCCAGGCCCAGCTCACCGCCCCCGGACAGCTCTTCGAGATGGAAGAGGCCGAGGTCGGCGTTCACAAGATCCGCACGTGGAAGCACGCCCCCTCGACGTTCCGGGCGCTGCTGGAGATCACCCGGTTCCACGGCGACAAGGTCTTCGTGGTCTACTCCGACGAGCGGTACACGTACGAGGAACACTTCCGCCTGGCGGCGACGCTGGCGCACCGCCTGGTCGACGACTACGGCGTACGCAAGGGCGACCGGGTGGCCATCGCCATGAGGAACTACCCCGAGTGGATCGTCTCCTTCTCCGCCGCCCTGGCCGTCGGGGCGGTCGCCGTACCGTTGAACGCGTGGTGGACGGAGCAGGAACTGACGTACGGCCTGGCCGACTCGGGGGCCAAGGTCGTGATCGCCGACGGAGAGCGCGCCGAGCGGCTGTCCGGCGCGGGGCTTCCCGTGATCGTCACACGGGGCGACGGCGCCGACCGCGCCAACTGGGCGAGCTGGGCCGAGGTGCTCGGCGAGGTGCGGGCCGACGTGACGCTGCCACCGGTCGAGGTCGGCCCCGAGGACCCCGCCACTATCTTCTACACCTCCGGGACCACCGGCCGGCCCAAGGGCGCGCTCGGCAGCAACCTCAACCTCGGCCAGGCGCCGATGACCGTGGCCTACGCGACGATGCGCGGCGTCGCGCTCTCCGGCCGGGACCCGGCGGGCGCCGCGGGCAAACGCACCAACACCCTCCTCGCCGTCCCCCTGTTCCACGCCACCGGGTGCTTCGCCGTGCTGCTGACCACGATGTTCAGCGGCGGCGGGCTGGTGCTCATGTACAAGTGGGACGCCGGCGTCGCGCTCGAACTGATCGAGCGCGAGAAGGTCACCGGGATGACCGGTGTGCCGACCAACGCCTGGCAGCTCCTGTCGCACCCGTCCCTTCGCGACCGTGACATCTCGTCACTCGGGTCGATCTCCTACGGGGGCGCGCCGGCCCCGCCCAAGCTGCTGGAACGGGTCACCGAGCTACTCCCGGGCCGGACCCCGTCCAACGGGTACGGCATGACCGAGACGTCGGCGCTGGCCATCTACAACAGCGGCAGGGACTACCTCGCCAAGCCCGACAGCATCGGCCATCCGCTCGCGGTGGTGGACGTCAAGGTCTGCGACCCGCTCGGCGAGGAGCTGCCTCCGGGCCAGGTCGGCGAGCTGTGCGTCCGCGGACCGATCGTGATCATGGGGTATTGGAACCGGCCAGGGGCGACCGCCGAGACGTTCGTGGACGGCTGGCTGCACACCGGCGATCTCGCCAGGGTCGACGAGGAGGGCTTCGTCTACGTCGTCGACCGGGCGAAGGACATGGTGATCCGCGGCGGCGAGAACGTCTACTGCGCCGAGGTCGAGGCGGCCTTGTTCGAGCACCCGGCGGTGGACGACGCCGCGGTCATCGGCATCCCGGACGACGAGCTCGGCGAGCAGGTCGGGGCCGTCGTACGGTTCAGGCCGGGCTCGGCGGCGACCACCGAGGAACTGCGGGAGTTCCTGCGCGGACGGCTGGCGGCCTTCAAGGTGCCGGTCCGGTTCTGGTTCCGCGATGCCGAGCTGCCGCGCAACCCCGGCGGCAAGGTCCTCAAGACCCTGCTCAGGCAGGAGACGCTCGGCCGGTGAGTCCCTGCCGGATACGTCGGCCTGACCTTCGACGACGGCCCCAACCCGGGCAACACCACCACGCCGCTCAACTCACTGAAAACAACGCCCGGTCGGCCCGGCGCAATACCATTCAGAGAAACGGGTGGAGACGAAGGAATTCCGAGGGCCGCGAATCCCGGTCGAATCGCAGAAGATTGCCTCACCTGATGATTCGCCGCTTCGAGCGGCCGTGAGACTCCCAGGAAAGCGGGCTGGTACGGCCCCCGATCCAACAGGAGAGCCGTACCTCTAGCGCCCGCATTCCGCTCCAGCAAGCCCCCCATGACTCGGCTGTGCCATCGCTGGAACGCTCTCCGAATGAAAGCAATGGAAATCTATACAGAATCCGCAAACCATGTCCACAATGGCGGATGTGACCTGCATCACATCGAATTCTAGATTTCTTCTAGATAATTGAAAATGATAGCACCGGCTCGAGGTCACCGCGTTTTCCGCGATCGCGAGAACCGCGTCCGAAACTCCGACGCGGGCCCTCATCCGGACGTCAGATCTTCCAGGGCTCCCAGAGCTTCGTCGAGATCTCCACACCGAACGGCTCGGGGAGTTCGACCGCCTGGCCGAAGTCCCACACACCGGCGAGCATGCCGTAGGTCCCCTGCCCCCCGTCGGGATCGGCGTAGAGCAGCGCCCTGGCCACCCGGGGATCGCGGTCCACCAGCAGGTAATGCGGGATCCCGCTTCGGGCGTACCCGCTCCCCGTGGTCAGTGGGGAACGCAGCGTCCCCGGGTGCGGCAGCTCATCCACCGCGTTCCCCCGCGAGGTGACCTCCATGACCATGACCACCTGTGCGGGGAGCAGGTGCCGCATGCGCTGTTTCCGGGCTTCCACCAGCGTCCCCGCGTCGACCACGAGCAGGTCGGGAGTGCACCCGTCCCCGATGTCGGCCAGGTTGAAGTCTGCCGTGTGAACGGCCTGCCACTCGAAACCGGTCCTGCCGGTCTCCGCAGCGGAGAAGACCTTCTCGACGTCTCTGACCATTTCGATGCGATCGACCGGGGGGCACGGCGATCCGCCGATCTCGGCGTCCGGAAGCAGGTGGTGAACCACCGCGGCAACGCTCACGACTCCTCCAGGAACTCAGACCCACCGAGCGTAACATCACAGTCACTGAAAGGTATGGAAATTTCCGGAAGGGGCCAGAGCCGTTGATACATCACGTGCAGCCCCACGAAACCGTGCTCGGGATGGTCGAACGCCTCCGGCACGGTGCCGATGATCTCGAAGCCGAGAGACTTCCACAGGTGCACGGCCGGGTCGTTGACCTCGACTACCGCGTTGAACTGGATGCCCTGGTAGCCCTCGGCACGCGCCCAGTCGACGACATGGCGGCCGAGGGCGCGGCCCGCCCCTCCGCCCTGCCGGGCCGGGTCGACGAGGAACGACGCGGTGGCCACGCGTGAGCCGCGGCCGGGCCGGTTGGGCCCCATCTTCGCCGAGCCGAGGATCACACCGTCCTCGACCGCGACCACGGTCTGCCCCGGAGGCGGTTCCATCCACCACGGCCGAGCCTCTTCGAGGGTCTGCCCCTCAGGAAAAGCGTAGGTTCTCCCCGCATCGATGATCGCGGAGTAGAAGGGATAGATGTCCGGCCAGTCCTCGTCGGCGGCGGTTCTGATCTCCATCCGCCGAGGCTACCGACGGACGCCGGCGGGCGCCGATTGATTTTCCGGCGCCCGCCGCGTTGTCCGTCCTGCCGTACGGCCCCGTCGTCCAGGTCGGCGGGTCAGGCTCCGCGGAGCCGGGCCCCGGTCCGGTCGGCGGCCAGGGAGACCGCGGCGTCGCGGGCCGCGGTGGTCTCCTCGACTGTGAGCGTCCGGTCCGCGGCCCGGAAGCGCAGCGTGTAGGCGAGCGACTTGCTGCCCTCACCGACCTGCGGGCCCTGGTACACGTCGAACAGCCGGACCGACTCCAGCAGCTCGCCCGCGCCCTCGCCCAGCGCGGCCGCCACCTCGGCGACCGGCGTCTCAGCCGGGACGATCAACGCGACGTCCTGGGTGGCCACCGGGTAGGCGGACACAGTCGGCGCCTGAACCGGGCCCGGCGGCCGGAGCAACGACATTTCCAGCTCCATCGCGGCCGTGCGGGGCGGCAGGCCGTACGCCTCGACGACACGCGGGTGCAGCTCGCCCGCGTGGCCGACCACGACGCGCTCGCCGGTGCCCGAGTCGGTGATGCTCAGCTCCGCGCACCGTCCGGGATGCCACGGCTCGTGCCGGTCGGCCCGGACCTGGAGCTCGATCCCGGCCTCACGGGCGACGACGCGAGCCGCCTCGATCGCGTCGGCCCAGGCCGCCTGGCGGCCCTCGCCCCACCACCCGGAGCGCTCGAACTCCCCCGCGAGGACCACGGCCACGCGGTGCGGCTGCCTCGGCAGCGCCCTTTCGATCCGGGCGAGCTCCTCGTCGGACGGCCTGCGGTCGACCGCGAGCACCGGCGCCGTGGCCGGCGCGTCCGGCTCCGGCCGATAGACCAGGCCGGTCTCGAACAGCGCCACGTCGGTGAAACCACGACCCACGTTGCGTACCAGGGTCTTCAGCAGGCCCGGCAGCAGCGTGGTCCGCATGAACGGCTCGTCCTCGCTCAGCGGGTTGACCAGCCTGGTGACCCAGCGGCGCGCGTCGCCGGCGGCCAGTTGCAGGTTGTCGAGGTCGCGGCCGCCGATGAACGGGTACGACAGCACCTCGACGTACCCCGACATCGCCAGCGCCCGACCCACCCTGCGGCGCAGCCGCTGCTCCTCGGTCAGCCCGGCGCCGGCCGGGGCGGCGGGCAGCGCCGACGGGAGGTGCTCGTAGCCCTCCAGCCGGATGACCTCCTCGGCGAGATCATTCGGGTCGGTCAGGTCGGGCCGCCAGCTCGGTGGAGTGACCGTGATCAGGTCGTCACCGGGGACGGCGAGCTTGTCGGCCAGGTCGCCGCTCGACACCACTCCGGTGGCGGCGACGCCGCCCGCCCCGGCGCCGGGTAGCTCGGCACTGGGCAGTTCGGTACCGGGCAGCTCCTGCGCCCCTTCGGCCACAGCGCAGCCGATCTGCTCCAGCCTGCGGATCACGGTCTCTCGCGAGTACGGCAAACCGGCGACGCGGCCGGGGTGGCCGACCGGGATCGTGATCCGTACCGGGGAGGGCTCGACCCGGGCGTGGGTCACCCCGGGCTCGACGGTGGCCCCGCCCAGCTCGACGAGGAGTCGTACGGCACGCCAGGAGGCGGCCAGCGGCAGTTCGCGGTCGACGCCGCGTTCGAACCGCTTGGAGGCCTCGCTCACCAGGTTGTGCCGGCGCGACTCCCTGGCGATGCCGGTCGCGGAGAAGTGCGCGGCCTCGATCACGATGTCGGTGGAGACGTCGGAGATCTCGGTGTGCAGGCCGCCCATCGTGCCGGCCATCGAGATCGGCCCGGAGTCATCGGTGATCAGGATGTCTTCCTCGTGGAGCTCACGCACCACATGGTCGAGCGTCTCCAGACTCTCCCCCGGCCGGGCGCGCCGTACGACGATCTCGCCTGTCAGGCGGGAACGGTCGAAGGCGTGCAGCGGCTGGCCGAGTTCCAGCATCACGTAGTTCGTCACGTCGACGGCGAGCGAGACCGGCCGCATGCCGGCGCGCGCCAGTCGCGCCCGCATCCACAGCGGGCTCTCGGCGGCGGGGTCGAACCCGGTGACGGCGCGCAACACGAACCGGTCGCAGGCGGTGGGGTCGGCGATCGACGCCGGCCACGACTCGCCGTCGGCGGCGGGCACCTCGATCTGGGCGGGATCGCGGAACGGCACGCCGAACGCGATGGCCGCCTCGCGGGCCACGCCGCGGATCGACAGCGCGTACCCCCGATCGGGGGTGACCTCCAGCTCCAGCACGTCGTCGCGCAGGCCGAGCAGCTCGACCACGTCGGCCCCGATCGGGGTGTCCTGCGGCAGCAGCAGAATTCCCGGAGAGGAATCGGCGATGCCGAGCTCGGCCTCCGAGCAGATCATGCCGTCCGACATCCGCCCGTAGGTCTTGCGGGAGCCGATCTCGAACCCGCCGGGCAGGACGGCGCCGGGCAGCGCGACCGGCACGACCGCGCCCTCGGAGAAGTTGGTCGCGCCGCACACGATCTCACGCGGCGCGGCCTCCCCGACCTCGACCTTGCAGTGCCGGATGGGCTTCTTGAACCCGGTCAGCTCCTCGATCTCGAGGACCCGGCCGACGACCACGTTCTTGATCTCGTGGCCGTACGAGGTGATGGCCTCCAGCTTGAGACCGGCGGCGGTGAGCTTGTCCGCCACCTCGTGGGCGGTGACCGCGGGAAGATCGACGTACTCCCGCAGCCAGGAGAGCGGGACCCTCATCAGACCTCCATCCCGAACGGCAGGGTGAACCGGATGTCGCCCTCGACCATGTCGCGCATGTCCCCGGCGTTGTGCCGGAACATCAGCGTGCGCTCGATGCCCATGCCGAAGGCGAACCCGGAGTAGACGGACGGGTCGACCCCGCAGGCGAGCAGCACACGCGGGTTGACCATGCCGCAGCCGCCCCACTCGATCCAGCCCTCGCCCTTGCACGTACGGCACGGCGGGTTGCCGGGCGCCGCCGAAGCGCCGCGGCAGACGAAGCAACGCAGGTCGAGCTCGGCCGACGGCTCGGTGAAGGGGAAGTAGTTCGGCCGGAACCGGGTGTCGATGCCCGTGCCGAACATCACCTCGGCGAACCTGTCGAGCGTGCCCTTCAGGTGGGCCATCGTCAGCCCCTTGTCCACCGCCAGGCCCTCCACCTGGTGGAAGACCGGCGTGTGCGTGGCGTCGAGCTCGTCGGTGCGGAAGGTCTTGCCCGGCGAGACCACGTAGACCGGCAGCGGACGCGACAACAGCGCGCGGATCTGCACCGGCGAGGTCTGGGTGCGCAGCACCTTGCCCGACTCGGTGCTCTCCACGAAGAACGTGTCGTGGTCGGAGCGGGCCGGGTGGTCGGGCGCGATGTTCAGCGCGTCGAAGTTGAACCACTCGCCCTCGAGCTCGGGGCCCTCCGCGACCTCGTAGCCCATCGCGACGAACGCGTCGGCGACGTGCTCCTGCAGCGTGGTGAGCGGGTGCCGGGCGCCGCGGGGCCCGCGGTCCCAGGGCAGCGTGACGTCGACGGTCTCCTCGATGAGGACGCGGGCGTCGCGCTCGGCCTCCAGCTCGGCCTGGCGGGCGGCCAGCGCCTCACCGATGACCTTGCGGGCGGCGCCGATCCGCTTGCCCGCCTCGGCCCGAGCCGCGGGCGGTAGCGCGCCGATCTCGCGGTTGGCGAGCGCGATGGGCGCTCTGTCCCCGACGTGCGCGAGCCGGGCCTGCTTGAGTTCGTCGAGGTCTTTCGCCGTGGCGATGGCGGCGAGCGCATCGTCCTGCGCCCGCGCGACCTCGTCCGCGTGCAACGGCGTCACCTCGACCGGGTCATAGGTGTTCGACAAGAGAAAGCTCCGTATCCAGGGCGGCGAGCGGCGGGCGCTCGGCGGAGTCAGTTTAGTCCGATCAGCCCACCGGGCCGTCACCCGAAGTCGGGGGCGCCGGCGGGCAAGATAAATCGGAACTCGGCGCCGCCGCCGGGCGCGCGCTGCACGCTGATCGTGCCGCCATGGGCCTCCACAAGGCCCTTGACGATGAACAGGCCGAGCCCGGTGCCTCCCCGGCGACGCCCGTTGCCGCGCCAGAACTGGCGGAAGACACGGCCGACCAGCTCGGGCGCCACGCCCTCACCCTGGTCGCGTACCGACACCGCCACTCCCCACTCGACCGGCTCCACCACTATGGTCACCGTACCGCGTCCGTGCCGCAGCCCGTTTTCCACCAGGTTGCCGAGGATTTGGTCGATCTTGTCCTGGTCGAGCCAGGTCTCGGGCAGCTCGCCGCGGACATCCAGGCGGAAGCGCTCCTCCCGCTCCCCCGCCGCCACGCGGCCGGCGATGATCCGGCGGGCACGCGCCGGGATGTCCACGATCTGGCGGTGGATCTGCAGCCGGCCGGACTCGATCCTGGACACGTCGAGAAGCTCGGTGATCAACCGGGTGACCCGGTCGGCGTCGGCGTTGACCGTCTCCAGCATGACGAGCTTCTGCGCGTCGGAGAAGCGCTCCCACTTCCCGAGCAGCGTGGCGGTGAACCCCTTGACGCTGGTCAGCGGCGATCTGAGCTCGTGGGCGACGGTGGACACGAGGTCGGCCCGGCTGCGCTCGAGACGGGCCCTGGCCGAGGCGTCCCTGAGCGTGAGCACGATCCGGACGACCGGGCCGCCGCGCTCGGGACTGCGGACGAGGCGCGTGACGACCAGGAACTCCGGGCGGCCCGGCAGATGCAGCGGGCGCTCCGGCTGACGGCTGCGGGTGGCCAGCCCGCCATGCGGGTCCAGGCACTTCCACCAGTCACGGCCGTCCGCGTCACGTAACGGGAGGGTGTCGCTGATGTGCCGGCCGGTCGCCTCCTCGCGCATCACCCCGGTCAGCCGCTCCGCGGCCCGGTTCACGCCGAGCACGACGCCGTCGACGTCGACGACGACCAGCCCGTCGGGAAGCTCGTCCATATCGATGTGCACACTCCCGTGGTCGGCCCGATTCCGGGTGCCGCCTGGGGTGTCGTCACATCGCACGAGAGCGCCTCCTCGACTTCCGCCTGGGACTTCCGCCTGGGTCCTGACCGCCGACAATAGCGGGTTTCCTGGGAATGTCGGCAGGGTCAACCGCGCCGGGTAGTGGGTTCTTCTACAGCGTGTAATGTCTGCCGTTGAACTCGCGCGGAAGCGTAGAGGCACACGCCCGCCGCGGTGGCGAGATTGAGGCTTTCGGCCCGGCCGTAAATGGGCACCCGCACCACCTCGTCCGCGAGATCGAGCAGCTCGGCCGGCAGCCCCCATGCCTCGTTCCCGAACACCCACGCCGTCGGCCGGGTCAGGTCGGCATCGTCGAGCGTCCGGGTGCCCGCGCCGTCGGCGGCGAGCACCCGCAGCCCCGCCTCGCGCACCTGCCGTACGGCCTCGGCCACCGGGACGCCGGTCGCGACCGGGAGGTGGAACAGGCTCCCCGCACTGGCCCGGACGCACTTGCCGTTGTAGGGATCGACCGATGCACCGCTGAACACCACGGCGTCCGCTCCCGCGGCGTCCGCCGTACGCAGGACCGTGCCCGCATTGCCGGGGTCGCGGACGTGGGCGAGCACGGCCACGAGCCGGGCGCCGGACGGCACCGCCTCAGTGAGCGGGATGTGGACGAACCGGCACACGGCGACGATGCCCTGCGGGGTGACGGTCTGGGTCAGCTCGGCCATGACCTCGCCGCTGGCCCGATGGACCGGGACACCCGCCGCCGCGGCGGCGCCCACGATGTCGGCATGCCGCGTCCATGCCTCGGCGGTCGCGAACAGTTCGACCGTCGCGCCCTCGACCGCCAATGCCTCGCGGACCGCCTGCGGCCCCTCGGCGAGGAACGCCCGGTCTCGGTCGCGAAAGGCTCGCTTGACCAGTCTGCGCGCGGCCTTGGCCCGCGGCGACCTGATATTCGTGATCTCCGCCATGACCACCTCGGATCCCTCGTTTCCCCTCAACGTGACCGAGGGCCCACCGGACGACGGTGAGCCCTCGAGTTCAGGTGGCCGGTTCAGGCGACCGGTGCGTTCACGTCGGCCGGGAGCGCCTTCTTGGCGGACTCGACCAGCGTGGCGAAGGTCTGCGCGTCGTTCACCGCGAGGTCGGCCAGGATCTTGCGGTCCACCTCGATGCCGGCGAGGCGCAGGCCCTGGATGAACCGGTTGTAGGTCATGCCGTTGAGGCGCGCGGCCGCGTTGATCCGCTGGATCCACAGACGGCGGAACGCACCCTTCTTGTCCTTGCGGTCACGATACGCATAGGTCATCGAGTGGAGCATCTGCTCCTTGGCCTTGCGGTACAGCCTCGACCGCTGCCCCCGGTAACCGCTCGCCCGCTCGAGGACGACCCGGCGCTTCTTCTTGGCGTTGAGCGCCCGCTTCACGCGTGCCATTTCGTTCTATCTCCCCGGGTCGTTACTTGGCGAGCAGCTTCTTGATCTTCTTGGTGTCGGCGTCCGACATGACGACCACACCGTCGAGACGGCGCGTGCGGGTGGACGGCTTGTGCTCGAAAAGGTGCTGCCGGTTGGCACGGCGGCGCATGACCTTGCCGGTACCGGTCAGCCGGAACCGCTTCTTCGCACCGCTGTGCGTCTTCATCTTCGGCATGTCAGCCGTCTCTCCCTACTTATCCGTGCCACCGGTCCGGACTCGACCCTCCGGGCCGACGGCGTGATCTACCACGCCGGGACCTAGTCAGCCCTGGCTCATCCAATATGTCGTCTGTTTCCGAGTGCTCGGACCCGGCTCACACGGCCGGACGCGCCGTCACTCGGGTTGCGCGGCCTGCGCGGGCTGTTCCTGGGCGGCGGCGGAATCCTCCGTCGTCGGATCCGCTCCGTGCTGTGCCTTGGCCGCCGCCTTCTCGGCCTTCGCCTCGGCCTTCTTCTTGTGCGGCCCGATCACCATGATCATGTTTCGGCCGTCCTGCTTGGGCTGCGACTCCACGAAGCCCAGCTCCATGACGTCCTCGGCGAGCCGCTGGAGCAGCCGGAACCCCAGCTCCGGACGGGACTGCTCGCGGCCCCGGAACATGATCGTGACCTTGACCTTGTCTCCCGCCTTCAGGAAGCGCACGACGTGACCCTTCTTGGTCTCGTAGTCGTGCGGATCGATCTTCGGCCGGAGCTTGATCTCCTTTATGATCGTGTGCGCCTGGTTGCGGCGGGCCTCTCGCGCCTTCATGGCCGACTCGTACTTGAACTTGCCGTAGTCCATGAGCTTGCAGACGGGCGGCCGGGCCGTCGCCGCGACCTCCACGAGATCGAGGTCGCTCTCCTGCGCCAGCTTCAGGGCGTCACCGATGGAGACGATGCCGACCTGCTCGCCGTTCGGGCCGACGAGGCGGACCTCGGGCACACGAATGCGGTCGTTGATGCGGGGCTCGGTGCTGATGGGACCTCCAAAAGACTTCCGCTAACTGCTCGACCGTGCGGGAAACACAAAAACCCCGCACGTCACGCATGCGGGGTCACTGAGCCGAGCTCTTTGCCGCAACTCCCGGCAAAGCCGAGTGCTCCGGTGTGATCCTTGACCCGTCCACCTTTCGGTGGATCAGGTGGGAGGAGGACCTCCGCTTGCGCGTCCGGCGGCGCGCCGGACCGATCGATGACTCACAATAGCACAACGCCGAGACCGCACGGAGCATTCCTCCCGCCGCTCCCCGCGACGGCGGTTCACCCGGCCCGACGCGCGATCCGACGCGCGATCTCGGCCTCGCCGGCGACGCGCATCGCCTCGACCGGGACGTCGTCCCGGCCCGTCATCAGCTCCACCTGCCTGACCGCCTGGTACAGCAGCATCGGGAAGCCGCCCACCACGGTCAGTCCCCGGTCCCGTACGGCTGCCGCCAACGGTGTCGGCCACGGCGAGTACACGACGTCGAACAGCGCGCCCTTGTGCGGCAGCGCCGCGGCCACGTCCCGGGCGAGGCGGTCGGCCGCCCCGGAAGGCAGCGTGGAGATCACCAACTCCCCCACGCGGGTCCGGCCGGCCCGATCGCCGCCGAACCGGTCGAATCCACTCACGGTCACCGCCACCCCGAGCCGCTCGGCCACCCGGAGGGTCTCCCCGGCACGGGCGGGGTCGCGTACCAGGAGGGCGACCTCGGTCAGCCCCAACTCGCGCAGGGCCGCGATCGCCGAGGCCGCGGTCGCCCCGCCGCCCAGGATCGTCGCCCCCGCCGGCGCGGACACCCCCGCCTCGTTGAGCGCCGCCACGATGCCGTACACGTCGGTGTTCTCGCCATGCCGCGCGCCGCCGTCCCCGAAGCCGCCGTCCCTGAAAACCACGGTGTTGGCGCCGCCGACCGCCTCGGCCAGATCGGAGACCGTGTCGAGAAGGGGCAGCACGGCGCGCTTGAGCGGCATCGTGAGCGACAGGCCGGCCCATTCCTGTCCCATCGTGGCGAGCAGCCCGGCCAGGCCGTCCTCGTCACACTCGATCGCGTCGTAGCGCCAGTCACGCAGGCCCAGCCCGGCGTAGGCCGCCCGGTGCAGGACCGGGGACAGCGAGTGCGCGATGGGCGAGCCGAGCACGGCGGCCCGCCGGGCGATCGCGGTCATCGGGTGTTCCTGTTGAGCTCTTCGACGAACCTCTGGTGCTCGGTGTCGCTGTCGGTGAACTTCGTGATGCCCCGCTTGGGGTCCACGGTCACGAAGAACAGCCAGTTGCCGTCGGCCGGCTTCAGCGCCGCCTCGATGGCGTGCTCGCCCGGATTGCTGATCGGACCGGGTGGCAGACCGAGGTACTTGTACGTGTTGTACCGCGAGGTGCTCTCCAGGTCGGCGTGCGTGGCGGCGATGCCGTACTTGCCCAGGCCGTACATGACCGTGCTGTCCATGGAGAGCGTCATCTGCGGGTTGTGTCCGAGCCGGTTGTAGATGACCCGTGCCACCTTCGGCATGTCCTGCGCGCTGCCGGACTCGGCCTGCACGATGCTGGCGATGATCATGATCTGGCGAGGGGTGAAGCCCAGTTGCTTGGCCTGTACGTCGAGGTCGAGGCGCTCGGCGGTCTGGGTGAACCGCTCGACCATCTTGGCCAGGATCTGCTTCGGCGTCTGCTTCGGACTGATCTCGTAGGTCGCGGGGAACGCGTACCCTTCGAGCCTGCCCTTGGCGTACGAGGGAAGGCCGAGGTCCTCCTTGGCGGCCTTGCGGAACTCAGAGACGGGCCTGCCCGTGGCCGTGGACAGTTCGGTGAAGATCTTGCTGAGGCGCAGACCCTCGCGGATCGTCAGCCTGTTGAGCACCCGGTTCTTCGGGTCCAGCAGGGTGAGGGCGGCGGCGGCCGACATGCCCTTGCGCATCGCGTACTGCCCCGGCTGGAGTGAGGAGCTCTTGCCCGCCGCGCCGACGGCGTTGACGAACGCCCTGGCACTGGCGACCACGCCCTCGTCCTCCAGCGTCTGGGCGATGTCGGAGGCGGTGGCCCCCTCGTCGATCTCGACGACGACCTCCCCGGTCCCCTCGCCGGTGTAGTCCTTCGGGATCATCACATCGCCGACCCAGTTGAAGCCGTAGTATCCGGCACCGCCCAGGACGCCGACGATGATCACAAGGGCGAACAGGGTCGCGACGTAGCCCTTGCGGCGCTGCCGCTTGCGCCGCCGGCGACTGCGGCGCTGCTGGGTCCGGCTGCCGGGGGCCCGACGGCGGGACGGCGCCTCGTCGTCCTCGGCGCCTAGCAAGAAGTCCATGTCCAGATCATTCATAGTGCGCTGGCCAATCTCCCGGTCCGGACGGTCCCGCGTCAAGCGGATGGACCGAACCGGGGGTCGGGGCCGTCCTCCTCTGGGACCAACTAGCGCTAGTTCGCCCCGAGATACCTGTTCAGCTCCTCCCGATATTTCCGGAACTCCGTCTCTTTGTCAGTAAATTTGGTGATTTTCCGTCGTGGGTCGGTTGTAACGAACCAGTACCAGTCGCCCTTGGCCGGTTGGAGGGCGGCCCGCAGGGCGCTCTCCCCCGGATTGCCGATCGGCGCCGGCGGCAACCCCGGGCGGGCGTAGGTGTTGTACGGCGAGTCCACCTTGGTATCCTGCACGGAGACCTTCAGCGTGTGCCGGCGCAACGCGTAGTTGACCGTGCTGTCCATCTCCAGCTTCGCGCCCCGCCGCAGCCTGTTGTACACGACCTGCGCGATCTTGGGGTAGTCGGAGACCCGGCCGCCCTCGGCCTGCACGATGCTGGCCAAGGTCACAGCCTGCAGCGGCGTCAGGTTGTGCCGGGGGGCCAGCCGCTCCAGCCGGACGTCGCGGGCGGCCTGCCGGAACCGGTCGACCATCGCGGCGAGCAGCCCCTGAGCGGTCGTGCCCGGCGTGATCTCGTAGGTCGCCGGGAAGAGAAATCCCTCGACCACGCCCCGGGCGTACGCGGGCAGCCGCAGGCCGTCCGGCCGGGCGACGGCCTTGGTGAAATCCTTCAGCGGGATGTCCGACTTGGCCGAGAGCGTGGCGAGCACCTCGGACAGGCGCAGCCCCTCGGGCACGGTCACCGTGCGCATCACGCGTGAAGTCGGGGCGAGCAGGAGATCGAGCGCCGAGGCGGCCGCCATCCCCCGGCGCATGCGGTAGCGGCCGGGCTGCAGACTGCCCTCCTTGGACCGCGCCACGACCACCTGCACGAACGACTGGGTGCTGGCCACCACGCCCGCCCGCCGCAGGGTCTCGCCGATCTCCCCCGCGCTCTGGCCGGGGACGATCTCCACAATCACCGCGCCGGAGCCGGCGCCCACGAAGTCCTCGACATCGGGGGCGGGACGCAGGACGGAACGCACGCCGAACACGGCGGCCACCGTGACCAGGGCGACGCCTCCGGCCACGATGACCGGTCCGCGCCTCACGCGCCGGTCCCGCCGCTCGCTTCCTCGCCGGGATCGATGCCCGAGTCGTCCTCGAGCCTCCGGCCCGGCGGTCTGCCGGTGGCGCGTTCACCATCGAGCGCGGCCTGCAGCAAGATGACGGCCGCGGCCTGGTCGATCACGCCGCGCTGGTCGCGCGACCGCACGCCGCTGGAGCGCAGTCCCCGCTGGGCCGCGACCGTGGTCAGCCGTTCGTCGACCAAGCGGACCGAGGCCCGGCCGATGGCCGCGGCGAGTCGCGCGGCGAGCCGGGCCGCGAACTCCCGCGCGGCCGCGGCGGCGTGGCTCTCCCGTCCGGACAGCGAGGTCGGCAGGCCGACGATGACCTCGATCGCCTCGTGCTCGGCCACGATCTCCGCGATCCTGTCCAGGTCTCCCCGGCCGCGCCGTACGGTCTCCACGGGCGTCGCCAGCAGGCCGGAGGGATCGCTGCGGGCCACCCCGATCCGGACCGTGCCCACGTCGACGCCGATCCGCGCGCCATGCCTCATGACACGACCACCGTCAGCCGAGGGACGAGGAGATGGCCTCCTCGACCGCGCGAAGCGCGTCGCCGACCGCCTCCGGACGGGTTCCGCCGCCCTGCGCCACGTCGTCCTTACCGCCACCGCCACCCCCAAGTGTCCTGGCGGCGACGCCGACGAGCCGACCGGCCTTCAGGCCGCGCTCGCGTCCCGCCTCGTTGACCGCGGCCACGACGACCGGCCGGTCAGAGGGGATGCCGACCACTACGATGACCGCGGCGCGGTCGCCCGGGAAACGGCCGCGCACATCGAGGGCGAGTTTACGCAGGTCGTCCGGGGAGGTGCCATCAGGCGCGCGGTGCGCCACCACGGAGACCCCGTGGATGTCGCGGGCACCGGCGGCCAGTTCGCCGGCGGCGGCGAGCACCTGCGCCGACCGCAGCCGCTCGAGCTCCTTCTCCGCGGTGCGCAGGCGGGTGACGATGCCCTCGATCCGCTCGGGCAGCTCCTCGCGGCGGGTCTTGAGCTGCTCGCTGAGCTGGGCGACCAGCACACTCTCGCGGGCGAGGAACCGGAACGCGTCGAGGCCGACCAGCGCCTCGACCCGGCGCACGCCCGCGCCGATCGACGCCTCGCCGAGCACCTTGACCAGGCCGAGTTGACCGGAGCTCGCGACGTGGGTGCCGCCGCACAGCTCACGGGAGTAGTCGCCGACCTCGACGACGCGGACCTCGTCTCCGTACTTCTCGCCGAACAGCGCGAGCGCGCCCATCGCGCGGGCCTGCGCCTGGCTGGTGTAGAAGGCGTTGACCTTGAGGTCGTTGATCAGGATCGCGTTGACCTCGTCCTCGACGTCGCGCAGCATGCTGGGCGGGACGGCCCCGGCCGCGGTGAAGTCGAAACGGAAGCGGCCGGGCGAGTTCTCCGAGCCCGCCTGCGCCGCCGACTCACCGAGCGCGTTGCGGAAGCCGCGGTGGACGAGGTGGGTCGCGGTGTGGCTGCGGGAGATCGCACGGCGCCGCTCCAGGTCGATCTCGGCGTGCGCCTGGTCGCCGACGCGAACCTCGCCGGCGCGTACCTTGCCGCGGTGCACGATCAGGCCGGCGACCGGCGACTGGACGTCGTTGATCTCGATCTCGGCGCCTTCGGTGCGGATGACACCCTGGTCGGAGAGCTGGCCGCCGCCCTCCGCGTAGAACGGCGTGCGGTCGAGGACGACCTCAAGTGTCACGCCGGCGCCCACGGCCGGTACGGCGAGGCCGTCGACGAGCAGGCCGACGACGCCGGCCTCGGCCACGATGTGGTCGTAGCCCAGGAAGTCGACCCTGCCGGACTTCTCCAGAATGCTCGTGAAGACCGAAATGTCGGCGTTGCCGGTCTTCTTCGCCGCCGCGTCGGCCTTGGCCCGGTCCCGCTGCTCCTGCATGAGCCGGCGGAAGCCCTCCTCCTCGACCTGCAGGCCCTGCTCGGCCGCCATCTCGAGCGTGAGGTCGATCGGGAAGCCGTACGTGTCGTGCAGTTGGAATGCCTGGTCGCCGCCCAGGACGGCCCTGCCCTTCCGCTTGGTCTCCTCCACGGCCGCGTCGAAGATCGCGGTACCGGTGCGGAGCGTGCCGAGGAAGGACGCCTCCTCCGCGTCGATGACCGTGTGGATGTTCGCCGCGTCCGCCTTGAGATCGGGGTACTGCTCACCCAGGGCGTCGATGGTCACCGCGGTCAACTCGTGCATGTACCGCTCCTCGCCCGCGCCGAGCAGGCGGAGGTTGCGGATCGCCCGGCGGAGCATGCGGCGCAGCACGTAACCACGGCCCTCGTTGGACGGCAGCACGCCGTCGCCCACGAGCATCACACCGGCGCGCATGTGGTCGGCCACGACCCGCAGCGACACGTCGCCGCGATTGTCCCTGCCGTAGCGGGACCTGGTCAGCTGGGCGGCACGGTCGAGGATCTTGTACGTCGTGTCGATCTCGTAGATGTTGTCGACGCCCTGCAGGATCGCCGCCATGCGCTCCAGGCCCATGCCGGTGTCGATGTTCTTGGCCGGCAACTCGCCGCTGATGTCGAAGTCGACCTTGTTGCGGACGGTGGCCAGCTGCTCCTGCATGAAGACGAGGTTCCACACCTCGAGGTAGCGGTTCTCGTCGGCGATCGGACCGCCCTCACGGCCGTACTCGGGGCCGCGGTCGTAGTAGATCTCCGAGCACGGCCCGCCGGGACCCGGCACGCCCATGTGCCAGTAGTTGTCGGCGAGGCCGCGCCGCTGGATGCGCTCGAGCGGCAGGCCCACCTTCCCGTGCCAGATGTCCACGGCCTCGTCGTCGTCCAGGTAGACGGTCGCCCAGAGCCGGTCCTCGGCGAAACCGAAACCGCCCTCGGACTCCGGCCGGGTGAGCAACTCCCAGGCGAACGGAATCGCCTGCTCCTTGAAGTAGTCGCCGAAGGAGAAATTGCCCAGCATCTGGAAGAAGCTGGCGTGCCGGGTCGTCTTGCCGACCTCGTCGATGTCGAGCGTGCGCACGACCTTCTGCACGCTGGCCGCCCGCGGATAGGGCGGCTTCTGCTGCGCCAGGAAGTAGGGCTTGAACGGGACCATGCCCGCGTTGACCAGGAGCAGCGTCGGGTCCTCGGCGACCAGGCTGGCCGAGGGCACGATGGTGTGCCCGCGCTCCTCGAAGAAGCGCAGGAAGCGGCGGGCGATCTCTGCCGACTCCATTTCAGCGGCCATCCTTTGCGTCGTCGTTTCCGTGGGCGCCGATCTCGTCGACGGCGCCGCTTCTGTCAACACTGCTGATTCGGTTAACACTGCCGAGCCCGAGTTCGGCCCGCAACTCGCTTTCCCTGCTCGCCGCGTGCCGCCGTACCTCCCCGGCGAACTCCCTGAGCTGGTCGGCGAGGGTCACCGCGCGGCCGGCCGCGCGCCGGGCGACGTGCTCGGGCCGCAATGACTGAAGCTTACGCATGACCCAGACCGCCAGGCACGCTCCCAGCGCCATGTAGAAGAGGCGCCGGATCACCCGCGCCCCCTCCGGGCCGGTGACCGGTCGCCCCGCCGGGGAGCCGGTACGGACACCGGGCCCCCGCGTCGCGCCGCGACAGCGGCGCGCAGGCCGTGCCCGAGCGCGGAGATCTTGATCAGCGGTGTGGCGAACAGCGCGGACGCGACGCCGGTTATCCTCACCAGATCGCCGCTGACGGTGCGCGCGTTGTCGGTGATGGCCTCGGTCTCCACCAGCCTGCGGTTGGCCTCGGAGACCGTCCGGCCCATGTCGTCGAGCAGCGGTGCCAGGCGCTCGCTCAGCTCGGCCACCGATTTGGTCGTCTCGTTCAGCAGTCTGGTCAGCTTCACCAGCACGACGGCCAGGAAGCAGACCAGAATCGCCCAGAAGACGGCGACGAGCATGCCCGCCAGCTCTCCCGCGCTCATATGTGCCGATCTCCCTAGGTCGTGTCGCTTGATCGGTCAGGGCACCAGACCCTACCGCGAACGCTCTGCCCGCCGATCCTCGCCACACACTTGGCGGGTTTTTCACTCGCCGCGGAGGAAAGCCCTGATCTTCGCCCAGCGCTCGCCGTAGCGCGCCTCCGCCCCATGGGCGGTCGGCTCGTAGTAGCGGCGCTCCCGCAGCTCCTCGGGGGCGTAGTCCTGCCTGACCAGACCGTGCTCGAAGTCATGCGGGTACTGGTAGCCCTTCCCGTGTCCCAGCTTCTTCGCGCCGGGATAGTGCGCGTCGCGCAGGTGGGCTGGCACCGATCCGATCCTGCCGCGCCGTACGTCGTCGCAGGCGGCGCCGATGGCGTTCACGACGGCGTTGGACTTGGGCGCGAGCGCGCAGTGGATCACCGCGTGCGCGAGGTTGATCCGCCCCTCCGGGAGCCCGATGAAGTCCACGGCCTGTGCGGCGGCGACCGCGGTCTGCAGACAGGTGGGGTCGGCCATGCCCACGTCCTCGGACGCGAAGATCACGATCCGGCGGGCGATGAACCGCGGATCCTCCCCCGCCTCCACCATCCGGGCCAGGTAGTGCAGCGCGGCATCGGCGTCGGAGCCGCGCATGCTCTTGATGAACGCGCTGACCACGTCGTAGTGCTGATCGCCCTGGCGGTCGTAGCGTACGGCCGCCTTGTCGACCGCCCGCTCCACGATGTCGACGGTGACCTCGCCCGCGCCGCCGTCCACCAGCAGCGCGGCGGCCTCCAGATAGGTGAGCGAGCGGCGGGCGTCGCCTCCGGCGAGCCGTACCAGCTGGTCGAGCGCGTCGGGCCGCAGGGTGACCCGCCCGCCGAGGCCACGCGGGTCGGCGACCGCGCGCTCCAGGACGGTCCGGATGTCGTCTTCGGTCAGCGACTCGAGCGTGAGCAGCAGCGAGCGGGACAGCAACGGGGAGATCACCGAGAAGTACGGATTCTCGGTGGTCGCGCCGATGAACGTGACCCAGCGGTTCTCCACGGCGGGCAGCAGCGCGTCCTGCTGCGCCTTGTTGAACCTGTGAACCTCGTCGACGAACAGCACGGTCTGCCTGCCGGTCATGCCCAGCTCGCGGCGGGCCTGGTCGATCGCGGCGCGCACGTCCTTCACGCCCGCCGACACCGCGGAGATCTCCACGAACCTCCGCTTCGTGACGCCCGAGACCACGTAGGCGAGGGTCGTCTTTCCGGTCCCCGGAGGCCCCCACAGGAACAGCGACATCGGCGCGTCGCTCTCGACGAGCCGCCGCAGCGGGGTGCCGCGGCCCAGCAGGTGCCGCTGCCCGATCACCTCGTCCAGGCCGCGCGGACGCATCCGCACCGCCAACGGTTCCTGACCGCGGTGGGCCTCCTCGGCCGCCGAATCGAACAGGCTCTCCACATCGCCGACACTACCGTCACCCACCCCAGACCGCCGTCGCTCCGCTGTGCCCGAGCCGTACGACGATTTAGCCGAAGGCCAGGGCGAGCACGACGGAGGCGGCCGAGACGGCGACGACAGGAACAACTTCACTGCTCCTGGTGGGACTCGAGCGAGTGCTCGGGACGGGTTTCCGCCTTGATTACGCCGCGGCGCGGCGGACGGTTCGCCGGAAGATCAGAGGGAAGGGAGGGGCAGTTTACTGCAAAAGAGTAGTAATACCCACGATGCCCCCGCTTTACACGAAGCGAACGCGATCACGACTAGAGTGACGATCCGAAATCGTCATAGAAGGTAAAAGGAAAGGCAAAGCGGTGACCGACACTGATCGGCAGAAGCAGCCGGCTTCGCGCACGGCCAGGCGTACCACCACCCCCCGTGTCGGCCCCTCGCGTGTCGGCCTGGGTGTCGGCGTCGGCCTCAGCGTACTCGCGCTCGTCGGCGGCCTGGTCGCGTGCGGCGGCACGAGCGACAAGGCGGCGGGCGGGGAGAGCCCGAGCGCCGCGCCGTCGGCCGGACCCTCGGTCACCGAGACCGAGTTGCCGGAAGTCACGCCCAGTGCGCGCCCCACCGACCTTCGGCAGATCAGCTGCCAGTACCGAAAGGACGACACCGGCAGCCCGGCGAAGATCGTCGGCTATCCGCCGAAGCGGCTCACCCGATCGGTGATCAAGGCGACCCAGATGACGCTCAGGACGAACCTCGGCGACATCGTGATCGACGTGTCCGCCGAGGCGACGCCCTGCGCGCTGAACTCCTTCGCGTTCCTGGCCGAGAAGAACTTCTTCGACAACACCGTCTGCCACCGCCTCACCACGATGGAGTCCAACGGCCTCGGCCTGCTGCAGTGCGGCGACCCCCAGGCCAAGGGCGACGGCAAGAACCCGACCGACGGCACGGGCGGTCCGGGCTACCTGTTCGACGACGAGAACATCGGAGTTCCCCTCGCCCGCGGCACCGTCTTCCTGGCCCAGTCGCCGGACGCGGTCAACGCCAACGGCAGCCAGTTCGTGTTCTCCTACACCGATGAGAACGGCCAGCTTCCCGCTGACTACACCGTCTTCGGAGTGGTGAGCAAGGGGCTCGACATCATCGACAAGGTGGCCAAGGGCGGTGTCATCGTCTTCCCCGACGGCGGCGACATCACCAACGAGGACGGCGGCTCCAACGCCCCCAAGACCCGCGTACTGATCAAGGACCTGACGGTCTCCTGACCGTTCCTCAAGACTGTGTATGAGTGACATTCACAGCCGCGTGCTCCGAACGGTGGTGGGCACGCTGGTCGCCCGCGTTCGCTCCGCGGCCGGTCCCGGGGCATCGTGTGCCCGGTCCGGGGCCGCGGGGGCGGGGTCCCTCACGCCCGGGGGCGTCCGGTCGGGCCCGGACGGTCCGATGCCCGCGACGATCGCTCTGGTCGTCGCGGGGCGGTGCCGCCCGTCGCCGGATCGGATGCCCCTGGGCGCGTCGTCCGATCGCCACGGCCGCGGCCTCATGGCGACTGATCTTCCGCTTGGCTGAGGTGAGGGGCTGTTGCCAGTGCTGGGCCCCCCATTTCGAGGTGTAGGCCGGATCGACGGCGATGACCGCGATGCCGGTGGCATCGGCCATCGCGGCCAGGCGGCCGCGAAGCCTGCCGGTCGGCATCCCGGAGATCAACTGCCGGAACCGCTTGCGGCGGCCGTGCTTCTCCCGGGTCTTGTCGGCGGTGAAGTCCAGATCCTCGATCGCGATCGCCCGCACCCCGCAGGCGCCCGCCCAGCTCAGCAAGCGGGTGAGGGCGTGCCGGACCTGCGCGTCCCGATGCTCCGCACTCCCCGACAGGTCATAGCCGAAGCGGCGGGGTGCTCCGATGGGGTTGCCGTGCCGGTCCAGGTGCCAGGCGGCCAGATGATCGGCGTTGGTGTCCACCCTGATCACCCCCTCGGCCAGCGCCGCCTGCAGCGGGAGTGCCGAGGCGGGGGCGTGCTGCCAGGAAGCGGTCAGGTACCACCGCGAGCGTGTCACATCAAAGTGGATGCGGTAGGCCACCGCCCGGTTGGCCGCCACCCGGTCGGCCCACTGCTCGCCCCGGTGCGCGAACCGTACCCGTGCCGTGAGGACGTACCGGCCGTGCGGCGCGTTCGCCAGGCCCGCCAGCGCAGCCGGCAGCTTGATCGACACCTGGCCCTCGGATGTGACGCGGATCGTCTCGTTCCCGTACCGCTTACCCGACTCTCCATCCGCGTGCAGGAACCACCGCTCGGCCTCCCACCGCTCCCGCCACTCCTCCTGGGTCAACTTGGCGGCGTCGAGATTGTGCCGGGCCCGGGCCAGGCGCTTGCCCCCGCGTACCACGTGCACCACCCCGGCCGCCTGGTCGGCCCGCACCCGCTCCAACCGGTCCGTGAGTGCGTGCAGGCGGCGGGTCTTGGCATGCCATTCGGCCCGGGAGCGGTACCCGCCGGGGTCCTTCCCCGTCCCCTTCTGCCCGATCGGCAGGGACAACCGGTGCGCGATCATACGGACACCGGCTTCGAGGTCGCGCATGTGCGCGGCCTAGCCGCGCCGGGCCAGTGCCCACTGGTCATGGGTGGCCTTGGTGATCGATCCGGCCCAGCGCGAGGACGACGGCCCGGTCAGCGCACGTTTGCGCGCCGCCCACCGCTCGCCGTCGTGACCGAGACCGGCCGCGCAGCGGGCCTTGAGATCTGTGCCCGCCAGCGACCCCAGATGACCTCCCACCAGCCGCAACACCATCTCGTCGCGGACGGTGAGGTGTTTGAGCCGGTCGCGTACGGCCACCCCTGCCGGGCCTGGGACGACGAACGGCGCATCGATCCGGCGCAGCTCAGCCATGCCCAGCGGCCTCCAGCACCGTAGGGGTGACACCAATCACGACTTCCGGCGTGGCGCCGGCCGGGATCGTGCGGCGCCCGACCCGCACAGCGGGCACCGGCGGAGTGCTGTCACGGAACCAGCGGTACGCCGTGCGGAGACCAGCCCCCTGCACTCGCACCCATTCCGTAACATTCACGTTGCGCACAGTAACATGCGCCGTACGCGTACATGTACCCTCAAGCACTACTGGCCGCCGCGTTCGACCCCGACACCGAAGGCGAGCTCACCTATGCGCGCCGGCTGCTGCCGACACTGGATCGCACGATGCCGGTACTGGCCGATGCCGCCTTCGACGCCGCGGAATTCCTGAGCGGCCTGGCCTCCACCGGGGCACAGTTCCTGGTGCGCTCCTCGGCCCGCCGGCGCACGCTCATCACGCACCGTCTGCCACGAGACCTGGCGACTGATCACCAGCCTGCTCGACCACGTCCGCCACCCCGCACGTGAACTGGTGAATCTCTACCACGAGCGCCGGCAGTGCGAGACCACCTACTACTCGATCAAAGCGACCATGCTGGACGGCCGCGTCCTGCGCTCGCGCACCGCACCCGGGATCGAGCAGGAGGTCTACGCCCTGTTGACGGCCTACCAGGCGCTGATCCGCGCCGCTGCCGACGCCGTAATCATGACACCGGGCCTGGACATGGATCGGATCAGCTTCACCGTCCTGCTCCATATCGCCGGCGACACGGTGACCACCGCTACCCGGATCTTTCCAACCGGCCCGGTCGACCTGCTCGGCGTGATCGGCCGGACCGTTTTAGGCGCGTTGCGGCCCATCCGACCAGGGCTTCCATCGTTCGTGATCTTGCAGTCGTATCCGAACTGCAAGATCACGAACGATGTTCTCCCTGGTAGATCCCGGCCAGTGCGAGTTTCTGCAAGATCACGCTACACGAAGGCCCAGGTGAGCGGGCCTCACTGCGAGAATTCGCAAGATCACGCGCCTGGGGTGGGGGCCGGCTGGGCGGGAGTCTCGCCCTTGGGCTTGGCGTCCACCCCGGCCTCCTTGCGCTGCTCGCCCGTGATCGGCGTGGGAGCCCCGGTGAGCGGGTCGTAGCCCGACGCCGTCTTCGGGAACGCGATCACGTCGCGGATCGACTCGCCGCCCGACAGCAGCATGCAGACCCGGTCCCAGCCGTAGGCGATGCCGCCGTGCGGCGGCGGGCCGTACTTGAACGCCTCCAGCAGGAAGCCGAACTTGCTCTCGGCCTCCTCCTTGGAGATGCCGAGCACGTCGAACACGCGCTGCTGCATCTCGGCCCTGTGGATACGGATCGAGCCGCCGCCGATCTCCATGCCGTTGCAGACCATGTCGTAGGCGTACGCCAGGGCCTCGCCGGGCTGGTCCTGGAAGTTGTCGGCCCACTCGGGCTTCGGCCCGGTGAACGGATGGTGGACGGCGGTCCAGCCGGTCTGACGGCCGACCTCGTCGACGACGGGCTCGAACATCGGGGCGTCGACGACCCACAGGAACGACCACTGGGACTCGTCGATCAGATCGCAGCGACGGCCGATCTCCAGCCGGGCCGCACCGAGCAGTTCCCGCGAAGGTCCGGGCAGACCGGCGGCGAAGAAGATCGCGTCCCCGGGCCGCGCGCCCGTCGCCTCGGCGAGCCCGGCGAGCTCCGCCTCGGACAGGTTCTTGGCCACCGGGCCGCCGAGGCCGCCGTCCTCCTGCACCAGCACGTACGCCAGACCGCGGGCGCCGCGTGACTTGGCCCACTCCTGCCAGCCGTCCAGCTCCTTGCGGGTCTGCGAGGCGCCGCCGGGCATGACGACGGCGCCCACGTACGGCTGCTGGAACACTCGGAAGGCGGTGTTCGCGAAGTACTCCGTCAGGTCGGTCAGCTCGACCCCGAACCGCAGGTCCGGCTTGTCCGAGCCGTACCTGGCCATCGCCTCGGCGTAGGGCATCCTCGGCAGTGGCGAGGGCAGCTCGTAGCCGAGCGTCTCCTTCCAGATGCGCCCGATCAGGGCCTCGCCCAGCTCGATCACGTCATCCTGATCGACGAAGGACATCTCGATGTCGATCTGGGTGAACTCGGGCTGGCGGTCGGCGCGCAGGTCCTCGTCCCGGAAGCAGCGGGCGAGCTGGTAGTAGCGCTCCAGTCCGGAGACCATGAGCAGCTGCTTGAACAGCTGCGGCGACTGCGGCAGGGCGTACCAGTTGCCCGGCTGGAGCCGTACGGGCACCAGGAAGTCGCGCGCGCCCTCGGGCGTGGATCGGGTCAGGTTGGGCGTCTCGACGTACACGAAGCCGCGCTCACGCATGACGTCGTGGGCGAGGTAGGTGGCCTGGGACCGGATCTTCAGCGCGTCTGCGATCCCCTGCCGCCGGATGTCGAGGTAGCGGTACCTCAGCCGCGCCTCCTCCGACACACCGGTCGTGCCCTCGATCGGGAACGGCAGCGGGGCCGACTCGCTCAGCACCGTCACCTCGGTGGCGACGACCTCGATGTCGCCGGTCGGCAGGTCGGGGTTCTCGTTGCCCGCCGGGCGGAGCCGGACCTCGCCCGTCACCTTCACGCAGTACTCCGAGCGCAGGTCGTGGGCGTGATCCTCCTCACGGAAGACCACCTGCGCCGAGCCGGAAGCGTCACGCAGGTCGATGAACACGACGCCGCCGTGGTCGCGCCGGCGCGCCACCCATCCGGCCAGCGTCACCTGCCGGCCGGCATGCTCCTTACGAAGCGTCCCTGCTTCGTGGGTGCGGATCACGAGAGTCTTCCCTTCAGGACGTCGACGACCTCGGTGAGCGGCACCGCGGTCTGGTCGGCTGTGGTCAGGTCCTTCACTTGTACGGCTCCCGCCTCGATGTCGCGGTCGCCGAGGATCACGGCGTAGCGGGCACCGCTGCGGTCGGCGGCCTTCATGGCGCCTTTGACACCGCGGCCGCCGAAGGCCATGTCGACGGCGAGACCGGCCCGGCGCAGCGCGGCGACCAGCGGGAAGATCCGCCGCCTGGCCTCCTCGCCCAGCGGGACCGCGAACACGTCGACGCGTCCGGCGCGCTCGGCGAGCAGCCCCTCGGCCTCCAGCGCGAGCACGGTGCGGTCCACGCCGAGCGCCCAGCCGACGCCGGGCAGCTGCGGGCCGCCGATCATCTCGCTCAGCCCGTCGTAGCGGCCCCCGCCGCCGACGGCCGACTGGGCGCCCAGCCCGTCGTGGACGAACTCGAAGGTCGTGCGGGTGTAGTAGTCGAGACCTCGGACCAGCCGGGGATCGTCCTCGTACGGCACGTCCGCCGCGGCCAGCAGGCCCCGGACCTCCTCGTGGTAGGCCTTGCACGCCCCGCAGAGGTGGTCGGTCACCAGCGGCGCGCCGGCCAACTGGGCGCGGACCTCGGGCCGCTTGTCGTCGAGCACCCGCAGCGGGTTGATCTCGATCCGCTGCAGGGTCGCCTCGTCGAGGTCGAGCGCGCGCAGGAAGTCCTGCAGCGCGGCCCGGTAGGCCGGGCGGCATTCCCTGCAGCCCAGCGAGTTGAGCAGCAGCCGCACGCGGCGCAGGCCGAGCGAGGCGTAGCCGTCCATGGCCAGCACGATCAGCTCGGCGTCCAGCGCCGGGTCCTCGGCCCCCAGCGCCTCGGCGCCGACCTGGGAGAAGTGGCGGTAGCGGCCCGCCTGCGCCCGCTCGTAGCGGAAGAAGCTGCCCGAGTACCAGAGCTTGATCGGCAGCGGTCCGCCGTACAGTCCGTGCTCGATCACGGCGCGCACCACGCTGGCAGTGCCCTCGGGGCGCAGCGTCAGGGACTGCCCGCCCCGGCTGGTGAACGTGTACATCTCCTTGGTGACGATGTCGGTCGACTCGCCGACACCGCGTGAGAACAGCCCGGTGTCCTCGAACGCGGGCGTCTCGACGTATCCGTACCCCGCGCGGCGGGCGGGCGCGGCCAGCGCGTCGCGCACGGCGAGCACGGTCTCCGAACGCGGCGGCATCCAGTCGAAGGTGCCCTTGGGCGCCTGAAAATTCATCACAATCCCCTGCTCGGGCCTGCCGCGACGTCCCCGAGGAAGGGGTTGGTCGCGCGCTCGCGGCCGATGGTCGTCTGTGGTCCGTGGCCGGGCAGGACCACGGTGTCGTCCGGCAGGGTCATCGTCTTCGCGAGACTGCGGAGTATCGCGGCGTGGTCCCCGCCGGGGAGGTCGGTTCTGCCGATGGAGCCGGCGAAGAGCAGGTCGCCCGAGAACAGGACCCGGGAATCCTCTCCCTGTGAGTCCTGCAGGGGTGTCCGGAACGTCACCGACCCCCTGGTATGGCCGGGCCGGTGGTCGACTGTGAGCTCCAGGCCGGCGAGCTCGATCACGGCGCCGTCCGACAGTTCCCTGACGTCGTCGGGCTCGCCGAACTCCAGCCCCCCGAACATCTGCCGGGCCGGGCCGGGGAAACCCTTCGCCGGGTCCGACAGCAGGTCGCGGTCGTCGGGGTGGATCCAGGCGGGTACGTCACGGGCGCCGCACACCGGGACGACAGACCACATATGGTCGATATGACCGTGGGTGAGCAGCACAGCGACGGGCTTGAGACGGTGTTCGCGCAGGAGGTCGTCGAGACCCTCGACGGCGTCCTGACCTGGATCGACGATCACGCACTCCTCGCCCGGAGCGGGAGCGACGACGTAGCAGTTGGTCTGGAACGACCCTGCGGGAAACCCGGCGACGAGCACGGAAGCGGCCTCTGCATCTGGTGAGGATGTATCAAGGATTACGCGAGCGAATGTAACCGAAGGGTACCGGTGCGGGTCGGCAGGCTGCGAACCCACGCCCGTCAGCCGATACGATTCGCCCACCTCAATAGTCATTCTTGGAGCAGTCGAGCCGGATGCTATACAACCACCACCGCTCCGGCGAGGCGGCACTGAGCGTACGACCATGGGAAACAGGGAGGTCGAAGTGGCCACCGGCAAGGACCGGCGCAGGCAGCTCGCCCGGGAGCACCACGAGCGACAGATGAAGACACGGGCCGAACGCCAGCACAAGGCGCGGCGCAACGCCGTCATCGGCACCACGACCGCGGTCGTGGTCGTGGTGGGCGGCGGCGTGGCCGCCGCGACGCTGATCGACCGCGGGGAACCTGCTCCGAAGCAGAGCCCCGTCGCCGCCGTCGAGGAGCCCAAGCCGTACGACCCGGCGACCGGAATGTGCGGGTACGTCGCCGACAAGGGCAGCGGCCAGGTCAAGGACGTCGGCATGCCTCCGACGAAGGTCAGCACCGCTCCGGCGACGATGAAGATCAAAACGAGCCTCGGGGACATCGACGTCAAACTGGAGACCGAGAAGGCGCCCTGCACGGTCAACTCGTTCCGGTACCTGGCGTCGAAGGACTACTTCGACGACTCCAAGTGCCACCGCATGGGCACGAAGGACTTCCCGATCCTGCAGTGCGGCGACCCGCTGGCCAAGGCCGACGGCAAGAACCCGACCGACGGCACCGGCGGCCCCGGCTACCGGTTCGCCGACGAGAACCTCGCGGGCGCCAAATACACGCGGGGCGTGGTGGCCATGGCCAACAGCGGTCCCAACTCCAACGGCAGCCAGTTCTTCATCGTGTTCGGGGACACCGGGCTGCCCCCGAGCTACACACCTTTCGGTACGGTGACCAAAGGGCTCGAAATCGTGGACAAGGTCGCCAAGAAGGGCATCGTCGGCGGCGATGGCGGCACCGGTGCCCCGAAGCAGCCAGTGGAAATCAAAGACGTGACAATCACCGGCAAGAGCTGACGTAATTACTACACCAAGGCGATATCGGGCCCTGGAGGCTGATTCAAGTGCGGGAGGACACGGTGAGCACCGACCCGTGGGGCCGGGTAGACGATGACGGCACCGTCTACGTGCGTACGGCTGAGGGAGAACGGGCCGTCGGGTCCTGGCAGGCCGGTGAACCGGATGAGGCCCTGGCCTACTTCCACCGGAAGTTCGACGAGCTGGCCGGGCAGGTCCAGCTCCTCGAGCAGCGGATGCGCGAGACCGATCTGGCGCCGGCGCAGGCCGAGGCGAGCATCGCCAAGCTGCGGGAGGCGGTGGCCGGGGCCCACGCCGTCGGGGACCTGGGATCACTCGAGCAGCGTCTGACGGCGCTGAGCGAGCTGGTCGGCCGACGCCGCGAGGAACTGCGGGCCGCCCGCGAGCAGGCCCGTACCCAGGCGCGGGAGACCAAGGAACGGATCGTCGCCGAGGCCGAGCGGATCGCCGAGGAGGCGACCCACTGGAAGTCCGGTGGGGAGCGGCTGCGCCAGCTCATCGAGGAGTGGAAGGCGGCGGAGCGGATCGACCGCGCCACCGAGGCGACGCTGTGGAAGCGGCTGTCCGCGGCACGTACGGCGTTCGCGAAGCGGCGTAAGGCCTACTTCTCCTCCCTGGACGAGCAGCGCGACGCGGTGCGCACGGCCAAGGAACGGATCGTGGGCGAGGCCGAGACTCTGGCGGCCTCCACCGACTGGACCGGTACCGCGGCGGCCTACCGCGAACTGATGCGGCAGTGGAAGGCCGCCGGTCGGGCGTCCCGGGAGGCCGAGGACGAGCTGTGGGCGCGATTCAAGGGCGCCCAGGACCAGTTCTTCCAGGCCAGGTCGGCGGCGTTCGCCGAGCGGGACGCCTCGTTCGCGGCCAACGCCGAGGTGAAGGAGGCTCTGCTGACCGAGGCCGAGCGCCTGCTGCCGGTCACCGACGTCCGCTCCGCCCGGGGGGCGCTGCGCGGCATCCTCGAGCGCTGGGAGGCCGCCGGGCCGGTGCCGCGTGACATGCGCGACCGGTTGGAGGGCGGCCTGCGCAAGGTCGACGACGCCGTCCGCCGGGCCGAGGACCAGGAGTGGAAGCGCACCAACCCCGAGGCCAGGGCACGCGCGCAGGACACCGTCAACCAGCTGCGCAGGTCGATCGACCAGCTCGAGACACGGCTCGCCAAGGCCCAGACCGCCGGCCGCGACAAGGACGTCAAGGAGACCGAGGAGGCCCTCGCCGCCCGCCGCTCCTGGCTGTTGGAGGCCGAGCGCACGCTCGCCGAGTTCTCTTAGACCTGGGCCCGCCCGCCCACCCCGTCCGTGATCTTGCAGTTTCTCGCATGGAGGGTGACTGACCTGCGCATTATCACTTCGTGATCTTGCAGAAACTCGTAGCGGATGCCACCTGCCTGCGCAAACGTTTCTCGTGATCTTGCAAATGAAAGATCACGAAGTGAATCAGGGCAGGCAACCGGCGGTTTCTGCGAGAAACTGCAAGATCACGGGGAGGATCGAGGCAGGCCAGCGGTGGTCTCTGCGAGAAACTGCAAGATCACGCCCTATGGGTGTGAGATCACGCCCCATGGGTGTGAGATCACCCATGGGGTGGGTCAGTTGGTGACGCGATAGACGTCGTAGACGCCGTGGATGCCCCGCACGGCCTTGAGCACGTGGCCCAGGTGCTTGGGGTCGCCCATCTCGAAGGTGAACTTGCTGATGGCCACCCGGTCCCGGCTCGTCGCCACCGACGCGGACAGGATGTTGACGTGCTGGTCGGAAAGGGTCCGGGTGACATCCGACAGCAGCCGGGGCCGGTCCAGCGCCTCCACCTGGATGGCGACGAGGAAGACCGAGTCGCCCCCAGGCGACCAGGACACCTCCACCAGGCGGTCCGGCTGTGTGTTCAGTTGGGCGACGTTCGGACAGTTGGTCCGGTGCACCGAGACCCCGTGCCCGCGGGTGACGAAACCGATGATCTCGTCGCCTGGGACCGGGGTGCAGCACCGCGACAGCCGTACCCACACGTCGGGATCTCCCGCCACTATGACGCCGGCGTTGGCGTGGGCCCCCGCGCGCCCTGTGAGCCTCGTGGGGAGCGCGACCTCGGCGATGTCCTCCTCTGCCCCTTGGACGCCGCCCACGGCCTGTACGAGCTTCTCAACGACCGACTGGGCCCCGACGTGGCCCTCTCCCACGGCGGCGTAGAGCGCCGACACGTCGACGTAGTGCAGATCACGCGCCAGGGCCAGCAGGGCCTCGCCCGACATCAACCGCTGGAGCGGCAGGCCCTGCTTGCGCATCGCCCGGCCGATGGCCTCCTTGCCCGCCTCGATCGCGGTCTCGCGCCGCTCCTTGGAGAACCACTGACGGATCTTGTTGCGGGCGCGGCCGCTCTTGACGAACTTCAGCCAGTCGCGGGACGGCCCGGCGTCCTGCGACTTGGACGTGAAAATTTCAACGGTGTCGCCGTTTCCGAGGCGGGATTCCAGCGGGACCAGCCGGCCGTTCACCCGGGCCCCGATGCATCTGTGGCCGACCTCGGTGTGCACGGCGTAGGCGAAGTCCACCGGGGTGGCGCCCTCTGGCAGCGAGATCACCTGTCCGCGCGGAGTGAAGACGAACACCTCCGACACCGACAGGTCGAATCGCAGCGACTCCAGGAACTCCCCCGGGTCGGCGGTCTCCTTCTGCCAGTCGAGGAGCTGCCGCAGCCAGGCCATGTCGTTGACCTGCTTGATCTTGGCCGGTCCTGAGGCCGACATCTCCTCCTTGTACTTCCAGTGCGCGGCCACGCCGTACTCGGCGCGGTTGTGCATGGCGTGCGTGCGGATCTGCAGTTCGATCGGCTTGCCCTCGGGACCCATGACCGTCGTGTGCAGCGACTGGTACATGTTGAACTTGGGCATGGCGATGTAGTCCTTGAACCGCCCCGGCACCGGCCGCCACTGCGCGTGGATCGTTCCGAGCACGGCGTAGCAGTCGCGGACCGTGTCGACCAGGACGCGGATGCCGACCAGATCGTAGATGTCGTCGAAGGCCAGGCCTTTCGCGATCATCTTCTGGTAGATCGAGTAGTAGTGCTTGGGCCGGCCCCGCACCGTCGCCTTGATCTTGGCCTCGCGCAGGTCGGCGAAGACCTGCTCGATGACGTCCTGCAGGAACAGGTCGCGCCGCGGCGCGCGCTCGGACACCATCCGGGCGATCTCGTCGTACCGCTTGGGGTAGAGCATGGCGAACGCGAGGTCTTCCAGCTCCCACTTGATGGTGTTCATGCCGAGCCGGTGGGCCAGCGGCGCGAAGATCTCCAGCGTCTCCCGGGACTTCTGCTGCCGCTTGTGCTCGGGCATGTAGCGCATCGTGCGCATGTTGTGCAGCCGGTCGGCGAGCTTGATGACCAGCACGCGGATGTCGCGCGACATCGCGACGACCATCTTGCGCACGGTCTCGGCCTGCGCGGCGTCGCCGAACTTCACCTTGTCCAGCTTGGTCACACCGTCGACGAGCAGCGCGATGTTGTCGCCGAAATCGGCTCGTAACTCGTCGAGGCTGTAGGCGGTGTCCTCCACGGTGTCGTGCAGCAGCGCCGCGCACAGCGTCTCGTCGTCGGTGCCCAGCTCGGCGAGGATCGTCGCCACGGCGAGCGGATGCGTGATGTACGGGTCGCCGCTCTTCCGCTTCTGATCACGGTGATGGTACGCGGCGACCTCGTAGGCGCGTTCGATGAGACGCAGGTCGGCCTTGGGATGGGTCGCCCGGACCGTTTTGAAGAGCGGCTCGAGCACGGGGTTCACCGCACCCCACTGCCCCCCGAAACGGGAGAGCCTGCGCCGCGTCGCCGGGGCGGGTCTCTCATCTCGCGACGAGGCCTCTTCGGCCGCGGCGCGTTCCTCGGCTGCGGGCACGGCAGCGGCAGCGGGGTCTGAGACGGCGGGCTCGGCGGTGTCGCGCGAGACCGCGTCGCGATCAGCCCTCGCGCCGTCGGGCACGACCACATCACGGTGCACACAGACTCCTCACGTCGAGTCCAGATTCCCTCAGTGTATCGGCGCGGCCTGCCGAGTCAGACGCTGACCAGCGTACGGACGTCCAGCCCGGGCAGCCGGTCCCTGCCTGCGAGGACGGACAGCTCCATCAGGAACGACACCGCGACGACCTCCGCGCCCGCCCTCCTGACCAGCTCCACCGTCGCGGCGGCGGTGCCGCCGGTGGCCAGCACGTCGTCGACGATCAGGACCCGTTCCCCCGGGTTGAACGCGTCGACGTGCACCTCGATCGCCGCGGAGCCGTACTCCAGTTCGTAGGACGCCTCGAGGGTGTCGGCGGGAAGCTTGCCCTTCTTGCGCACCGGGACGAAGCCCGCGCCGCTGCGGTAGGCCACCGGCGCGGCGAGGATGAACCCGCGCGCCTCGATCCCCACCACCTTGTCGAACGCCAGGCCGTCCGCGAGCTCGTCCACGACCTGGGTGAACCCCGCGTGATCGGCGAGCAGCGGGGTGATGTCCTTGAAAAGGATCCCCGGCTTCGGATAGTCGGGAACGTCTCTGATGAGCGCCGTCCAATCTGTCACGACGCCAACATTAGGGCACGTACGCGCGCGCCCCGCGACCCTGGCCGGGCCGCGGGGCACGGGGAACGCATGGGACGCTCCTCGATTCGGTCAGCGCTTCCCGCGCTTGGCGTCGGTGATCGTGACGTTGCGGGACCCCGCGACGGCCGCCGGGGCCGTACCGTCGTCACGCACCGCGGCCGCGGCCGCCTTGGCGGCGGAGGCCTGCTTGGCGGCCACCCGCTTGGCCAGTGCCCGCCACTTGGGCTCGCGCTCCTTGAGGGTCACCAGGATCGGCGTGGCCACGCACAGGGACGAGTAGGTGCCGACGACCATGCCGACGAACAGTGCCAGCGACAGGTCCTTCAGCGTGCCGGCGCCGAGCAGCGTGGTGCCGACGAACAGGATCGCCGCCACCGGCAGGATCGCGGTCAGCGAGGTGTTCAGCGACCGGATCAGCGTGTGGCTCAGGGCGTCGTTGGCGGCCTGCGTGTAGGTCATCTTGGCGCTCGTGCCGAGATTGCCCGTCACTTCCTTGATCATGTCAAAGACGACGACCGCGTCGTACAGCGAGTAACCGAGGATCGTGAGGAACCCGAGCATGGTCGCCGGGGTGACCTCGAAGCCGGTCCAGGCGTAGACGCCGGCGGTGATGACCAGGTCGTGCACGAGCGCCACGATGGCCGCCAGCGCCATCCGCCACTCGAAGGCCACGGACAGATAGAGCATGATCGCGAGCATGAAGACCGCCAGGCCGATCCACGCCTTGTGGGCGACCTCACCACCCCAGGTCGCGCCGATGACCTGCGAGCTCACCTGCTCCTGCCGCACGCCGAACCGCTCGGCGACGGCCGTCTGGACCTTGGACACCTCGTCGCCGTCGAGGCTCTGGGTGGTGACCCGCCAGTTGCGGCCGGCCTCCTGCACGATGGGGTCGTGCCCGACGATGTCCCGCACGGCCTCGCGCACCTGCTCCACGCTGGAGCCCGGCGTGCGGGCGAAATCGAGCACCGACCCGCCCTGGAACTCGACGCCCAGCGTGAGCCCGTGGATCAGGACACCGAGGATGGAGACGGCCATCAGGAACGCCGACAGGCCGTACCAGAGCCTGCGCTTGCCGACGAAGTCGATGTCGATGTCGCCGCGGTAGAGGCGGCTGATCACTCCCGGCATCACGCCTCCTGCAGGGTCTGCTCGGCGGGGCTGGTGCGGCCCATGCGCTCCGCGTCGAGTCCGGACAGCTTGTGGCCCTTGGCGAAGAACCGCAGCCGCGCCACGATCGTCATCAACGGCTTGGTGAACAGGAACACCACCACGATGTCGATCAGCGTGGTCAGGCCCATCGCGAACGCGAAACCGGCGACGCCGCCCACCGCGAGGAAGTACAGCACCACGGCGGCGATGAACATGACGGCGTCGGCGACCAGGATCGTACGCCGTGCCCGTCGCCAGGCGACCTCCACCGCCGAGCGCAGGGTGCGGTGGCCCTCCTTGATCTCGTCACGGACCCGCTCGAAGTAGACGATGAACGAGTCCGCCGTGATGCCGATCGACACCACCAGGCCGACGATGTGCGGCAGCGAGAGCCGGAATCCCGCGTTGTGGCTGATGACGGCCACGGTGAGGTAGGTGACGATCGTCGCGCAGCCGAGGCTGGCCACGCCGATCACGCCGAGGCCCCGGTAGTAGAGCAACAGGTAGATCACGACCACGAGCAGGCCGAGCGCGCCCGAGATGAGACCGCCGCGCAACTGGTCCTGGCCCAGTGTCGAGGAGACCGACTCCACCGACCCCTGCTTGAACTTCAGCGGCAGCGCGCCGTACTTGAGCTGGTCGGCGAGTTCGGTCGCGGTGACCTGGGTGAAGCTACCGGAGATGCGGGCGCTGCCGCCCGGGATGGCCTCCTCGATCGTCGGTGCGACGACGACGACGCCGTCGAGCACGTTCGCGAGCTGGTTGCGCGGAGCGGGGAGGCTGGTGATCCGCCGGGTGATGTCGGCGAACTGCGAGGCGCCCTTGGACTTGAAGCCGACCTGGACGATCCATTCGCCGGTGGTCGGGTCGGTGCCGGCCGTGGCTCCGCTGATCTCGGTGCCCTGTACGGCGGCCTTGTCGAGGATGTAACGGGCGGTGCCGTCGTCACTGCAGGCGACGATCTGCTTGTCGGGGTCGTCCTGCGCGCCCTGGCCGCGGTTCTTGGCGGTGCAGTCGATCTTGCGGAACTCCGTCAGCAGGGCAGGATCGATGCCGCTGGTGTCCTGACCGGCCAGGGGGTCGTCGGCGGGTTCGGGGCTGGGTGGAGGGCTGGGCGTCGCCGAAGGCGCCGCCCCGCCCCCCGCATCGGCGGCTGGTCCGCCCTCCGATCCGCTGTCGGATCCGGCCCCGCGCTTCGCGCCGCTCTTCGCTCCCGACCTCGCACCGGCTCGATGCCCGGTCCTGGCCGCCGGAGACGGGGTGGGAGCGGTCAGCGCCGAGGCCAGCGCGCGGCCGGCCGACGTCGTTGACGCCGTGGCGCCGGGGCCGCCGCTCGGGGCTCCGCTCGGCGTGCGCGCGGCGCTCGGCATCGTGCTCGGGCTCATGCCCGGGTCCGGCGCCGGCGCCTCGGTGGGCAGCTGCTGGGGCTCCATCTTCGCCGGGGCCATCGCGAGCACCTGCCGCATCCGCAGCTCGGCGGTGGTCGAGACGAGTTTCAGCGCCTCAGACTGACCCACACCCGGGATCTGGATCACGATGTTCTCATTGGCCTTGGCGACCTCGGCGTCCGAGATGCCGGTGCCGTTGACGCGGGCGCGGATGATGTTGACGGCCCGGTCGAGGGACTCCTGCGAGGGAGCCTTCCCGTCCAGCGTGACCGGGGTGAGCGTCACCGTGGTGCCACCCGCGAGGTCGAGGCCGAACTTGGGGACGAACGCCTTCTGGAGCGCGACCGTCGCGCCCATGGCGAGGATGAGCGCCAGGAGCGTCAGGAGTGTTCGTCCCGGCCTGCTCTGGCTACTTTTCGGTGGGGCCACTGGTGGTCAGTTCTTTCCGTCAAAGGGTCTGCGATCAGCCTACTCAGGACTGGCTGCTGTTCGTGTCGTCATCCTTCCCCGTGTCGGAGGTGTCGGCCGCCGAGTCGGCGGCCGCGCTCTGCTCGGCGGGAGGGATGACCCGCCCGATCGCCGCCTTGGTCCAGCGGGTCTCCATGCCCGGCGCCACTTCCAGGACCACGTCGTCGTCCTCGAGGCGGACGACGGTCCCGAACAGGCCGGTCGTCGTCATGACCCGCGCGCCCGGAGTGAGCGAGCTCTGCATCTGGAGCATCTCCTGCTGCCGCTTGCGCTGGGGGCGGATCAGCAGGAAGTAGAACACCACTACCAGCAAGATCAGTGGCACGAACGTCGCGAGCGGGCTGTTACCCACGGGGGCCACCCTTCCATTAGGTGATGAGCCGGCGTGATGCCGGAGGTTGTGTGCGCGTTCCGCGCGGCCGAGGACACGCCGCGAGCGTCAGCGTAAGCGGCCAGTCAAGCCACGCAGTGTAGGCGAGCCGTTCAAAGCCCGGCAACGAACTCACGATCTGGCACACGGGAAAGTTCCGCTTCCGCGGCCTTTGCAATCGTTCTGTGACCCCAACCCGGCGCCACATCGCGGGTTTCCGGCGTTCGCCGCCCCCTGCAGTGCCTTTCATTCCCCGGATGTACGGCTTCGCACCCGCATGGAGAAGGACGTTCAGGCGCCGTCGAGCAGTCCCGGGATCACTCCGGCGCCGAAGGCGTCAGGAGGCGGAGTCAGGCCGAGATGCATCCACGCCGACGCGGTGGCGACCCGGCCTCTCGGGGTGCGGGCCAGCAGGCCCTGCCGGACGAGGAACGGCTCCGCGACGACCTCCACCGTCTCCGGCTCCTCCCCCACCGCGACGGCCAGGGTGGACAGTCCCACGGGACCGCCCCCGAACTTCCGCAGCAGCGCGTCGAGCACCGCCCGGTCGAGCCGGTCGAGGCCCTCCGCGTCCACCTCGTACAGGTTGAGCGCGGCGGCGGCGACATCCCGGGTGATCACACCCTCCGCCCGCACCTCGGCGAAGTCGCGCACCCTCCGCAGCAGCCGGTTGGCGATCCGGGGCGTGCCGCGGGACCGGCGGGCGATCTCGTGCGCGCCTTCCGGAGGGAGCTCGACCGACAGCAACCGGGCCGAGCGGTCCAGCACCCGTTCGAGCTCGTCCACCTCGTAGAAGTCCATGTGCGCGGTGAAGCCGAACCGGTCGCGCAGCGGCGCGGGCAGCAGCCCGGCCCGCGTCGTCGCTCCCACCAACGTGAACGGTGCGATGTCCAGCGGGATCGAGGTCGCCCCCGGCCCTTTGCCGACGACGATGTCGACCCGGAAGTCCTCCATCGCGAGATAGAGCATCTCCTCGGCCGGCCTGGCCATGCGGTGGATCTCGTCGACGAACAGCACCTCGCCCTCCGACAGGGTGGAGAGGATCGCGGCGAGGTCGCCCGCGCGTTCCAGCGCCGGTCCCGAGGTCATCCGGAGCGGCGCCCCCAGCTCGGCCGCGATGATCATGGAGAGCGTCGTCTTCCCGAGCCCGGGTCCCCCGCTCATCAGCACGTGGTCCGGCGGCCGGCTGCGGCGCAGCGCGCTCTCCAGCACCAGCGACAACTGCTCGCGAACCCGGCCCTGCCCGATGAACTCGTCGAGGCGCTTGGGGCGCAGCGCCGCCTCGATCAGCCGCTCATCGCCCTCGGGCTCCGGAGAAACGAGATCACGCTCGATGCTCATGGACGCCTCACCTGACGCTCAGGGCACGGAGGGCGGACTTCAGCAGCGCGGCCACGTCGGGAGCGCGCCCCGCGGCCGCGGCGGACTCGGCCTCGGGCGCCACGGCGGCCACCGCCTCGTCGGCGTCCTTCGCCGAGTAGCCGAGCCCGACCAGCCCCGAGTGGACCTGCTCTCGCCATGGGGCCCCGCCGGTTCCGCCGCCATGGGCGGCAGCGGTGAGCGCCCCTTCGGGGACGCCGAGCCTGTCCTTGAGCTCGAGCACGATGCGCTGGGCTCCCTTCTGGCCGATGCCCGGCACCATGGTCAGCGCCTTGAGGTCGCCGCCCGCCACGGCGACCCGGAGGGCGTCGGGGGCATGCACCGCGAGCATGGCCAGAGCGAGCCGCGGCCCGACGCCGCTCGCCGTCTGCAGCATCTCGAAGACCCTGCGCTCGTCGTCGGTGGCGAAGCCGTACAGCGTGAGCGAGTCCTCGCGCACGACCAGCGTGGTGGACAGCCGCGCGGGCTCTCCGAGGCGCAGGCCCGCCAGCGTCCCCGGCGTGCAGTGCACGAGCACGCCCACGCCGCCCACCTCGATCACCGCGTGGTCCGGCCCGACCGCCGCCACCGGCCCCGCCACGGATGCGATCATTTCCGCGCTCCCTTCGACTGCCCGGTCCCAGGGTGCACAGTCCTACCAGAGCGGGCCTGCGCGAGCGCCTCGGCCAGGCGGTTCTGTACGCCTCCCCGCCACACGTGGCAGATGGCCAACGCGAGCGCGTCGGCCGCGTCGGCCGGCCGGGGCATGGCCTCGAGCCGCAGCAGGCGGGTCACCATCGCGCCGACCTGCTTCTTGTCGGCGTTGCCGTTGCCGGTGATCGCCGCCTTGACCTCGCTGGGGGTGTGCAAGGCGACCGGCAGGCCCCGCCGTGCCGCGCAGACGATCGCCACCGCCGCCGCCTGCGC
Source organism: Sphaerimonospora cavernae (assembly GCF_042435035.1). Taxonomy (NCBI): domain Bacteria; kingdom Bacillati; phylum Actinomycetota; class Actinomycetes; order Streptosporangiales; family Streptosporangiaceae; genus Sphaerimonospora; species Sphaerimonospora cavernae. The sequence continues at coordinate 49,971 of NZ_JBHMQT010000036.1, forward strand.
CGTGCCCATCACGGTCCGGACGTTGTGCTGCGCGAACACGCGCTCCACCGCGACCGCGTCGGGCCGGACCTCGTCCAGCCACTGCTCGATCCCGGCCTCGATCGCGACGAGGCGGGGCCCGATGTCGTCGTCGGCGGGAGTGCGCACCACACCGACGGCCACGAGGTTCAGCGGCGCCCCGGGGCGGCCCTCGACGGCGCCGAGGCCGCATCTGGTCAATCCCGGGTCCACCCCGAGCACCCGCAGCGCAGTCACCCGCACCCGCCGACCGCCTCTCTCGCACATCCGCCGAACGCATGTTCGGCATCGCACTCTACCGTGCGCGGTTCAGAAGTAGTCAATCATGTACGGAGAGCAGTTGAAGACCGCGTCAAGAGCGGAGTCGGTTTCCGGCGAACCGCCGGCGAGCCGGCCGGTGCGGCGGAGCGTGGCCGCCGGGACCCCGGCGAACAGCGCGGACATGCCCCCGATGGTGAACCGCGCGGCGGCGGCCGGAGCCGTACCGCCCAGCCGCTCGACGGAGCCCGAGCCGGCCTCGACGCACAGCCGCCAGACCCCCGCGTTGGCGGGGCGCTGCGGGTCCTCGACCTCGATGACGGCGTCGACCGAGACGCCGGGCGGGTAACCGCGCGCTTCGACGGCGGCCGGCAGGTCGATCACGCGCAGCATCCATCGGGTCTGCGTCACCTCGTCGTGCGACCGCTCCCGCAGCAGCCACAGGACCGGGTCGTACGGCTCCACGCACGCCTTGACCGACTCGGCGATCGAGGAGGCGGTGCCGACGAGCGACCACAGGGCCCGTGCCGTGGCCTCCGATCCGGCTACGAGGTTGTCCACCCGGATGTCCCCGCCGCTCCAGCGGTAGATGACGTAACCGTCGTCGGCGAGATAGCAGAAGTCGTCCTCGCCGGCGAGCCAGAGCCGCCAGGTGCGCTCGTCCTGGACCAGCGGGCCGCAGGCTCGGGTGGCGGCGTGGACCCGGGACAGCACGGCCCTGAGTTCGCCGGCGTCGTCCGGGCCCATCCGGCGCAGCTTGACGTCCCCGTGGCCGCCGCGCAGCGTGCGCAGCGCCTCGGCCGGCAACGTGGCGATGAACTGCGCGCCGGCGTGCTCCCACCCCAGGCCGCGGTAGATCGGCGTGGTGGCCGGATAGAGCGCGGAGACGGCGTGTCCCAGTTCGGCACAGCGGTCGATGACGGCGCGCATGAGCCGCCCGCCCACGCCGCGGCCCCGGTCCTCCGGAGCCACGGTCACACTCGCGACGCCGCCCATGGAGACGGGCCGCCCGTGCCACCACTGGGTGTACGGGTTCACCCGGGCGGTGGCCGTCAGCCTCGGTCCGTCGAAGACACCGAGATAGCGCCCCTCCGGCAACATCGGCGTGACCATCTCACGCCAGATTTCGGCATCCCGTGCCGAGATCGGGCCGAATGCACGTTTGCGGTTGTCGAGCACCGCGTCCAGGTCGCCGGGGCTCAGCTCACGAATCTCCACAAGCGGCACATGCTACGTGGTCCGGTGCCGGGTCCGCCAACGGGTATCCCTAGACTTCGAGCTTCTCCATGATGTCGTCGCCGACGTCGAAGTTGGCCCAGACGTTCTGCACGTCGTCGCTGTCCTCGAGCGCGTCGACGAGGCGGAAGACCTTGCGGGCGCCCTCCTCGTCGAGCGGCACGTTCATCGTCGCCAGGAAGCTCGCCTCGGCCGACTCGTAGTCGATGCCGGCCTCCTGCAGCGCCTTGCGCACCGGGACCAGGTCGGACGCCTCGGACACGACCTCGAAGTTCTCACCGAGGTCGTTGACCTCCTCGGCGCCCGCCTCCAGGACCGCCATGAGCACGTCGTCCTCGCTCAGCGAGCCCTTCGGGACGATCACCACGCCCTTGCGGTTGAACATGTACGACACCGAGCCGGGGTCGGCCAGGGATCCGCCGTTGCGGGTGAGCGCGACGCGGACCTCGGAGGCGGCGCGGTTGCGGTTGTCGGTGAGGCATTCGATCAGGATCGCGACGCCGCCGGGGCCGTACCCCTCGTACATGATGGTCTGCCAGTCGGCGCCGCCGGCCTCCAGCCCGCCGCCGCGCTTGCGCGCCCGCTCGATGTTCTCGATCGGAACGGAGTTCTTCCTGGCCTTGAGGATCGCGTCGAACAGCGTCGGATTGCCGTCCGGGTCGGGGCCGCCGGTCCTGGCGGCGACCTCGATGTTCTTGATGAGCTTGGCGAACAGCTTGCCGCGCTTGGAATCAAGCGCGGCCTTCTTGTGCTTGGTCGTCGCCCATTTGGAGTGGCCGGACATCGCCTAGAGCTCCCTCACCATTTCGACAAAGTACGAATGCACCCGCGCGTCGCCGGTCAACTCCGGGTGGAAGGACGTCGCGAGCAGAGGTCCCTGCCGGACCGCGACGATCCTACTCCCCGTCCGGCAGAGCACCTTCACATCCGTACCGACCGACTCAACCCACGGCGCGCGGATGAACACCGCCCGGACCGCCCCGCGCCCGGCGAAGTCGAGGTCGGTCTCGAAGGAGTCGACCTGGCGGCCGAAGGCGTTGCGGCGCACCACCATGTCGATCCCGCCGAGCGTCTGCTGGCCCTCGGCGCCGCCCTCGACGCGGTCGGCCAGCATGATCATGCCGGCGCAGGAGCCGTACGCGGGCATGCCCTCCTTGATCCGCAGCCGGAGCGGTTCGAGCAGTTCGAACGCGACGGCGAGCTTCCACATCGTGGTGGACTCCCCGCCGGGGATGACCAGGCCGTCGACCTCGTCGAGCTCCTCCTGGCGGCGCACCGCGCTCGCGCGGGCGCCGCAGGCCTCCAGGGCGTGGACGTGCTCGCGCACGTCGCCCTGGAGAGCGAGCACGCCGATCTTCACCAGCCACGCTCGGCGAGGCGGTGCGGGACGGGGATCTCGTCCACGTTGATGCCGACCATGGCCTCACCCAGGCCGCGCGACACCTTCGCGATCACGTCGGGGTCGTCGTAGAACGTGGTGGCCTTGACGATGGCGGCGGCGCGCTTGGCCGGGTCGCCCGACTTGAAGATGCCCGAGCCGACGAACACGCCCTCGGCGCCGAGCTGCATCATCATGGCGGCGTCGGCCGGGGTGGCGATGCCGCCGGCGGTGAACAACACCACCGGCAGCTTCCCGGCCTTGGCGACCTCGGCGACCAGCTCGTACGGCGCCTGCAGCTCCTTGGCCGCGACGTACAGCTCATCCTCCGGCAGTGAGGACAGGCGCTTGAGCTCGCCGCGGATGGTCCGCATGTGGGTGACGGCGTTGGACACGTCGCCGGTCCCGGCCTCGCCCTTGGAGCGGATCATCGCGGCGCCCTCGGTGATGCGGCGCAGCGCCTCGCCGAGGTTGGTGGCCCCGCACACGAACGGGACGGTGAAACGCCACTTGTCGATGTGGTTCGCGTAGTCGGCCGGGGTCAGCACCTCGGACTCGTCGATGTAGTCGACGCCCAGCGACTGCAGCACCTGGGCCTCGACGAAATGCCCGATCCTGGCCTTGGCCATGACGGGGATCGACACCGCGCCGATGATGCCCTCGATCATGTCGGGGTCGCTCATCCGGGAGACCCCGCCCTGGGCGCGGATGTCGGCGGGGACGCGCTCCAGCGCCATGACGGCGACGGCTCCGGCGTCCTCGGCGATCTTGGCTTGATCGGGGGTGACGACGTCCATGATCACCCCGCCCTTGAGCATCTCGGCCATGCCGCGCTTTACGCGCGCGGTGCCGACGGCGGTGGTCTCGTTGACTTCGGGGGCGCTGCTGGACACGGTCCTACCTCACGATGGGGCGACGGATTCCACTCCATGTTAGGTCTTGTCCGTCAGCTGTTTCGCCGTCGCCCGGATGCTCCACCCCGGCGAATTCGATCACGCTTTTCGTGCGGTCCGTACAACCGCGCCGCCGTACGGGTCACGGTACGGCAGGTCAGGGCGCGACGGGCTTCTTGCTGGCGAGCACCACCCAGACCTGGCCGCGGGCGAACGGCATCGGGCTGCCGTCGGCCGTCGTGTAGGTCGTGCCCTCCTTCTCCGAGGGCCGCGACCAGCGCACCCGGTATGCCTGGCCGTCCCGCAACACCACTCCGGTGCCCTTGCCCACGGTATGGACGAGCGGGGTGTAGCTGCCGGTGAAGTCGTGGAACTGGGAGCGCTCGGTCTTGACCCACTGGATCACGACGGTGGGCGCGCCCAGCTGGCCGCCCTCCTCCGCCATGTCCTTCTTGCCGTCCTGTTCGACGAGCCAGCGCTTGTGCTTCTCCGACCAGGCGAAGGTGAACCGGGCGGCCGGATACCTGACCGACACCTTCTTCTGCGGGGTCCCCCCGGGAGGCGGCTCGTCGGAGAACGTGAAGCCGACGTCGCCGGCCTTGCTCGCCTGCGGCGTCTTGGCCAGCAGCTTCTTCGGTGTCGCGAACAGGTTGTAGGGCGCGTACCGGCCGGGTTCCCGGAAGTACGCCCCGGGCACACTGCTGTCGGACACGTCGAACAGCGGGGCCTCCCGGACGAACGGGATCATCTTGCTCTGCACGCCGGAGTAGGCGAAGGCCGGCTTGCCGAACATCGGAATGATGTGCAGGTCCGAGATGCGGGCGCTGCGCACCGGGCCGACCTTGGCGGGCAGCTTCGAGGAGAAGATCGCCATGAGCCGGGTCAGCCCGCCTTCGACCTGCTCGACATAGACGATGTCGGCGCTGCGCACGCCCATCTGCGGTTTGCCGGCGGAGGTGTTCTCGATCTTCACGGCCAGCACCGGCCGACGCTGCTCGACGGGCTTGCCGGTGAACGGGTGCTCCGGGGGCGGCGTCGGAGACGGGGACGGCTGGGCCGCCTCCGCCTGCGGCTGCTTGCCGGCCGCGTCGTCGGAGGAGCACGCGGCCCCGGTGAGCACCACCGCCGTGGCCAGCGTGAAGCGGATCACTGCCCGCACCGTGAACTCCTCCCGATCACCGGACCGTGTTGATTATCACAGGGGCCATGAGCTTACCGGCGAATCGCCACATCTCCCCCATCGGCCGGGTAAAAACGACCACCGTCGATCTACTCGACGGACAGGGAGTCCGGCGGGGCGTCGTCGATCTCGAAGAAGCTGGGGTAGCCGGTGTGCCCGGCCAGCCGCAGCGTGCGGGCCAGCCAGCGGCGCTGCGCCGTACGGGTGACCGCGACCGCGTTGTTGTAGAACCGGCGGGAGTAGACCGTCATGGCGACGGCGGTGTCCAGTTCGGTCAGCAGTTCGGCGCCCGCCGGGTGCTCGGCCAGCTTCTCGCGGAACCGCTCCTGGTCGACCACCGCGCGCAGCGTCTTCGACAGGTCGCTCTCGGCGTGCTCCCGCTCGTCCGGCCCCGCCGTACGGGCCTCGTGGGCGGCCGCGGCGAGCACGAGCGAGGTCGCTGGGTCGAGGATGCGCGAGCCGGCGAACTCAAGGCAGACGGCGGCGCGGCGGAGCAGGGCGGCGTCCAGGGCCGCGTGCGCGGTCTCCAGCCGGATGTGCAGGCGGTCCAGCCGCCCGGCACGCCATGAGATGTAGACACCGGTGACCACGACGAGCGCGATCACCACGATCAGCGTGGTCAAAAGACGTCCTCCTCGACGCCGGCCGCCGCGTGCGTCACGGTCTCGTACACGCGCACGACCTCGCGGGCGACCGTCGACCAGTCGTACCTGCGCACCGCGTGGCGGGCCTCGTCGGAGAGCTTGGCGCGGCGGCCGGGGTCGTCCAGCAGCCTGGCCGCCTCCTTCGCGAGCGCGGCGGCGTCGCCGGTCGCGAACAGGGCCCCGGCCTGGCCGTCGCCGAGGACACGGCGGAAGGCGGGGATGTCACTGGCCAGGATCGGCGCCCCGGCGGACATGGCCTCGGTGAGCACGATGCCGAAGCTCTCCCCGCCCAGGTTGGGCGCGCAGAAGACGTCGACCGAGTGGTAGGCGCGCACCTTGTCGGCCTCGCTCACCATGCCGAGCAGCCCGACCCGGTCCCGGTAGGCCCTGGGCACCCGGCCGAGCACGTCGCCGGGGTCGCCGGGACCGGCGATCAGCAGGCGGAGGCCGGGCCGCTCCGGCGCGAGCGTCTCGAACGCCTCGAGCAGCACCGCCAGGCCCTTGCGCGGCTCGTCCATCCGGCCGAGGAATCCGATGACGCCGCCGTCGGGACCCCAGCCGGGCAGCGGCTCGCCCTCGGCGTACCTGCTCACGGTCACGCCGTTGGGAATCAGCACGGCGTCGCCGCCGAGGTGCTCCACCAGCGTCTTGCGTGCGGCGTCGGACACCGCGATCCTGGCGGTGATCTTCTCCATCGCGCTCTGCAGCATCGGCGCCGCCACGGACATCGCCCTGGAGCGCTCGTAGGACGCGTGGAAGGTCGCCACGATCGGACCGCGCGCCACCCAGCAGGCCAGCACCCCGAGTGAGGGGACGGCCGGCTCGTGCACGTGCAGTACGTCGAACCCGCCCTCCCCGATCCACCTGCGCACCCGGTTCGCCGACAGGAAACCGAACGCCAGGCGCGCCACCGATCCGTTGTACGGCACCGGCACGGCCCGCCCGGCCGAGGTCACGTAGGGCGGCAGGACGGTGTCGTCGGCGGCGGGGGCGATCACGGACACCCGGTGCCCGTCGGCGATGAGGGCCTCGGCGAGGTCACGGATGTGGGCCTGCACGCCCCCCGGCACCTCCCAGGTGTACGGGCAGACGATGCCGATCCTCATGACGTTCTCTTGTCTAAGTCGTCGAGCCAGAGGCGCTGGAGCATATGCCAGTCCTCCGGGTGCTCGGCGATGCCCTTCTCGAAGGCGGCCGCCATGGTCTGCGTCATCACGGTGACCTTCTCCTGCCTGGTGCCCTCGGCGGGCACCGGGATCTCCTCGTGGATCCGGATGCCCCAGCCGCCGCCCTCGAACCACAGCGTCGCCGGCAGCAGCGCGGCACCCGTCTGGATCGCCAGCAGCGCCGGGCCGGGGACCATGCGGGTCGTCGCGCCGAAGAACTCGACCGCCACGCCGGAGGCGGTGAGGTCGCGCTCGGCGGGCAGGCACACCGGGCGCCCCTCGCGCAGCCGCTTGGCGAGCGTGCCGAACGCCATCGCGCTGCCGCCGCCCCTGGCCGTGAGCGGCAGGACCTCCATGCCCAGCTTCTGCCGGTAGTCGACGAACCGGTCGAACAGCGACTCGGGCTTCAGCCGCTCGGCGACCGTGGTGAACGGATGGCCCTTGTGCACCAGCCACGCCCCGGCGAGGTCGTAGTTCCCCGTGTGGGGCAGCGCCAGCACGACGCCGCGGCCCTCGCCGAGGTTGTCGAAGATGGCCTCGGCCCCGATGGTGCGGGTGTCCGCCAGGATCCGCTCCCGGTCGTAGCAGGCGGAGCGGAACAGCTCCATCCAGTAGCGGAAGTATGACCGCATTCCCGCACGGGCGAGCGCCCGTACAGCCGGGTCGACGGCGTCGGCGGTTCCGGGAGGGCGCCTGCCGAGCACCCGGGCCAGGTTGGCCTCCAGGCGCAGCACCGACGTGCCGCGTCTGCGCCACAGGAGATCCGCGAGGACCCGGAAGAACCACGCGGCCACCCGCTCCGGCACGTGCCGCACCACGGCCCAGCCCACCGTGAACGCCGCGGCCACGATCCGGTCGCCGAGCGGGATGCGCGGCCGGGCGGGCGGGCCTGCCGTGCCGATCATCGGACCACCGCCTGTCTGTACACGTGGACCATCCGCTGAACTACCGTGACCCCGCTCGCCGCGGCGAGCAGCCAGAGCCCGGCGGCCAGGATGTACGGCACGCCGAGGCCGGACAGGCCGGCCGCGACCAGGATGACCGCGATCCGTTCCCCGCGCTCGGCGATGCCGACGTTGGCCTCCATCCCGAGGCCCTCGGCCCGGGCCTTGGCGTAGGAGACCAATGCTCCCGCGGCGAGGCAGAACAGCGCGACGGCCGCGAGGACGATCTCCGGCTCATCCTTCAGGACGAAGTACAGGATCAGCCCGGAGAAGATGGCGGCATCGCCGAGGCGGTCGAGCGTGGAGTCGAGGAAGGCCCCCCACGTGCTCGGCTTGCCCGTCAGGCGGGCCAGCACACCGTCCAGCAGATCGGCGAGGACGAAGAACGTGATGACGAGCGACCCCGCGAAGAGATGACCGGCCGGATAGAAGACCAGGGCCGAGGCCACCACCCCGAGGGCGCCGATCGCCGTGATCACATCGGGTGACACGCCGCGGCTGGCGAGGGCTCGCCCCAGCGGGGTCAGGACTCGGGTGACGACGGGGCGCAGGACGTTCAACATCGCTGTTCGATCGTAGGCCATGAACGCGATCGGCAGGTCGGCAAGCACATTCGGCCGGAAAGTCTTGTGATCTGCGCCACATGGGTAAAGGGTGAAGAACAAGCGCCTGCGTGGACACGACGACACCGCGAGGGCGGGCCTCCGGGCGCGTACAGCGACGGATTCGGGAGGCGATATGGCCGAAAGATCAACCGGCGCGACCACAGGAGCCGCGGGCAGGGTACCCGCGGCCGATCGGCCGGACATGGTGCGCAATGTCGTGCTGGTCGGCCATTCCGGCGCCGGCAAGACGACCCTGATCGAGGCGCTGCTCGCGGAGACGGGCGTCATCCAGCGCATCGGCCGGGTCGAGGACGGGACCACGGTGTGCGACTTCGACGAGGTGGAGGTCCGTCAGCAACGCTCCGTCAACCTCTGCGCCGCCCCCACCATGCACAACAACATAAAGATCAATTTTCTGGACACGCCCGGTTACGCGGACTTCGTCGGAGACCTGCGGGCCGGGCTGCGCGCCGCCGACGCCGCGCTGTTCGTCGTCTCGGCGGTGGAGGGCGTCGACGGGCTGACGCGGATGCTCTGGGAGGAGTGCGCCCTCGTGGGCATGCCACGCGCCGTGGTCGTCACCAAGATCGACCACCAGCGGGCCAACTTCGACGAGGTCCTCACGAGCTGCCAGGACGCGTTCGGCGACGGCGTCGCGCCGCTCTACCTGCCCGTGAACGGCACCGGCCTGCTCGGGCTGCTGTCTCAGCGGTTCTTCGACCACGCGGGCGGCACGTGCGTGGAGCGGGACCCGGATCCGGGACAGCGCGAGATCATCGAGCAGTACCGCGGCGATCTGATCGAGGGGATCATCCAGGAGAGCGAGGACGAGTCCCTGATGGACCGTTACCTCTCCGGCGAGGAGATCGACAGCAAGGTCCTGATCGACGACCTGGAGAAGGCCGTGGCCCGGGGCAGCTTCCACCCGGTCCTGGCCGCCGCGCCGGGGGTCGGCATGCGCGAGATCCTCGAGATCGTCACGCAGGGCTTCCCGTCGCCGCTGGAGCACCCACTGCCCGCCGTCACCACGATCGGCGGCAGGCCGGTCGCGACGCTGAGCGCCGACCCGGACGGCCCGCTGGTGGCGGAGATCGTCAAGACCACGAGCGATCCGTACGTGGGGCGGATCAGCCTGGTCCGCGTCTTCTCCGGCACCCTCACGCCCGACATGACCGTGCACGTGTCCGGCCACGGGCTGGCCGAGCGCGGACATGAGGACCACGACCTCGATGAGCGCGTCGGCGTGCTCAGCTCACCCCTGGGCAAGACCCAGCGTCCGGTGGCCAAGTGCGTGGCCGGCGACATCTGCGCCGTGGCCAAGCTCTCCCGCGCCGAGACCGGCGACACACTGTCCGGAAAGGATCAGCCGCTGCTCATGACGGCCTGGACGATGCCGGAGCCGCTGCTGCCGGTGGCGATCCAGGCGAAGTCGAAGGCCGACGAGGACAAGCTCAGCCAGGCCCTGGCCCGCCTGGTCGCCGAGGACCCGACGCTGCGGCTGGAGAACAACGCCGAGACCCACCAGCTCGTGCTGTGGTGCATGGGCGAGGCCCACGCCGACGTCCTGCTCGACCGGCTGGCCAAGCGGCACGGCGTCGAGGTGGAGAAAGTGGACCTGCGGGTGCCGCTGCGCGAGACGTTCGGCGGCAGGGCCCAGGCCATGGGGCGCAACGTCAAGCAGACCGGCGGCCACGGGCAGTACGCCATCTGCCACATCGATGTGGAGCCGCTGCCCTCGGGCTCCGGGCTGGAGTTCGTCGACAAGATCGTCGGCGGGGTCGTCCCGCGCCAGTTCATCCCGTCGGTGGAGAAGGGCGTGCGGGCGCAGATGGAGCGCGGGGTCCTCGCCGGGTATCCGGTCGTGGACATCCGGGTGACGCTCTACGACGGCAAGGCCCACTCGGTCGACTCCTCCGACATGGCCTTCCAGATCGCCGGGCAGCTCGCGCTGAAGGAGGCCGCCGCCAAGGTCCAGGCTCTGCTGCTCGAACCGGTCGACGAGGTCTCGGTCCTGGTCTCCGACGAGTTCGTCGGAGCCGTCATGTCCGACCTGTCGTCGCGCCGCGGCAGGGTGCTCGGGACCGAGCCGGTGGATTCCGCGTCCTCCGGCGACGGCGGCGCCAACGGGCGGACGCTCGTACGGGCCGAGGTGCCCGAGCTGGAGATCACCAGGTATGCGATCGACCTGCGGTCGATGTCGCATGGGACGGGTAGCTTCACCAGGTCGTTCCTGCGCTACGAGCCGCTGCCCGCGCACCTCGCGGAGAAGGTCGCGGCGGCCTCGCAATGAGGACGTCCCCGGGCGCCGGGGTTTCGTTCGTCCGACGCCCGGGCAGTCCCAGCGCGTGAGTCCTGTCACACCAGCCTCGGTAGGCTCAGGTCGAAGGTGGCGGATTTCCGTTGCTGGCCGAATCCGGCATTTACCAATGCGACACTTGGTGTCCGGAAATGTCGGCATTTCGGGGAGGGTCGCCACATGACCGATCGGGGCTACCTGCGCCCGTTGATCGCCACCACCGCCGTCGCGTTGCTCACCGGCGGCGCCGCGTACACCTTCGGACCGGTGGCCGGGGCCGCGGCAGGCAAAGGGGCGGGCAAAGGCGTGGGCAAGGCGGCGCCGGAGCGCCTGTCGGCCGCCCAGTCCTGCGCCACCAGCGTCCGCTTTCCCAAACGGCGGCTGCGGGGCGTGTGGATCGCCACAGTGCGCAATCTCGACTGGCCCTCCCGCCCGGGGCTGAGCCCCCATCGGCAGCGCGCCGAATACCTCAAGATCCTCGACAACGCGGTCAAGCGGCGGCTCAACGCGGTGTTCGTCCAGGTCCGGCCCGCATCGGACGCGCTCTACCGCTCCTCGCTCGAGCCCTGGTCGCAGTGGCTGACCGGCACGGCGGGCAAGGATCCGGGGTGGGACCCGCTGCCGTTCCTGGTGGACGAGGCGCACAAGCGGGGGCTGGAGTTCCACGCCTGGTTCAACCCGTACCGTGCCGCGGAGTCGGCCACGGCCACGCTGCCGACCGGCCACCCGGCCCGGGTCCACCCCGACTGGACCGTCAAGCACGAGGGCGGCCTCTACTACAACCCCGGCCTCCCCCAGGTCAGGGACTGGGTGACCCGCGTCGTGACCGACGTGGTGCGACGCTACGACGTGGACGGCGTCCACTTCGACGACTACTTCTACCCCTATCCCGGGAAGGGCACGAGGTTCGCCGACCATGCCGCGTTCAAGAAGTACGGCGACGGCATGAAGCCGGCCGACTGGCGGCGCGACAACGTGAACAAGCTGGTGGCCCAGGTGTCGGACGCCGTGCACGAGGCCAAGCCGTACGTGAAGTTCGGCATCAGCCCGTTCGGGATCTGGCGCAACAAGAAGGAGGATCCCAGCGGTTCGAACACCACGGGCATGTCCGCCTACGACAGCATCTACGCGGACGCGAAGGCGTGGATCAAGGCGGGCAGCGTGGACTACATCATGCCCCAGCTCTACTGGCCGAGAGGGTTCTCGGCCGCAGCCTACGAGGTGCTCGTGCCCTGGTGGGCGAACGCGGTGAAGGGCACCGGCGTGGACCTCTACATCGGCCAGGCGCTCTACCGCGTGGGCAGCACCGACACCCCGGCGTGGAAGAAGGCGGGCGAACTACCCGCCCATCTCACCCTGAACCGGAAATATCCCGAGGTCGGGGGCGATGTCTACTTCAGTGCCAAATACCTCGTCGCCAACCCCCTGTCCGTCCTCGACCGCATCGTCGCCGGGCACTACAGCAGACCGGCGCTGCTCCCCCTCCCCGGGCGGGTCAAAGCGAAGCGGCCCGCGCCCCCCCAGGGGGTGAAGAACGTGAACGGGAGGCTCGAGTGGCGGGCCCAGCCGGACGCCCGCGCGTATGCCGTCTACCGTGCGCCCGACCACAAGGCCGGCAAGGCGGCCGCCGCCAAGAACTGTGTCACGGCCGACGCCCGCAACCTGGTGGCGATCGTCCCGGCGAGCGATTCCCCGTCCTACACCGCCGGCGGCTCCGGCGCCTACTACGTGACCACCCTCGACCGCCTCACCAACGAAAGCGCCGCGACCCTCGCCCGGTGATCCGGCGGAAAGATTTCCGCATGATCACCTGTGCGCCGTCCCTCTGCTCCGGTACTTTGGTCGCAAGTTTTCTCAAGATCGCAGATTCTCGGAATCGCATCTTTAGCAGATCGCGAATGTGCGAGACCAACGGCGGGTTGGGGGTCTTCGGTGAGGCGTACGATCCGCGGCGTGTTACTCGGTGTCGTGATCGGCCTGCTGTACGGCTCGTTGATCCCGGCGCTTCCCGCCGCCGCGGCCCACAGCCTGGAGCGGGTGACACTCATCGGGATCCCCGGACTGATGTGGAGTGACCTCAACCCCGCCGACACACCCAACCTGTGGCGGCTGGCCGGGCAGAGCGCCACCGGCTCTCTGTCCGTGAAGACCGTGGGCCGGGTCACCTGCCCCTACGACGGCTGGCTCACGGTCTCCGCCGGGGTCCGGTCCGCCGTCGGCCGCGGTTGCGGCCTGCCGCCCGCGCCGCTGCGGCAGGGCGAGGGGGCCGTGGTCGCCGACGTGCCCCGGCTGCGGGAGGCTCAGGACCAGAAGTACGTGGGCACCCTCGGGGAGGCCGCCCACGCCGGGCGGCAGTGCACGACGGCGGTGGGTCCCGGGGCGGCGCTCGCCCTGGCCGACCGGCAGGGCTGGGTGGACGTCTACGCCGACAGCCCGGCCGACGTGACCGACTGGACCCGGTGCAAAATCACCGCGGTCGCCATCGACGACCTCGTCACGCCGTACCTTCGGGAAGGCAGGATCGGCACGGCGCCCGAGCCGCTGACCCCCCGGGCCCGCCAGGCGGCGGTCCGCGCCGCGGACGCCCGGCTCACCGCGATCCTGCCCCGGCTCGGCGACGGCCTGGTCCTGGTCGTCGGGCTCGCCGACCACGGTTCGGTCCCCCACCTCAGAGTGGCCATGCTGCACGGTCAGGGCACGGCCGGATCGTTGGGCGCGCGGTCCACCCACCGGACCGACATGATCATCGTGCCGGACCTCACCGCCACCATCCTCACCTGGGCCGTCGGCGCCGTTCCCTCGACGGTGGTCGGGGTGCCGGTCGAGACCCACGACATGGGGAGCGGCGAGGTCGCCGCGCGGGTGGCCGAACTCAGGACCGCCGACGTGGCCGGGCAGACCATCCGCGACACGACCGGGGTCTTCTTCACCTCGCTGGCCGTGCTCCAGGTGCTGTTCTATGTCGTCGCGTTCCTGTTGCTGCGCCGCCGCGAGCTGCTCCCCCTGGTCCAGGGCGCCGCGATCGCGCTCGCGTCAGTCCCCGTCTCCACCTACCTGGTCAACCTTTTCCCGTGGACCGGTACGGCACAGCCGACATTCGCGCTGGTCGCGGGCATCTTGGCTACGGCGACCGTACTCACGGTCGTTGCGCTCGCCGGGCCGTGGCGGCGAAGCATACCGGGCTCGGCCACGGTGATCGCGGCCGTCACGGCGGCCGTGCTGATCTGCGATCTGCTGACCGGCACACCGCTGCAGTTCAACAGCCTGATGGGGTACACAGGAGTGGTCGGGGCGCGCTACTCCGGCCTCGGCAACATCCCGTTCGCGCTGCTCGCCACCTCGGTCCTGCTCGTCACAACGGCGATCGCCGATCTACTGGCCCGCTCCGGTCGCAGGACCGTCGGCGCCGTGCTCGTCGCCTCACTCGGCGGTTTCGCGATGCTGCTGGGCGGCTGGCCCGGCGTGGGCAGCGACTTCGGCGGCGTGATCGCCTTCGTGCCAGGCATCGCCGTAGCGACACTTCTCGTCGCGGGTAAGCGCGTCTCGATTGTCAAGCTGGGCGCTTTCTGCGCCGCGGGCGGAGTGCTCGTCATGATCATCGCCTACCTCGACCATCTCCGCCCGATCGACAAGCAGAGTCACCTCGGCCGCTTCGCCGGGCAGGTGGCCGACGGCACGTTCCTGCCGGTGATCTCACGCAAACTCACGGCGATGCTGAGCACGCTGATCAGCCCCAACCTGATGCCGGTGGTGATCGTGGCCCTGGCCTTCCTGGTGTTCGCGCTGCTCCGGCCGGGCGCGGCCAGCGCGGGGATCCTGCCTGCGGCGTTCGAGCGGGCGCCCCTGCTCAAGGCCGGTCTGCTCGGGGCACTGGTCAGCGGACTGGTCGGCATGCTCGTCAACGACTCGGGAGCGGCCGTGCTGTCCATGGCGCTGGCCCTGGCCGTACCGCTGGTGCTGAGCGCGGGCATCCGCGCCGTGCAGCTCGGCGAGCAGCCCGCAGCCCCGGCCATGACCCCGAGCCCCCAACCCCTGAGGCCGGAGGCCGGGTGAGAGGATCGCTCAGCTTGGCCAGGCGTCGGCGATGAGGTCGCGGGTGTCGCGCAGGAGCTGGGGCAGGACCCGGGTGTGCCCCACCACGGGCATGAAGTTGGTGTCGCCGCCCCACCGGGGGACGACGTGCTGGTGCAGGTGTGCGGCGATGCCCGCCCCCGCGACCTCGCCCAGGTTCATCCCGACGTTGAACCCCTGGGCGCCGCTCGCCTTGCGCAGCGCCAGCGTCGACCGCTTGGTGAACTCCGCCAGCTCGGCGGTCTCGGCGTCGTCGAGGTCCACGTAGTCGGCGACGTGGCGGTACGGGCAGACCATCAGGTGACCGGAGTTGTACGGATAGAGGTTGAGCAGGGCGAACACGGCGGAGCCGCGGGCGACGATCAGGCCGTCCTCGTCGGGCAGCTTCGGGATCTCACAGAACGGGCAGCCGTCGTCCTTCCCCGATCCCGTCGGCTTGTTCTCCCCCTTGATGTAGGCCATGCGGTGGGGGGTCCACAGCCGCTGGAAGTTGTCGGGCACCCCGGCACCCGCCTGCTCGATCGGCTCTGAATCCACGATCGCGCTCTCCTCCGCTCCCTCATGATGCTGCTGCCGCTGGCAGCAGCATATGCCGCCCGATCTGGAGCACGACCCCCGCCACCAGCGCGGCGGTGGGATACGTATGCGAGATTTCAGCCGGATTTGATCGCTATCCAGCCTGCGAAGTTCATCCAGCGCCAGAAGCAGTCGATACGCTGAAAGCCGGCCTGCGCCATCAACTCCATGTTCCACTGGGCGGTAACCGGCACCAGCACGCCCTCCAGTGACAGTGCCTTACGATCGATATCCTCCCGGCTGTATCCGTGCTGGATCTTGTGCTGATGATAGAGGTTCACCATCAGGTCATTCAGCTCGCAGTCCGCACCGAGCACCTTCTCGATCAGAATTAAAGCGCCCCCGGCCGCGGTCTGCTGATAGATCCGGCGCATAATGCGCTGTCGGTGCTCAATAGGAATGAACTGCAGCGTGAGGACCGCCAGTGTGAGGTCCGCCTGGACATCGGGGTAGAAGGTGCGCATATCCTGTTCGTGGATCTCGACACTGCCGTCACCCAACTCCGCCGCAAACCTCTGGCGTAGTGATTGAACCATGGGGCTGGACGCCTCTATGCAGATGAACCGTCCTCGGCCGCCGAGCATCCGTACGAAGGGCGCGACCGCCTCCCCCCGGGAGGCCCCGCAGTCGACGATGGTCGAGCCCGGCCTGACGAATTGCGACCCACAGGCGAATACGGTCTGACGCATTACCTCATACTGAGGGATGCTGCGTTCGAGCATGTTGTCAAAGACGTGCGTTACCTCCTCGTCGAACGCCCAACGGCCGTGCGGGACAACATGATCCACGTTCCCGGCCCGTTCAGAGGCGCCCTCAGAGACGGTGAGGGGGGACGGCATGACTGCTACTCCTTTCCCAAGCGGTGCTTCTGGGTCAACGGATGTCCACCCCCGCCTCGCGCAGCACGATCAGTCCTTCAGCGGAGGACGAGACGGCGAACACGGGGGGTCGCGGGCGCACCCAGACATTGGCGCTGGGGATGTCGTAGCCGCCTGCGGCGCCGATGAGGACCCGATCCCCCGGACCGAGATGCGCGGGCCCGGAAACGCCCCGAGCAAAGAGATCAGACTCATAGCACATGGACCCGTACACGTCATAGGGGACGGGGACCTGGTCCATCCCAACGAACTCCACTGGGTGGTGCCATGCGTTGATGGATCGAACCAGATTGGTGCCGCAGTCCAGGACGACCAGGTCCCGCCGTCGTCGCTGCTTTCGGACGGCCACCGAGGCTACGAGTACCGCGTGATCCTCCACTAGGCTGCGCCCCGGCTCGATGATCAGGTGCAGATCGTCCGGAGGCAGCCCAAGGGAACGGCACTCCTCAGCGACGCCTTCGGCGTATACGGACCATGGCGGCAGCTTCGCGCCAGGAGCGCAACTGGCTGCGGGAAACCCGCCGCCGATGTCCAAGACCAGCGGTTCCGTAATTTGGGCGTGCAGCTCGCGCAGTGGCTCCCGCCATTGGCGTAACACGGCCTGGTACGGACCGGCGTCCAGGGGGTGGCGGCCGGTGTTGAAGTGGACTCCGAGGATCCTGACGCCAGCGTCCGCCAACAACCGGCGCGCTCTCCCCATCTCCTCCGGTGTCAGGCCGAACCGCGACCAGTTCCAACGGTTCCTGCGCACCGCCAACCGCAGGCAGACTCTTGGAGAGGCTCCCCGGCGCGCCAGGTCAGCCAGTGCCTGGACCTCCTGCAGGCTGTCCGCCTGGACACTGACCCCTGCCTCCACCGCGGCGTCCAACTCTTCGCGGAGCTTGACGGGACCGTCGAAGTACACCTGCTCAGGGGTGAAGCCGTCCGCCAGGGCTGCCGTCAGTTCGGCTCCCGACACGACCTCCGCCCCGGCACCGCACGACCGCAGGAGCCGCGTGACATCGGAAAGCGGGTTGGTCTTGTAGGAGTAAGCCAGGGTGAAGCATCGGAACTCCTCCTGCCACGCCTTGATCATGAAAGACGCCGCCTGCTCGATCGCAGGCAGATCAAACAGGTAGAAGGGGGTCGGTCGATCGGCGGCCGAGCTCGCAGCGAGTCGGAGACGGTCGGAGATCATGTTCTGGCACGCCAGACACCGACCATCAGCGCCTGGTAGGCACGATGCTCATCAAGGACAAGGCGGGTCTGCCTGAGCCTGTGATAGCAGGCGTCACGGACCGGCCCGGACGCCCCTACCAAAGCAGGGACTCTGCCGTACACGGACCTTCGCACGGCACGCGTGACCTTCCGCGCGCCCAGCGGAGGGGTTTCGTGAAGAATCTCGGCCACCAACTCGAACCGCCTCGAAAAAAAGGCATTCCAGAAGCGTCGATCGCGGTCCCGGCTGGGACGGAACCCCACGGCATCGGCAACCCGGTCGAGGAGCTCCTCCGGAGGAGGCTCGCGATAGTAAAACGCGGCGACACAGAGCCTGCCGTTTGGCCGCAGCACCCGATGCACCTCGTCCAAAGCCTGGTCTCGGCGCTCAATGAAGCCGAAGTTGCAGCCACCCAAGACGTGACTGAACGAGCCGTCCGGCAAGGGCAGGTCGGCCGCATCCGCAACCTGGTATTCGAGAGACGGGTCACCCTCGGCGTACCTGCATGCCTGAGCCACCGCCTCCGGTGAGATATCGATGCCGCAGACCCGGGCTCCGGTGAGTTCGTGAACAGTACGTCCGGAGTAACCGGTACTGCAAGCTAGATCGAGCACGCGTGAACGGCCGTCAATCGAGGCCATCCTGACCCACTCGTCTATGGTCCGGAAAGCTCCGGGAGGGGTGTTGTGCTGGCCCAGGAAGGCCACGAAGTCGGGGTATGACTTGCCCAGAACCGCCTCGACGCCGGGTTGCGATCGATCGGGCTCGGCGATTGCACGAAGGAACATGAAGGCTCCTTGCCCGCAGCAGGACCGGGAACCCTGGGTTCCCGGCCCTGCTGCCGATGGGTCAGTTGAGGATGCTGCGCTGGCTGCCCTTGACGCGGAGGATACGGCGGATCTTCAGAACAATCTTCATTGTGGTCTCACCTCCCTTCATCTGGCGGTTCGGGCACCGGTGCCGTGCGGCGGCGGACTGGGGCCGTCACCGTCCACCGGTGGGCTCGGGGCGGAGGACGAAGACCAAGAAGTAGGGGATCTTGGATGCCTTCGCCCATATCTCGGGGTGCTCCACTGCGGCGTGGCCCGGAGGCTGTGGCTCGTACAGTTCGCAGACCTGGAAGCCGGTACGGCGGAAGGCAGCGAAGTAGGTCTCTACGGTCCGGTGGTGAGTCGTCACCACGTCCATGACGACATCGCCGTCCGGGCCTTCGCGATGCTTGGTGATCGGCCCTTCGCTGAAGTACTGCTCGAGGCGGAGGTCCTCGTACTGCCACCGGCCGTTGACATTCCTGCGGTTCCAGCTGGCCCCGTCTTTGACGGGGTGGGGGATGCTCACCACCACCCGCCCGTCCTCCCGTACAGCACGGCGAAACCGGATAAGCGCAGAGTCCAGGTCGGCGACGTGATCGAGGACGTTATTGCACAGCACCAGGTCGAACTCGGCCTCGTAGTCGGGTAGGGAGTCGCCGACGCTGATGAAGACGCGGTCGGCCAATCCCTCAGGGAGCCTGGCCCGCAGCAGATCCAGCATCCGCTGCGACTGGTCGAATGCCACGACGCTCGCTCCCCTGTCGGCGAGCATCACCACCTGCTCACCACTGCCGCAGCCGTAGTCAAGCGCCATCATTCCCGGTCGAGCATCCGAGCATCGTTCGATGAGCTGGTCCAGAACCACCGCGTTGAAGGACACCTCAGCGCGGTCGGACTCGTAGAGATCCTCCAGCTCAGCTCGCTGGACCGCAGCGTGCCACCGCGGACCACCGACCAAGTCCGCACAGCCGTGGCAGTCGGCCTTACGCGGGAAATGCTCGCTGTGGAGCCGATAGGACTGGGAGTCGAGCATCAACCGGGTCCCGGCCGAGCGGCATTCGGCGCCGAGAAGGCAGCGTAGAACCTCGTTGGCCGCCATTGCGGCTACGATCAAATTGAGTGGTCCATAGCTGCCCGCCTGCATACCCATGTTGAGGTTGGGTCCCGGCTTCTCCCCCTCGACGAGGTACTGCTCCAGTTCTCCTTCAGCCCGGAAGCACTCGTAGCAGGCGGTGGTGCCCGGCAGCACAAGAGGGCCCACGGAGCCGAAGGACTCGATGTATCCCGCGGCCAGGTAACCGAAGCCGTGCCTCTTGGCCGCCTCGTCGATCCATTCGTGGAGCTCATCTGGGCTGTCGGCGGAGAGCACGACGAGATCGCAGCCGACCAGGCACTCATCGAACATCTCCCGGCTCGCGGGATCGGGAACCGTCGTCACCTGTATCGTCGAGTTGAGCCGCCGGAGCCTCTCGGCGGCTACCTCGACCTTGATCCGGCCCGTCTCGTCCTCTGCGTAGAGGAACTGGCGGGTCAGGTTGCTCAACTCGATCTCGTCGCCGTCCGTGAGCACGAGGTGTCCGATCCCGGCTCCGGCGAGAGCCATGGCCACATTGCTGCCGATGCCTCCCGTGCCCACGATCCCCACGGTGGCACGAGCCAGTACCTGCTGCGCGGCCTCCGGATCCATCCCGATCATGTCGTAGTACAGGAGGTGACGGGCGTACCTGCCCGTGGCCGGGATTGGAGCCCCGACGACGTGGGCGTCCACAAGCTGGTCCAGAAGCTCGTGCGCGGCGTCGGCACCGATCCCGGCCGACTCGGTCAGATACCGTACGAGCGAGGTACGGTCCGTTGGCGCGGACAACACACCGACCAGATCAGTAAGGAACTCGGGGGCGTCCAGGATCTCGATCCCACTGGGCGGCACGTGTCCGAACCTGAGCGTGCCGCCCAGCTTACGGACCTCGAGATAGGGCTTGATTTGCAGCTTGTCCATGAAGGTCAGCTCTCCGATGGGGAGGGGATCAGGAGTCGGGCGGCAGATACGGTCTCGCCCACGCCGCTGGGATCGGGGGCAACCCTGTGGAGGGTGGCATTCGGGCGTCTGGAGACGACCTCGATCGGGACACCCTCGAGAAAGTGGGCGGCGGCCCCGTCATCGAGCGCCCAGCCGGGAGGAAGGATTCCGTCCCCCACTGCTCCCCGATACGCTGGGCGCCGATCAGCCTCCCCGTCATAGTGGGGGCAGAAGCTACCCCGGATGAATCCCAAGCCGTCATGGAGGGAGGTCACCGGACCAAACGAATCGGTCAGACAGGCGTCGAACCAACAGGCCGCACCGGCACTGATCCCACATAACAGGACGCCTGCCGCATACGCTTCACGCAGGATGACGTCCAGGCCGTGGAGACGCCAGACCGCGAGCAGGTTGGCGGTGTTCCCACCCCCCACATACACGACGTCCTGGGCCAGCACGAACTCACGCAGATCACGGTGCTCCCGGCGAAAAAGTGGGAGATGAACCGGCAGGCAATCCCGCAGAGAGAAGGCGGCATGGAAACGTTCGACGTAGCCTGCCGAGTCACCGCTGGCGGTGGGCACAAAGCAGATTCTCGGTCGCTTCGTGCCGATGATCTCGAGAACAAAGTCGTCAAGCAGGGTGTCGGGGTCATCAGAGAACCCTCCACCGAGCAGCACGATTCCTTGAGGGGAAGCCATGGTTCATGCTCCTGTCTTGTCGTATGAAGGCTTGGCATTCGGAGCCGGAGCCGTCCCTGCGCAGTCCCCGGCGAGAGCCACCGGGCCTTGCCGGAGACGACGCACCTGCGGCACCAGTACCACAACGGCAGCGATGGAGATGGCGAGGAGCAGGGCAGCTCCCCGGAGCGTGCCGTCCTGACCGACACTCGCGGCCGCGCTGCCGGCGAGGAGATACCCGAAAGGCCGCAGGCAGGAGGAACCGATCCGGTCGAAGGCCGCGACCCGCCCCAACCGATCTTTTGGTGTCTCACGCTGCAGCGTCGTCTCCCAGAACGCGTCAGCAGCCGCGAACCCTGCGCCGGCAGCGGCGGTCGCTGCCATGAGCAGGGGCAGCCGATCGGTGAGGGAGAGCATGGCCATGGCCGGGGTGGCCGCGAGCAACGACACCTGCATGGCCAGCAACGGTCGCGAGGGGATCAGACGCAACGAGAGAAGACCCCCGATGAGCGAACCTGCACCAAAAGCGGTCACCAGGGCCCCCCAGGCATCCGCGCCACCGAGAGAGGAACTCGCCGTGATCGGTCCCAGTGTGAAGAACACCGCGAAGCAGGCCTGGAAAAGCAGCCCCTGCGCGATACCTGCCAGCATCCACCTGCGGGACCGCACCTCGAACCAGCCTTCGGCGAGATCCCCGAGCGCGGTGCGTAAATGTCCGCCGACGCGTGCCTGTCCGCCTTCGCGACGCCGCAGGCCGAGCAGCAGGGACGCCGACGCCAGGAAGGTGACCGCGTCGATGAAGACGGCCCATCCGACTCCGGCGAACACCACAATGAGCCCTGACGCAGCCGGCCCTGCCATGCCGGCCACGTTGCTGACAATACCGATAAGCCCATTGGCACGCTGCAGCTCGCTGTCCGGGACCGTCGTGGGAGTGAGACCGGTGGCTGCGGGGTTGAAGAAGGCGCTCGCCGCGCCGAGAAGAGCCTGCAACACGACCACGAGCCAGAGCCGGGCGATACCGGTCAGCAGAGCAACCGCAAGCGTGCCCTGGACGACGGCGCACACGAGGTCGCTGGAGACCATGATGCGGGCGCGCGGGAGCCGGTCTGCCCAGACTCCGCCGAACAGGAGGAAAAAGACGTTGGGCAGCGTACGAGCACAGAGCACCAGACCCAGCGCGCCAGGAGAGGCCGAGATCTGGATGACGGCGAAGGCGACGGACACGAGAGCAAGCTCTGTACCGAAGCGGGACAACGCGTGTGCGGTCACCAGACGGCGGAAGTCCCGGTGGGCCAGGGGACCAATAATCATTTGGTCTTCCTCGGCTCGTCTTGGGCGGTCTCGTCGCGCCACCAGCGAATAGGAGGATCCCCCAGGGCCAGGGGTTTGACGAATCGGTGCGCCTCGAAAGGAGACAGAGTGATGGCGAGGTCATAGGGACGGCCATGCTGCTTGTACAGCTCCCTGATCCGGGAGCGTACCGCCGTCGAAATCACTCCGTCACTCCCTGGACTGACTGCTCGGTCGAACGCGCGATCTGGCTGGAGCAGCACAAACGTATGGGGCTCGCCGAAGCCGTGCCGGGAGTGATCCGTCGGATAGCACGGTGCCACTGTCACCACGAACATGCGCTCTCCATAGAAGCTGAGATACCAACCCGCACGCTCTGGAGAACGCAGGTCGCAGGTGCCTGCGGCATCCTGCTCGGCGAGTCCCTCGAGAACCCGGCGCGTGGTGAGTGCCAGCCGGTCCACGGTGTCGCCCGAGGCCGCAGGCAGGGGCAACACCAGCCCATCGAGCTTCTCGCGACGGCTGGCCTCGACAAATCCGCGCAGCGCACGGCTCCACAGGTGAACGGCGTCTTCCATGCGCAGACCAGCGGCCGAGGGTGCGGTCCAGATCGTCGACCTTCGGGCGAAGACGCACTGCGTCCTTTCCATAACTTGATGGAACGCCTCCGCCTCCTCTCCGGAGATCGGCGCCCAGTCATCCGGCTGGTCCGTCGCCTCGGCAAGTGGTTTGAAGGGGATCCCGGCCGGCTCTTTCAGCCCGTCTGTCCCCTGCATCATCCGAATCCGCGCAGACATCCGCCCCGACAGCTGGGCGATGGAGACCCCGCGGAGCCGGAAGCGCTCCCAGGCAGTGGGACGCTTGATCCCTGTGTAGGCGTCGGCGAGATACCGGACGCGAGCGGCATCGGCATGAAGCCGGACGAAGGAGTGCCTGGCCGCCGACGCCCTCGGAGACGGGAAGTGCGCAGCCCTGCCGACGATCCGGCCCAGCTGCGCGAGGGTGTCCTCGGCGTGCCGCAGAATCGCTGTGCGGTCCGCACCAACGGACGCCTCCGCCTGTTCAACCAATACACCGAGGAGTCGGGCGAGTGATCGTAATCCTGTGGCCGGCCTGGTCATGATGAACCTTTGTCCAGTGAGCGCGGCCGCCTGGTCACTGCCACCCCATATCAGGATTGATGATCACGCTCGCGACGACGGGGGACGCGACGGAGACCCCCGCCATGGGACGGTTCGCGGAATCAGTGTCGACAGTGGCCAGGAGAAGAGTCGCGATCACAGCTACGTTGATGCGGAGCATGACTGCCAAAACGATCCCCCAGTAACGCCCGTCAGGGCGGGCCCCGGACTTCCTTGCCGTGTATAGCTTCGCGAGGCGGCAGGACGAGATCCAGAGCTTTGATGTGGACTAATCCGGCCTTGGCCTATTCAGTCCAGCCTCGGCCGGCATACGGGGCGCCGAAGAATGCCCAGGAGCGGCTCTGCGCACACTCCGGGCAGGCACCGGCAGATGTGACGTGCTCCCGCCCACTCGGATGCGAAATCTAGATGAGACGCCCCGGAATTCTAGATGAAAGTCCGTCGCAACCGTCCTCATCTAGATAAGAAACTGCAGGAATCTAGACCACCGGGACGCTGCACAGGCACGCCATTTCAAAGTCCACCCGCCGTTGACAACCCCTTGTCGTGGGAGGCCGACATCGGGATGGAAGCATTGAGAGCTACTGAGCTTGAAAAGCTGAGGTTCCGGCTACGGAGGCTCGAGCGTGAGACCGGTTTGGGCGACGAAGCCGTTCAGGGAGGCGGTGCGGTACTGCATGCGCTTGAGGTGGGACTTGACCAGGGCGGTGAGCTGGTCGAGGCTGCGTGGGGTGTCCATTCAGGGGTGGAGTGGAGTCAGGCGGCGATCGGTGTTGGTAGCCAGGGCCGTCCGGCGAGAGCGGCATGGATGGCGTCGATGGCGCGGATGCCGTGGCCCTTGGCGGTGACGAGGTAGGAGCGCACGCGGCAGTAGCGGCCGAGCGTGGCCATGGTGTGCCAGTAGCCGGAGACCGCTTGATGCCGTTTAGGCCCCTTGAGCGCCTGCTCACTGGCGTTGTTCGTCCATGAGACGGCGAGGTTGCGGGTGAACGTCCAGACCTGGTCGGCCTTGTCCTTCAAGCGCCGGGCCAGGACGTAGCCGGGGTGGTTGCCCTCGTGCCAGTCGCGGTGCCGGTTGGTGATCTCCCCCCAGCGCACCGCCTCGTCGTACCGGGCCCGCAACTCGGCCAGCAGGACCGGGTCCAGGTGGTCCTTGCCGTCGGCGAGCGCCTCGGTGACGGCGGCGTGGGCCTGTTTGAGAATCTGCTGGACCTGGGTGGCCCACTGCTGCCAGGCCGGGTGCAGGTCGGCCACGCCTTGCAGGTGACGTAACAGGTGCTGGACGCATTGCTGGACGCCGCCCAGGCTCGCGTCGAACTGGTGCCAGCCCTTGTAGTCATCCCGGACGAAGATCCCATCCCAGCCGTCGAGCACGCCGAGGTTCTTCAGTTCTTCCTTGGTGCGGGCGCCGATCGCCGTCAGCCAGACCAGCCGCTCATCGGGGGTACGGATGACCACCGCGTGCGGCTGTCCCGGTTTGGGCTCGCCGGTGGTCTCATCGAGGTCTTTACGCAGCACGTTGACCGGCGACTCATCGCCGCACAACACGTCCTCGGCGCGCAAAGCGGCCGTCATCGCCTCATCGAACCCGGCATCGGCGAGCCGGCCGTCGAATCGTTCATGAGCGCGCGCCACGAACCCTGGGGAGACCGCGGCGCCCAGCAGCGCCTCCATCACCAGCGCGGTCCGCTCGACGGGCACGTTACCGAAGAACGACAGCATGATGGCCGCGGCGTTGACGTTCGGCCCGTAGACCACGGTTCCCACCCGTCCCGACGGCGGGGCCGCGGTCGTCACCTTCGCACAGCACGAACACCGGATCCTCGGCAGCAGCCAGTGCACTTTCTCCAGCGTGATCGGCGGGATGTCCCACACCTGCCCCCACGCGCGGCCCGCCGCGACACCATGCTCGCCCAGGTCAGCACCGCACCCCGAACATTCCGCCGGCGGCTCAGCCGTCTTAGTGTCGTCGATCTCGTCCCCGCGTGCCGGCTCCAGACCCGACCCGCGATGCCCCCGCTGCCCGCCTGGCTTGCGGTCCTTCGACCGCTCCCGCTGCGAACGCTGCCGCTCGGCCTTGCGTTTCGCCTTCGCGGCGATCGACTCCTTCGACGGCGGGGTGGAGGAGTTCGAGCTGTTCATCCCCAACCGGCGCTCTAACTCGGCCAGCCGCAGCTCAAGACGGCGATGGGCCTCACCCTCGGCCTCGCGTTCAGCAGCCCGGGCGGCTCGCTCCTCGGCGAGCAGCGCCTTCAACGCCGCGATCTCGGCGTCCTTGGCCTCCACCACCCGGCGCAGCTGCTCGTTGGCAGCCCGCCACGCCTGCTCGGCGTCGCTCTGGGGGGAACGGGCATCGGATACAACACGACATGATCGAGGATCAGGCCGTACCGATCAACCCCAGACAACGCCGCAGGTCTCGAGGACCTGTGAATGGACACTGCGTGGGGCCAGGTTGATCAGCTTGCCCTTCAAATTGGCCCATGCTCCTCTCCACCGGGTTCAGCTCAGGCGCATAAGCGGGCAGGCGGAAGACGGTGAGCCAATCGTCGTGAGCGTCGATGAAGGTGCGCATGGTCGGTCCGACGTGCGCGTTCAGGTTGTCCCAGACCAGCACGATCGGCCCGCCCAGCAGGTGATGCGCGGATCTCAGCAGCGACTGCAGGTCGGTGATGCCGATCCCCTTCTTCTCGCCCTTTCTGCCGTGGTAGGCGACGGCCCGGTAGATCAGCCGGCTCCGCTGCCCGGGCTTGACGCAGACCAGGCCGGCCAGCGACACCCGCCCCGAGCCCTTGCCGGTGACGCAGACGATCGGGGTCTGGCCGCGGCGGGCCCAGGTGCGGCCCCGCAGTGGTCTCAGGCTTTGGCCGGACTCGTCGGCGAAGCAGATCCACGCGTTCTGCTCGCGGGCGACGCTTTTATATGCGGCCAGGTCTCCTTCACCCAGGTGGTGATGGCCTCCTCGTCGCGTTCGGCGGCCCGGCGGATGGGCCGCTGGGGCGACCAGCCGATCCGATGCAGCAGGTAGGAAGTGCCGCGCGGGGTGTAGGAGACGCCGAATGCTCCTGGATCACGCAGGTGATCCGGGCCAGGGTCCAGCGCTGGTCGTCGCTCCAGCCGTGCGCCCCGGGGCCGGCGTCCAGCGCGGCCTCCAAGACGGTGATCTGTTCATCCGACAACTGGCAGGCTGACCCACCGGGGCCTTTGGAAGCCAGCGCCTGTTTGCCCCCGTCCTTCCAGGCGCGGTGCCACTCACAGGCCGATTTGCGGGTGACCCTGAGCCAGTGCGCCACCTGGGGCGGGGCGAGTCCTTCGGCGAACCTGTCGGCGGCGGCGAAGCGGATCCGCTCGCGCTTGGCCCGCGCCTGGGCCGACAGCCCACCTCCATCGGGGCACCTCAGCTGCAGCGCACACGTCACCGCGTTCGCCGAGATGCTCACCGGCCGCCACGGCAGCCGCCTTGACGCCTGGCTCGACGCCGCAGACACCGACGACCTGCCCCACCTGCAGTCCTTTGTCCGAGGCATCCATCGCGACTATGCCGCCGTCCTGGCCGGACTCACGCTGACCCACAGCAGCGGCCCCGTCGAAGGCAACGTCTGCCGCGTCAAGGCCCTCAAGCGGCAGATGTTCGGTCGCGCCAACCTCGATCTACTCCGTAAGAGAATCTTGCTCTCTTAGATCACCCAGATAGATCACCCAGATAGATCACCCAGAGTGATCGCGTCACGATCTTTGTGCCAGAGCCACAACCACTGACCACTCACCTGGGGATCCTCATGGCCGTTGGCAGCTTCCATAGCCCCTCTACATGGCATAGAGGATGGAACACAGAGCCGTCATGAAGCACGCCCGGGTGCGGCTTACCAGAGCATGGGACAGGTCCGTAATTCCCTACTGCCACCCTGCTGAACTTTCGCCATTAGGCGGCGATAGCGTCGCAGGTCACGTGGTCGGGGTGGAATAGCCCGGATCTACTGTGAGCTGCGGTGCTATCGGTTATCCGGGCCCGCCGGAACGCGATGATCATGTCGGTGACCGAGACGTAGCGCTTCTGCCGGTACCACGGAGCGCTCCGTCGCCGGGAGTTCAGGTCGTGGTCGGCATGCCCGGCCTGGTGGTACCAGAGCACCAAGATGGTCAGGTTCGCCAGCACGAACGGGGTGGTCCGCTCGACCGCCTTCGGCAGCCGAGACTGCGGGTCGCCCGCGCCGAGCAGGTCCTTCCCGTCCTTGATCGACTGTTCGATCGGCCAGCGGCTCGCGTACCGGGCAACAATGGCCTCGCCGGCAGCGGCCAGGTCGGTGGTGATCAGGGCGATCGTGTACGGCCTGGTCTCGTCCAGATCGCGGACCAAGACCAGACGGAGTGGGGTGCGGTGCAGGCTGCCCCACCGCAGGCAGGCGATGACCGCCATATCGACCTCCTCGGTCTCGCCGTAGCGGGTCACGGTGGTGCGCCGCCAGCGAGTGGTGGCGACGGAGGCGATCTCGGTCGCATTCCCCAGCCGGTCACCTTTCCAGGCCGGATGGCCACGCTTGCCGGTACGCGGCGGCTCGGGCCCGTACAGCACGGCGTTGCAGGCCAGGCGGGTGGTGAACGTCACGCGGGCAGGCAGATTCTTCCAGGCCGGTCCCCGATACAGTGCATCGCCCACCACGTGGATCGGGTGGTCGGGTAGCGCGGCGGCCAGCAGGTCCACCAGGGCGCGGGCCTGGACGGTCTTGGAGTCGGTCCCACCCCTGCCCGTGCGCTTGTCATGCGGGATATGCAGCCGAAACAGCACCGGCAGGCAGATCTGCCGGGCCAGGAACGGCACCGCAACGACGATCCCTAAGATCACGAAGTTGTTGCCCCGGCCGATGGCGTCCCGGCCCTTGGCCGAGCCGTCATGCTGGTACTTCGCGCCGTGCACCCGCCGGCCGTAGCGGTGGAACAACGTGTCATCGACCGCGACCGTGACCGCCCCGCCCACCGGCACGAAGGCCGCGACCACGGCACGGGCCAGCGCCAGCCCCACCTGATCCAGCTCCCACACCGCGCGGGAGAAGAACCGGTGCGCCCGAGACCAGTGCGACCCTTCCGCCAAGCCCGCCGCCGCCCACATCCCGGTCACCGTCCGCGCGCCCGGACTGCCCAGAATGCCGGTGACCAGCGCGGTCACCGTCGCAAACGACGGGCCGGTGAAACACGGCCGCAGTACGTCGAGCACGGCAAGCGACGAGGACGGCACGAACGACAGCATTCATGATCTTCTACCGGACATGGTGCGATCTGGGCAAGAATGGCTGCCATGACCCGCTCGCCGGCACCGCGCCCCGACCAGGCCACCCGAGACGCCGTCACCGCCCGGATCTTCGCCCACGCCCGCCGCAACTGGCCCAAGACCGAGGTCCTCGTCCGCCACCACGGCTCCTTCTGCTACGTCGCCGTCGTCGAACGCGGCCGGGATGAGCCCTTCACCGTTCTCCGCCTGCGCTACCAGGGCTCGGCCGACCACTGGCTGATCGGGATCTACAAGGCCAGCACAGAAACCTTCGCCGAGAACGAACTGCCCACCCGCTTCGGCCCGACCATCGGCACCCCCGAAGAAGGCATGGATCACACCCTCGGCTTCTGGGTCGCCCCACCAGCCCGCCGACCAGGCAGCTTCACGGAGCGTTACCGAAGACTCCTCCGGCGATCATGAAAATGGCGAAACTTCAGACTCTGAAGAGCGACCTATAATCACATGGTTGGAACTGTGACACTCATCCGAGGAGCCATGCTCAAACTTCAGGGTCTGGATTCCACATCTGAAGCTGTTTACCGCACTATGTTGCGACATCCCCGGTACGGAGCCGCCGCCTTGGCCCAAAGCCTCGGACTGACGGAGGATGTGGTCACCGGCGCGATGAAGAAGCTGAGTAATCTTGCTCTGATACGGCCGTCGACCAACTCCGACGTCCGAGTACAAGTAGTGAGTCCTCTTATGGACCTGGAGGCCCTGCTCTCCCGCCAACAGGCTGATCTAGCCGATCAGCAGCGTCGGATCGAAGAATCCCGAGCGGCCGTTACGCGGCTCATATCCGTGTACGCCGCCCCCTGTCGAGGGCCTGTGCAGTCCTTCGCGGAACAACTCGTCGGCGTACAGGAAGTCCGTGACCTGCTGGCTCTGCTCACCGAGCAGGTCAAGGAAGAGGTTCTCACCTTCGCGCCCGGAGGACCGCAGACACAAGAGAACATGTCCGCCTCCCGGCCACTCAACCGGCGACTCCTGCAGCGCGGCGTGCGCATGCGCACTATCTACCTCGACAGCATTCGGAACTGCAAGCACACGGTCGAGCATTCGGAATGGCTGACGGAACAGGGAGGAGAGGTTCGGACGGTTCCGTCGTTGCCAATCAGAATGATCATCTTGGATCGCTTGACTGCTGTCGTCGCCTCCGACAGCGATGACAGTTCCCAGGGGGCGGTACTCCTGACCGGCCAGGGAACACTGACCGCACTCTGCGCTTTCTTCGAGAGCGTCTGGGCCACCGGGCGACCCCTCGGTATCCCCGGCCCCCGAGACGTGAACGGCCTCACCTCTCAGGAGAAAGCCGCCCTCAATCTACTCGCCGCGGGACTCACCGACGAAGCCGTTTCCAAGCGTCTCGGCGTTTCTCCGCGCACCGCGAGGCGCATCTCGTCCGATCTCGTCGAACGCCTGGGCGCGCGCAGCCGTTTCCAGGCGGGGGTGCTCGCTGCCCGGCAGGGCTGGCTATGACCTCGGCATAAGCACCATCCGGCCGGAATAAACACGGCCAGAGCTTCGCCGATCGAGATCGGTCGCGCCACCACCGCTCAAGAACGCGGGCATCGAATGCCCGCGTTCTCGGTTCCGAGCCGTCAGACCTGGACGCGGCGGTCGATGGCGTCGACGATCTCGGCGATCGCCTGGTCGATCGGGACGCCGTTCTTCTGCTCGCCACTCCGGTAGCGGAAGGACACCGCGCCCGCCGCCACGTCGTCATCACCGGCCAGCAGCATGAACGGCATCTTGGCCTTCTGCGCGTTACGGATCTTCTTCTGCATCCGGTCGTCGGAGACGTCCACCTCGACCCGCACCCCGCGCTCGCGCAGCCGCTTGGCGACGTCCTGCAGGTACGGCGCGTGCGCGTCGGTGATCGGGATGCCGATGACCTGCACGGGGGCGAGCCACGGAGGGAACGCGCCGGCGTAGTGCTCGACCAGGACGCCGAAGAACCGCTCGATCGACCCGAACAGCGCCCGGTGGATCATGACGGGCTGCTGACGGCTTCCCTCGGACGACTGGTACTCGAGCTCGAACAGCTGCGGCAGGTTGAAGTCGAGCTGGATGGTCGACATCTGCCAGGTCCGGCCGATGGCGTCCCGGGCCTGCACCGAGATCTTCGGACCGTAGAACGCCGCGCCGCCCGGGTCGAGCACCAGGTCCAGCTTCTCGGACTCGGCGACCTCGCGGAGGGTCGCCGTGGCCTCCTCCCACGCCTCGTCGGAGCCGACGAACTTCTCCGGGTCCTTGGTGGACAGCTCCAGGTAGAAGTCGTCGAGGCCGTAGTCGCGCAGCAGGTCGAGCACGAACCGCAGCAGCGATGTGAGCTCGTCGCGCATCTGCTCACGGGTGCAGTAGATGTGCGCGTCGTCCTGGGTGAGGCCGCGCACCCGGGTCAGGCCGTGCACCACCCCGGACTTCTCGTACCGGTAGACCGTGCCGAACTCGAACAGCCGCAGCGGCAGCTCGCGGTAGGACCGCCCACGCGCCCTGAAGATCAGGTTGTGCATCGGGCAGTTCATCGGCTTCAGGTAGTAGCGCGCACCCTCCAGCTCCATGGGCGGGAACATGCCGTCGGCGTACCAGTCGAGGTGGCCGGAGATCTTGTAGAGGTTCTCCTTGGTGATGTGCGGGGTGTTGACGAACGAGTAGCCCGCCTCCTCGTGCCTGCGGCGCGAGTAGTCCTCCATCACCCGCCGGATGATGCCGCCCTTGGGGTGGAAGACCGGCAGGCCGGAGCCCAGCTCGTCGGGGAAGGAGAACAGGTCGAGCTCGGCGCCGAGCTTGCGGTGGTCGCGCTTCTCGGCCTCCGCCAGCAGGTGCAGGTACTCGTCCTGCTTCTCGCGCGACTCCCAGGCTGTGCCGTAGATCCGCTGGAGCTGCGGGTTCTTCTCGCTGCCCCGCCAGTAGGCCCCGCCCGAGCGCATCAGCTTGAACGCCGGGATGACCCTGGTGCTCGGCAGGTGCGGCCCGCGGCACAGGTCCTTCCAGCACAGCTCGCCCGACTTGGGGTCGAGGTTGTCGTAGATGGTGAGCTGCCCGGCGCCCACCTCCACGTTCGCGCCCTCGGCCGACTCGGCCGCGCCGCCCTTCAGCCCGATCAGCTCCAGCTTGTACGGCTCGGCCGCCAGCTCCTCGCGGGCGTCCTCGTCGCTCACCGGCCGCCGGTCGAAGGTCTGACCCTGCTTGACGATCTCGCGCATCCGCTTCTCGACGCGCTTGAGGTCGTCGGGGGTGAACGGCTCGGCGACGTCGAAGTCGTAGTAGAAGCCGTTCTCCACGGGCGGGCCGATGCCGAGCCTGGCCTCAGGGAAGATCTCCTGTACGGCCTGGGCCATCACGTGAGCGGTCGAGTGACGCAGGATCGCCCGGCCGTCGGGGCTGTCGATGGCGATCGGTTCGACGACGTCGCCGTCGCCGACCTCGGCGGCCAGGTCACGCGGCTCGCCGTTGATCCTCGCGGCGACGACGGACCTGCCGTCGGCGTCGAGCGCCTCCCCGGCCGTCGTGCCCGCCGCCACCACACGCTCGGCTCCGGCGAGGGTGATGCGTATTTCGAGGGCGGCAGACACGGTGGCTCCTTCGGCTGGCGTTCGTGCGCGTTCGCGCGGAAACGAATTCGCGGACATCCCGCCCGGACCGGCCTCCGCGAGATCCAGCGCCGGCGGGACTCCAGGCTTCGATGCTACCGGTGCCGCCGCCCCGATTTCGCGCGTAAATCTCCCGTCCGCCCACCTGCTCACCAACGGTGATGCACCTGGGGCCGGATCAGCTCGTCGTACACCCGGCGGACCGCGGCGTGCGTCTCGGCCGACAGGGGCGGCAGATCGGCGGCCGCGGCGTTCGCCCGGGCCTGCTCGGGGTTGCGGGCGCCCGGGATCACCACGCTCACCCCCGGCTGGTCGATGATCCAGCGCAGCGCGAACTGGGCCATGGTCATGCCCCGGGGAACCAGCCCCCGGATGCGGTCGACCGCCTGCAGGCCCACGCCGTACTCCACCCCGGAGAAGGTCTCGCCGACGTCGAAGGCCTCGCCCTGCCGGTTGAAGTTGCGATGGTCGTTCTCCGCGAAGACCGTCTGCGGGCCGTACCGTCCCGACAGCAGTCCGCTGGCCAGCGGGACCCGGGCGATGACGCCGACGCCGGCCTTCTCGGCCGCCGGGAGCACCTCGTCGAGCGGCTTGAGCCGGAACGCGTTGAGGATGATCTGCACGGCGGCCACGTTCGGCCGGGCGATCGCGGTGAGCGCCTCCCCGACGCTCTCCACGCTGACGCCGTAGGCCGCGATCGCGCCCTCGGCCACCAGCGTGTCGAGGCCGTCGAACACCGCGTCGTCGTCGAACACCGCGCTGGGCGGGCAGTGGAGCTGGACCAGGTCGAGCGTGTCGACGCCCAGGTTGGCGCGGGAGCGGTCGGTCCAGGCGCGGAAGTTGCCCAGGGTGTACGCCTCGGGCGTCTGGAGCATCCGCCGCCCCATCTTGGTGGCCACGGTCAGTCCGGACCGCTCCCCGAGCAGCCTGCCGATGATCTTCTCGCTGCGGCCGTCCCCGTACACGTCGGCCGTGTCGATGAAGTCGACCCCCGCGTCGACGGCCGCGTGGAGGGTGGCCAGCGCGTCCGCCTCGCTGACCTCGCCCCAGTCCGCCCCGAGCTGCCAGGCTCCCAGCCCGACGACGCCCACCTGTCTGCCCGTCCTGCCCAACACCCGCTGTTCCATGTCGTTTGATCCTAATGTGGGCCGATAGGGACGATCATCCGGCCAGGTGGCGGGCGAACCAGTCACGGGCGAGACCCGCGACCGACTCGAGCGTCCCCGGCTCCTCGAACAGGTGCGAGGCACCCGGGACGATCTCCAGGCGGGTCTCCGCGGTGAGCCGGCCCATCGCCTCCATGTTGAGCTCGATGACGATCGGGTCGCGTTCCCCGACGATCAGCAGCGTCGGCTGCCTGACCGAGGCGAGGGCGTCTCCGGCCATGTCGGGCCGGCCGCCCCGGGAGACGACGGCGCGCACCGTGGCCGGGCGGGCCGCCGCCGCCACCAGGGCGGCCGCCGCGCCCGTGCTCGCGCCGAACAGCCCGATGCCGAGGCCCCGGGTCGGCACGTCCTCCGGCACCCGGTCGGCCAGCGCCGCCACCCGCCCGGCCAGCAGGCCGATGTCGAATCGCAGGTGGCCGGTATGGGCGTCGGCGCGCTCCTCCTCGACCGTGAGCAGATCCGCCAGGACGGTCGCCAGTCCGGCGCGCTGCAGTTCACGGGCCACGTAACGGTTGCGGGGGCTGTGCCGCCCGCTTCCGCTGCCGTGCGCGAACAGCACGACCCCCTGCGCCGGCCGCGGCACCACGACATCGGCGTCGAGCACGACGTCCCCGGCCGGGATCCGGACGCTCACCTCGACAGCGTTCATGCTCTCCCCCTTGCCGTCACCCCTCGGCAGGTCAGAACGCCTTACCCCGTCCAGACGGCGACAAACGCGCGACGGCTTCCCGGACGATCATGCCGGAACCTCAGAAAGCCTTGGCATCCATTTAGATCGACCGGACAAAAGTGGACGATAGGGACCATCAAGGATGGGCAGAGGTCCCCAAAGAGTCAACGGTCGAACAGGCTTCCGAGAGCGGCCGTGCGGACGGGCAAGGTGAAACATGCACTGGCCAGAGGAGCTGACGGAGACCCCGGATCTGCACGGGGCCTATCCACGGCTGAGCCGGGCCCAGATCGAGCGCCTGGGGGCGGGCGGTGCGCGGCGGCCGATGAGCCGTGACGATGTGCTGTTCACCGAGGGCGCGCTGTCCGACAACCTCTTCGTGGTGCTCGACGGCAGGGTGGCGATGGTCGAGGAGTACGGCACGGCCGACCATGTCGCCGCCGTCCACGGCCCGGCGCGGTTCCTCGGCGAGATGAACATGCTGACCGGCCTGGTCGGACATCAGACGGCGGTATGCGCCGAACCCGGCGAGGTGCTCGCCGTGCCGGTGGACGAACTGCGCCGCGTGATCGGGCGAGATGCCGAGGTGGGGGATCTGATCCTGCGCGCGTTCGTCATCCGCCGGTCGATGCTCACCGGGCTCGGCACCGGCCTGCGGATCGTCGGTTCCCGGTTCTCCGCCGACACCCGCCGCCTGCGCGAGTTCGCCGTACGCAACCGCCTGCCGCACAAGTGGATCGACCTGGAGGAGGACTGGGAGGCCGAGTGCTTCCTGCGCGCGATGGGCGTCGCGCCCGAGGAGACGCCGGTCGTGATCCTGCGGTGCGAGACGGTGCTGCGCAACCCGAGCAACGCCGAGCTGGCCGGGGCCGTCAGCCTGCCGGCCCCGCGGACCTGGGAGACGGTGTGCGACCTGCTCATCGTCGGAGCGGGCCCGGCGGGGCTCGCCGCCGCGGTGTACGGCGCGGCCGACGGCCTGTCGACGATCGTGGTCGACACGGACGCGATCGGCGGCCAGGCCCGCACCTCGCCCCGGATCGAAAGCCACCTCGGATTCCCGTACGGAATCTCCGGGGAGGAGCTGGCCGATCGGGCGGTGACCCAGGCGACCGGGCTCGGCGTCCGCTTCCGCCTCCCTGCGGAGGCCGCCGCACTCGACGGAAGCTGCGGAGACCACGTCGTCACCACACGGGACGGCGCGATGATCCACGCTCGTGCGCTGCTCGTCGCCACCGGAATCCGCTACCACAGACTGCATCTGCCGGACATGGAGAGGTTCGAGCGCACGAGCGTCTACTACGCGGCGACCATGTTCGAGGCGCGGGAGTGCCGGCGGGATCCGATAGTGGTCGTGGGAGGAGGCGACTCCGCCGGGCAGGCGGCCCTGTTCCTCGCCGCGCACGCGGCGTGGGTCCGCCTGCTGGCCAGGGAGGGCGACCTGCGGGTGAACATGTCCCGCTATCTGGCCGTCGAGGTCGAGCGCGACCCGCGCATCCAGGTCATGCTGAACACCGAGGTCCGGGAGCTGTCCGGTGGGGAGAGGCTGGAGTCGGTCGTGGCCGAGGACAACGTCACCGGGGAGCGCCGCACGGTCGAGGCACGCGCGTTGTTCGTCCTCATCGGCGCCGAGCCGCACACCCGGTGGTTGTCCGGCGAGATCTCCCTCGACCGCCGCGGATACGTCCTCACCGGCGCGCGTGCCCTCCGCTCCCATCCGGCGGAGGGCCTCAGCCCCGGCCGGCCGTTCCCGCTGGAGACCAGCAGACCCGGCGTGTTCGCGGCCGGCGACGTGCGCAGCGGCTCCGTCAAGCGGGTCGTCTCGGCCGCCGGAGAGGGCGCGATGGCGGCGCGCCTGGTCAACGAGCACCTCCGCTCGGCTACCTGAGCCGCGCCGGCGCCGACCCGCATGCTCCACATGACGGCGCCGACCCGCATGCTCCGCATGACGAGGGGCGAGCCGATGACCGGCTCGCCCCTCTCACCGCGCGTTCGCTCAGTCGTCGTCCGACGACCACTGGCCGGAGCCGAACTCACGCATCTGGCTGCCGGGCAGCTGCTGGACGAGGTCCTTGCCGGACATCTTGCTGACCACCGGAGAATTGGCCTGCGGGTGGAGGAAGATGTCCTGCGGCTCCTGCTGGCCGGCGGTCTGGACGACCGGCCCCTCGGTTCCCTGCTGACCCGCCGGACCGGCCTGGGCTGTCTGGGCCGTCTGGGCGGCGGGCGCCGCCTGCCCGGCGGGGCCCTGCGCGGCCGGAGCGGGCTCCTGCAGGCCGCCGGTCACGAGGGACCCGATCTTCCCGTTCTTGTCCTTCAGCAGCTTTTCCACTGCCGTGCTGGCGACGAGCTCCGGCTGGTCCGCGTTCTGCATCGCGAAGGACGCGACCTGCTTACCAGGTGAGGCGTCGGTGACGGGGTGCTGGTCGGCGGGAGTGCCGACCGGCCCGGCAAGCAGGGCAGCCGCGATTATTGCAGTGCAGATAGGCATGAGATTTCCCCCGAAATGGTGGACGGTACATTCATGACGGTAAGCGCCTCATGTCGGGCGATCACGGACCCGATGCCCAGTGTCCGGTCAAAGAAGGGAATCGCCCACTTCACTCGCCTCCGAACAACGCGACGAGGGGCGGCCCGTCACCTGCGGCTCACCCCTCGTAGCAACTCTGGATGCCGGCTCTCAATTACTTCGGCATCAGCACGCTGTCGATCATGTAGACGGTGGCGTTGCGCGTGACCACGTCGCCGCACACCACGTTCGCGTCATTGATCTTGAAGCTCTGTCCCGAACCGGTGGTGGTGAGCTCCCCTCCCTGCACAGTCTTCAGCTTGCCGCTCCGCAGGTCGGCCGGCGTCTTGCGTCCCTTGACCACGTGATAGGCCACGAGAGCGCTTAGCGCCTGCTTGTTCCCCATGAGACGGTCGAGCTTCTTCTTCGGGACCTTGGTGAAGGCTTCATTGGTGGGCGCGAACAGCGTGAAGTCCTTGCCCTTGTTGAGCGTGCGGGCCAGGCCCGCGGTCCGCATCACTCCGGAAAGCGTCGAAAGCGACGGGATGCCGGAGATGGCCTTGCCGACCGGCTCGCCGGCCACGGAGGCCGGCACCTCGGAGCAGGCGGCGCCGAACGGCGAGGCCGAGGCCGAGGCGGAAGCGGACGGGGACGCCGAAGCCGTGGCCGAAGCCGTGGCCGACCCGGTGGCCGACCCGGTGGCCGACTCGGTGGCTGAGGCACTCGCCTCGTCGCCGGGCGTACCGGTCGCCGTGTCCGTAGCCGTCTCGTTGGCCGCGGCCGGTGCCGCGGCGTCGCTCTCGCCTCCGCTGCCGTCACTACCGCAGGCCGTGGTCAGCGTAAGCAGCGCGGCCAGGGCGGCAAAGGCGAGAAGTCGCGTCTTCATCGAATCTCCCTGTGGTGGGGTGGCGCCCGCGGGCCGCGGGTGGCAGGTGCAAGGGTGCGGAGAGGAACCGGACGCCCGCCCCCGCGGTCCGCGGAACTCACCCGCCGATCAGTCGACCGGCGGACGGATCAACGCGTTGCCCGCGCCCGGTGGTCTGCGCCCTTGTACGAGGGCCACGACTTCGCCACCTGATGCCCCTTGATTTCAGGCATGGCGAACGACTTCTTCGACGAGTCGAGCGTCGGGTTGAGCACGAGGTCGTACGCCTTCGGAGCGCGCCCGCTCCGACCCCACTCTGCAGGGAAGGTGAACTTCCCGGGGAAGAAGTCGTCGTCGGACTTCTTGTCGGCGGCCACCTGCGGACCCTCCGCGGGCGCGGGAGCGGCGTTGGAGTTGTTGGCGGGCGGCTGGAACATGAAGGCGGGCCCGTCGTCGTCCGCGTCCTCCTGCTGCTGCGGGGCCTGCTGCGGCGCCTGCTGCTGGTCTCCGGACTGTTGCGGGGCCTGCTGCGGGGCCTGCTGCGGCTGCTGCATCCCGGCCTCCTGCAGCCACGGCGGCTGCATCGGCTGGAACATCGCGGGCTGCATCATGCCGCCCGGCTGCTGCATCCCGGCCTCCTGCAGCCACGGCGGCTGCATCATGCCACCGGGCTGCTGCGTCATGCCCGGCTGCTGTGTCATGCCGGGCTGCTGCGGTTCGCCGGGCTGCTGCATCGTGCCCGGCTGCTGCATCGCGTTCTGGGGCTGCTGCTGCGCCCCGGCCTGCTGCAGCCACGGCGGCTGCATCCCGAACTGCGGTGCTCCGTACATCTGGCTGCTGTAGGGGTCGTTGTTGGTGTAGGCGCCCGGGCCGGCGTCCTGCGGTGTGGCGGCCGCCGGGCCCGCGAGCAGGGTAGCGGCGAGTATGGCAGTGCAGATTGGCATGAGACTCCCCCGATGTCGTGGAAGGTACGAGCAAGACGCTAAGCGGCCGACCATGGATGATCACGCGTCCGACGCTCAATGTCGGGTCAAACCTGAGGATCAGCCCCTTCATCCCGCAAAGATCTACAAACCACGGCCTGCCACCTGGTTCGCGCGCGCCCGGTGCGCCGTTTCCTCCAGGTACCGGACGGGCACCCCCGACATATGCGACTGCTCGACAACACGCTGCCACTCCTGCTGAACGGGTACGCCTGGCTGCCGGGCCTGCGCCGCCGTGCCGGGTCGGACATCGTCCACACCAGAGTCCTCGGGCAGCGGGCGGTGGGCCTGTGCGGGCCGGACGCCGCGCGTTTCTTCTACGACGAGGAGCACGTGGCGCGTCGGACGGCCCTGCCCGGCCCGATCAAGAGCACACTGTTCGGCCACGGCGCCGTGCACACGCTCGACGGCCCGGCACACCGGCTGCGCAAGGCGATGTTCATGTCGCTCATGACCGAGGACACGATCGGAAGCCTCGCCGATCACACGCTCGCCGCGTGGGACGAGACGGTCTCCTCATGGCCGGCCGAGCGGGACGTGGTGCTCTTCGACGAGGCGTCCCGGCTGCTGACCCGTGCCGTGTGCCGGTGGGCGGGCGTCCCCCTGTCCGACGCCGACGTGCCGGCCGCGGCATCCGACCTGGTCGCGATGGTCGACGGATTCGGCTCGGCGGGGCGGCGGCACTGGCGGGCGCGACTGGCCCGGCGACGGCGCGAGGCGTGGCTGGCCGCACTGATAACGGATGCGCGCCGAGGCGCCCTCACCGCGCCGTCCGGCTCGGCGATCGACGTGGTGGCGCATCACGAGGACGTCGACGGCAGGCGGCTCGAACCCCGCGTAGCCGCGGTCGACCTGCTCAATGTCCTGCGTCCCACCGTGGCCATCTGCTGGTTCGTCACCTTCATGGCCCACGCGCTGCATCGATGGCCCGAGCATCGTGCCCGGCTGACCGGCGCGGCCGACAGCGGGGCGAAGGCGTTCCCCGACGCGTTCGCCGAGGCGTTCGTCGACGAGGTCCGCCGCTTCTACCCGTTCACGCCGTTCGTCGGCGGCCGGGCCGTACGTGACCTGTCCTGGCGCGGGGAGCCGATCCCCGCGGGGGCGCTCGTGCTGCTCGACGTCTACGGGCAGAACCACGACTCCCGGCTCTGGGCCGAGCCGTACCGCTTCGATCCCGACCGGTTCGTGGGCCGTCGGATCGGCGCGTTCGATCTCATCCCGCAGGGCGGCGGCGACGCGAACACCGGCCATCGCTGCCCCGGCGAGGCGATCGTCATCACCCTGATGCGGGTCCTCGCACACCGCCTGGCCGGGCTGGACTACCGAGTTCCCGGGCAGGATCTGACGATCTCCCTGCGGCGGGTGCCGGCGCGGATGGCGAGCGGGTTCGTCCTCAGGCCCGAGCGCGTCCGGGTCAGTCCGGCAACTGGATCTCGATCGGTATGACGATCGGCGGCCGGTCCGGGGGCCCGGTCTTGGCCGTCTCCCGACCGCACCGGGTCACACGGACCACGCCGCCTGACCGTGGACGACGGCGGCGCCCGGCTTCGAGCACGCCGGGCGCCGCCGGACGCGTCATGACCGGCGGTCTTCGCCCGAGACGGCGCCGGCCAGCGGTTTACCCGTCTCGATGAGCGACTTCAACCGCATCAGGTCCTGCTGCAGTTTTCGCGCCGGGTCGGCCCCCAGCAGCGTCGCCATCGCGTGCCCGACCGCGCCGACCACCGGGTTGTAGGCGAGCCGGACCTCGATCCGGCAATGGTCGGCCCCCTCGGGCGTGAGCCGCAGTGTGCCCGTGTGGGCGATGAGCCTGCCCTCGGTGGTCCGCCAGGAGATCTCCCGCCCCTCCTCGCGGCTGGTCTCGGCCGCCTCGAAGCCGATGGGCACCCCGGCAGGTCCCGAGATCACCCAGTGCGACCGCCGCCCGTCGTCGGATCGCCGTACCTCCAGCACATCGGGCATGCACTTGGCGAAGACGCTGTAATCGCTCAGCAACGGCCACACGTCCTCGGCCGGCGCGGCCACCGAGATCGCGTCCTCGATGTCGACGGCACGGCGGCCCGCGCCGATCCCGCTGAGCCGCTTCAGCGGAAGGTTCGTCGCGGCACGCGCGCCCAGGACCGCGCAACCGGCCCGCACCATCCAGGCGAACGGCCCAGGCAGTCGCCCGGACATCGCCCAGGTCGCCGCCGCGGCGGACCCCGCGAGGAACCTCGCGGTCGGCGACCAGCACTGCTGGAAGATCTCGGGTACGCGCTCCCTCGGCCGGCTGCCCCCTTGCAGCTGGATCACCCCCTCGGCGTCGTGGTGGGCGGTCCAGCTCGCCCCGACGTCTTTGACGCCGGGAATCCGCGCCACCGCCCGGCGGGCCCGGCGGGTCTCGCGTTCCAGCACGTGGCCGGCGAGAGTCACGTGACCATCCGCGACGTGGACCTCCACCGCGTGCGGGTGGCTGACGTGCCGGCCCAGCTCCGCGCGCACGCGTTCGGACAGCACCCGGTCGTCGACGTTCCTTCCCACGAAGCGATAGCGGATCCCCGCGACCGCGCCCCGGCTGCGATTGGTGAAGTCGCGGGCGAGGATGCCGAGCCAGCCCCTGGATCGATGCACCCCGTGCACGGCCTTGTCGCGCACTCGGGCCCGGCGGGTCCGGCCGAGATTCGGGTCGAGCAGATACTCCGTCAGTGCCCCGGCGCAGGCGCCCAGCCCGGCCGCGCCCGCGGTGCTCGACAGTGACGCCCCGCGTTCGATCACGGTGACCTGCCCGTCATGTCGCCCATGTCCTGGACGATCAGCCATACGCATGGTAACCACCCCCATGCGCACGGGCCTACCCAGTGACCGGCGGACGATTCCGGACGATTCCGGTCGATCCGGCGATTCCGGTCGATCCGGCGACTCCGGCCGACGGCGCGCCCCGGGCGTCACTCCTCGGTGCGGTCGCGCAGCTTCTCGACGACCTCGGCGGCGGCGCGGCCAATGGGGCCGGGGATCACGTGGCCCGGGCTGGCCTCGAAGCTCGCCTCGTCGAGCAGGTCCTTGACCATCTGCAGAGCGATGCGGTTGCGGTTGGGGGTGCCCTGCCGCAGTGCGTCGAACAGCTTGCGCACCTGGTGGCTCTTCACCTTCGCCGGCAGCGGCGGTTCGTGCTGGTCGACGACGCACTCGACGATCACGGGCCCGTCCCACGACAGCGCCTCGCGCATCTGGCCGGCGCAGGCGCGTGGATCCTCGATGCGCGCCCCGCGGGCGCCACAGGCCTCGGCGAACTTCACGAAGTCCATCGGCGCGAGGTCCACGCCGTACTCGGGGTTGCCGAGGAACACCATCTGCTCCCACTTGATCAGGCCCAGCGTGTTGTTCTTGATGACCACGACCTTGATCGGCAGGTTGTGCTGCACCGCGGTGAGGAAGTCGCCGAGCTGCATCGTCATCGACCCGTCTCCGGTGAAGACCACCACCTGCCGTCCCGGATAGGCCGCCTGCGCCCCGATCGCGTACGGCAGGCCGGCGGCCATCGAGCAGTTGGTCCCGGAGAAGGAGAACAGCTGGCCGCGCCGGGTCCTGATCTGCCGGGCGACCCAGGTCGTGACGGTCCCGGAGTCGCCGCAGACGATCGCGTCGTCCGCCAGCGCGTCGTTCAACGCCCAGGCGGGGACCTGCGGCTTCATCGGCAGGTCGGTACGCGTACCGCGCGCCTCCATCAGCGCCCACCACTCGCGCATGCCCTCCTGGGCCTTCGCCAGGAACGCGCGGTCGTCGTTGCGCGGCAGCAT
This sequence comes from Sphaerimonospora cavernae, assembly GCF_042435035.1. Classification (NCBI taxonomy): domain Bacteria; kingdom Bacillati; phylum Actinomycetota; class Actinomycetes; order Streptosporangiales; family Streptosporangiaceae; genus Sphaerimonospora; species Sphaerimonospora cavernae. Next base: position 92,087 of record NZ_JBHMQT010000036.1, read on the forward strand.
CGGCAGCAGCGCGGCGAGCGTCGCCCGGGCGTCACCGGCCAGCGGGACGTCCACCGGGTGGCGCAGGCCGAGCCGTTCGGGCCGGTCGTCGATCTGCACGCAGACCGCCTGCCCCGGCGAGGGGTAGTACTCGATGTACGGCATGGTGGAGCCGACGATCAGCAGCGCGTCGCACTCCTCCAGCGCCTCCTCGCTGGGGCGGCTGCCCACCAGGCCGATCGGCCCGGTGGTGTAGGGGCTGTCGTCGGGTACGCAGTCCTTGCCGAGCTGGGCTTTCACGATGGGCGCGGCGAGCCGCTCGGCGACCGCCTCCAGTTCCTCCCCGGCTCCGCGCGCGCCCGCCCCGGCGAGGATGACGATCCGGGTCCGCCCGGCGAAGACCTGCGCCGCCTCCTCCAGGTCCTCCCGGCACGGCACCCGGATCGGCGGCCGGTGCGCCGTGGAGGTGTGGCCCTCGACGTTGCGTCGGAAGCGGGTGCCCGAGTCGGCCGCCGCGGCCTGGTAGTCGATCGGGAACGACAGGTGGGCCGGTCCGCGCTGGGTGAGCGCGGTGCGGACGGCGTAGTCGGTGACGTTGATCACGTGGGCCGGGCCCATGATCCGCTGGTTGTAGAGCGCGACGTCGTTGAACAGGTAGTCGGTGTTGACGTCCTGCAGGTAGCTGGTCCCGACGAGGTCGTGGTAGGTCATGCCGCTGATGGCCAGGATCGGCGCCTGCTCGGTCCGCGCGTCGAGCAGGCCGTTGAGCAGGTGCGCGGCGCCCGGCCCCGAGGTGGCGAAGCACACGCCGAGCCGCCCGGTGAACTTGGCGTACCCCACGGCCGCCATGGCGGCGACCTCCTCGTGCCGGACGTGGACGTACCTGAGGTCGTCGTGCCGCTTGTGCAGCGCGTCGACGAACCCGTTGATGCCGTCGCCGGGCAACCCGAAGACCGTGTCCACGCCCCATGCGATGAGCCGGTCGACCAGGACGTCCGAGGCGGTGCGCTCTTGGCTCATGTCGAATCCTTCCGCTGCTCACGTATCGCCAGCGCGAGCACCTCGGCGAGGTGCAGCGCGGTCCGGCCGGTCCCGTCCGCGATCTGGCCGCGGCAGCTGAAGCCGTCCGCGATGATCAATGTGTCCGGCGGGCACTCCCGCACCGCGGGCAGCAGCACCCGTTCCCCGGCGGCCATGGAGACCCGGTGCCGCTCCCCCGCCTCGTAGCCGAAGCTGCCGGCCATGCCGCAGCATCCGGCGTCGGGGATCTCCAGGTCCAGCTCCATCGCGCGCAGCAGCCGCCGATCGGCGTCGAATCCCATGACCGCGTGGTGGTGGCAGTGCGGCTGGACGAGCGCGGCGCGGCGCAGCCGGGGCACCGCCCAGTCGGGGGCGTGCCCGGTCAGGAACTCCGACAGTGTGAAGCTCTGCGCGTGCAGCCGCCGCGCGTCGAGGTCGCGCGGCAGCAGGTTGGTCAGCTCGTCGCGGAAGACGGCCAGACAGCTCGGCTCGAGCCCGACCAGCGGGATCCCCGCCTCCAGGTACGGGCGCAGCCCGTCCAGGACGCGCCGCAGATAGCGCCGGGCGAGCCGCAGCATGCCGTAGTCGTACAGCGGCCTGCCGCAGCACGGCGTCCCGCCCGGCCCGTTCACCCCGGGCACGACCACGCGGAAGCCGGCCGCCTCCAGCACCTTGACGGCCGCGACCGCGATCCCCGGCTCGAAATGGTTGGTGAACGTGTCCGGCCACAGCAGCACCGGCGGGCCCGCGGCGTCCGGCCCCCGCCGGGCCCGGGCCGCGAACATCCTGGTGAAGGTCCGCCGGGCGAAGCGCGGCACGTCGCGTTCCGGAGCCACCCCGGCGGCGAGCTTGACGAGGCGGTGCAGCCCCGGCGCGTGGGTGACGGCGTTGACCGGCCCCGGCACGCGCGAGGCCAGCCGCGCCCACACGTCGATCAGTCCGAGCGCGTACGCCTGCCGGGGCCTGAGGCGTCCGGCGTAGTAGTGGTGCAGGAACTCCGCCTTGTAGGTGGCGATGTCGACCCTGACCGGGCAGTCACCCCGGCAGCCCTTGCAGGCCAGGCAGAGGTCGAGCGACTCCTTGACCTCGTCGCTGCGCCACCGGTCCCTGATCGGCCCGGTGGCCTCGCACATCTCCTGCAGCAACCGGGCCCGGCCCCGGGTGGAGTGCTTCTCCTCCCTGGTCACCATGAAGCTCGGGCACATGACGCCGCCGCCGGTGCGGCGGCAGGTGCCGACGCCGAAGCAGCGGCCGGCCGCCTCGGTGAAGCTGCCCCCGTCCTGGGGGAAGGCGAACACCGTGGCCGGCTGCTCCGGGCGGTAGGCCGTGCCCTCCCGCAGGTGCGCGTCCAGCGGGTACGGATCGATCAGCTTGTGCGGGTTCAGCCGGCCGTCGGGGTCCCACAGCCGTTTGAACTCCTCGAACGCGCGCATCAGGTCCGGCGGGAACATCCGGGGCCACAGCTCGGCCCGGCCGTGCCCGTCGCCGTGCTCCCCCGACAGCGACCCGCCGTACGAGACGACCAGGTCGGCGGCCTCCTCCATGAACCGCCGGTACTTCCGCACGCCTTCGGCGGTGCGCAGGTCGAAGTCGATGCGGCAGTGGACGCATCCGTCGCCCCAGTGGCCGTAGAACACGCCGTCGTAGCCGTACCGGTCGAGCAGGTGGACGAAGTCGCGCAGGTACGGCCCGAGCCGTTCCGGGGCGACCGCGGCGTCCTCCCAGTTCGGCCAGCCGCCATGGCCGCCCAGACCGACCGGCATCCGGGAGGTGCCGGCCGAGTTGCTCCGGATCTCCCAGACGGCGGCGACCTCGTCGGGATCGTCGTAGAACCGGTGGCTCGGCGGTGCGTGGCCGTTCGGGTACGACCGGATGCCCAGCGTGGCCAGGGCGCGGATCAGCGCCCGCGCGGCCGCGTCGGCCTCGCGTCTGGTGCGCCCGCCGAACTCCATGAGCAGCCACGCCTCGCCGGGCGGCAGCAGCCGCGCGTCCCGCGCGGCGGGAAAACGCTTGGCCCGCAGGTTGTCGACGACGTGGCGGCTGGTGAACTCCAGCCCGATGGCGCCGAACCCCAGCAGCCACGGCACGTCGTACCCGGAGGACGGGATGTCGGGGTAGCCGAGCACGACGAGCGACCGGTGCGGCGGGGACTCCACCAGGCGGCAGGTCGCCTCCAGCGTCAGCGCCAGCGTGCTCTCCGAGCCGACCAGGGCGCGGGCGACGTTGAAGCCGTTCTCGGGCAGCAGCGCGTCCAGGTTGTAGCCGGACACGCGGCGCGGGATGTCCGGCATCCCATCCCTGATCACCTGCGCGTAGGCGTCGCGGATGCGCCGCAGCCCGGCGTAGATCGCCCCGCGCCGGCCGCCGCCCATGATGATGCGCTCCAGCTCCGCCTCGCCGGTGGGGCCGACCCGCATCCGGGTGCCGTCGTAGGTGACGATCTCCAGTTCGTCGATGTTGTCGACCGTCTTGCCCGCCATGACCGAGTGGGTTCCGCAGGAGTTGTTGCCGATCATCCCGCCGAACGTCGCGTGATCGTGCGTGGCCGGGTCCGGCCCGAACGTCAGTCCGTACGGCTCGGCCGCGTCGCGCAGCGCGTCGCAGATGACGCCGGGCTGGACGCGTGCCGTGCGACGCTCCGGGTCGAGGCCGACGATGGCGTCCATGTGCCGGGTGAAATCGAAGACCACGGCGCCGTTGACGCTCTGCCCGGCGAGCGAGGTGCCGCAGCCGCGGCCGAGCACGGGCGCCCCGAACCGGCGGCACACCGCCAGCGCGGCCTCGACGTCGCCCGCGTCGCGCGGCAGCACCACGCCGACGGGCACCTGACGGAAGATCGACGCTTCGTGCGCGTACATGGCGCGGTCGCCGGGACCGAACCGCACGTCGCCGGCGACGGCACGATCGAGCGCCGCGCGCAGCTCCTCCGCGTACGGCGGCTGCGGCGGATTCCTCATATCGGCGTATCCCGTCATCTCTCAGAGGGGATCCCCCGGCCGGGACAAAGGCACGGCGGAAACGCGCGCATGAGACGGCAAAGGCAGGCCGCCGTAACAGTGATCCACCCAGATGGGAAGATCTACACACACGGGGTCAAATCGCGGGAGCCGACCATTCGATGAGGGGAGGGCGGACGGCCGCGCACAACGGCTGTCCGCTGGAGTCGGTCAGGCCCAGGCGTCCCACCAGCAGCCCGGTCTTCACCGCGGTGTCCAGCACGTCCGGCAGGATGGCGTCGAACCACAGCTTCGCCCGCCGGAACATCGAGAACGCCCCGGCGTCGTCCACCGTTCCCCACGACAGGTACACGAACCGGCCGCCCGGTCTGCCCTGCACGTACGGTCCGCGGAGATCCCACCCGCTCTCTTTCACCATGGCGGTGGCCTCCAGTTCCCAAACCGCCGCCGGGGCATCCCCTGGGTGTAGCTCGAGAAGCTCATCCCGGCGATCCCGCCGTTGCACTCCGACGTGAATGTTGCGGTACCCAGGGAAATCCGGCGCCTGACCGCAGTCCCGGCCCGGCAAGTGGGACGCCTCGATGCGAAGCAGCACAGCCCCGTCATCCAGCGCACCCGGGTTCACTCGGGGTGGAGCGTGCCGTCGAGCAGGCCCTCGAATCCGATCCGCAGGAGATCGTCGCTGACCGTCCTGAGCTCGCGGACCGCGTCCTCGTAGGCGAGCAGCCGCCGGAAGGCCTCGCCGTACTCCCGCTGCTCCTCGATCGGCAGCCGGGGCAGCCGCGCCCGGCGGGGATCCATCCGGACCGAGGAGCCGAGCCGCACGCTCGTCTCGCCGGTGACGCGCAGGCAGCCGGCGAGATAGTACGGATCGAGCCGGTCGGGGTCCACGCGGAACAGCAGCAGCCGGGGGCCGAGCACCACGGGAGGGCCGGCCACGACCCGTGCCGCGGTGTTCTCACCGGGGATGAGCGGGGCGACGACGTCCCCCTCCCGGGTGAACACCAGTCCGGGCTCGTCGCAGGTGCGCCCGCTGGGGGCGCGGCCGCGCACGAGGTCCTTGACGGTCAGCACGGGCAGGTCGCCGGTCTCCTCCGCCAGCTTGAGCGGGCCCTGGCCGATGCTCACCACCCCCGCCCTGGACAGCTCGCCGATGCTCGTCAGCGGCAGCTCGCGCCGTACCGGCAGCGGGGTCAGCTTCGGGACCTCCAGCCGGGAGATCGCCTCCCGGGCGCGCTCGCGTACCCCGGTGAACGGCTCCGCCCGGGTCTGCCGGCTCACCCGGTGTGCGGGGGTGAGCGCCACCTCCTCGTCGAGCAGGTCGATGATCCGCACCACGCGGCTCGCCTCCGGAAGCTCCGGCGGCCCGGTTTCCGTGCGGCTCGTGTACGCCTGCCAGGCGCCCTCCACGACGGCGAAGTCGTCTCCGGCGTTGACCATGAGCACGTCGGAGGCGGGCGGGTCGCCGGCCTCGGGCCGGCGCAGCACCCACAGGTCGGGTGCACCGCTGGAGGCGGGGGCCGCGCCGGCCGACAGGGTCACGATGGCGCGTAGCGCCCCGGCTCTGAGCAGGTTGCCGCGGACCCGGCGGCCGGATCTGCGGCTGGCCGCGACGCCCGGCATCATGATGACGACGAGCCCGCCGGGGCGGACATGGGACAGGCAGTGCTGCACCCAGGCCAGCTCCGACTCGCCGCGCGGCGGCAGGCCGTACTCCCATCGGGGGTCGCTGGTCAGCTCCTCGTATCCCCAGCCCCGGTCGTTGAACGGCGGATTGCAGACCACCGCGTCGACCAGCTCGTCCGGGAACGCGTCGGCCCGCAGCGAGTCGCCGTCGCGGACGGCCGCTTCGACGCCGTGCAGCAGCAGCCTGACCGCCGTCAGGCGGGCCGCCGTACCGTTGACGTCCTGGCCGAGCGCGCGTGCGGCGCCCGAGGCGAGCAGAAGGGTGCCGATGCCGCAGGAGGGATCGAGCACGGTCTTCCCGGCGGTCGCGGCCAGCCGGGCCATCAGGGCGCCCACGGGTTCGGGGGTGGCGAGCAGCCGCCGGGCGTGGACGTCGATGTAGCGGGCGCAGATCGCGTCGAACGTGGCGGCCGGTCCCTCCTCGGCGCCCACCTCGGCTATGGCCCGGATCAGCGACGGGTCGACACCGAGCTCGTGTGGCAGCTCGCCGGGCGGTTCGGGCACCACGGCCGCGACCGAGCCGGGCAGCCGCGACAGCATCTCGTCGTCGGTGAGACGGGCCAGCTCGCGCCAGGCGGCGGGATCACGTTGCAGGTAGAGCAGGAATGCCCCGGTGTAGACGACCACGTCGCCCAGGCGGAGATCGTCGCCGACGGCCCGCAGTCGCTGCCAGACCCGTTCCAGGGGCGCCACCTCGACATGCCTGTTGTGCTTGCGCAGCCACTGCTCGATCTCCGCGAGGGAGAAGGACGGGCTGCTCGCGGTCCCGCCGACCGGCCGAGGGAAGTCGTCGAACCGCTTGCGCCAGTTGCTCACCGCGGCCCTGCCGACGTCCGCGATCCGGGCGATGTCCGCGGCGTTCACCATGACGTCGTCACGCATCAGCGGCCATCCTCGTCGCGGGCACCGGGGAAACCTCTCATGGTCACCAGCATGCCAGGTCATGGGCCAGGTATGCGCAACAGGCGAAAGGGGATCTGACGGCGGTTCACGCGCCGAGGCGTTGTCGACCCCGCTGCCAGGCATTCGTCACGCATTAGCATGAGGCGAATCGCTCACAGAGCCCACTGCGAGGGCCGACGCCCTCGGTATCGAGACAGGTGGGGCACCGCTAATCATGCTGAAGCTTGACCGGCTGGTGAACGTCCTCGGCGGCTACGGGGCCCGGCTGTGCTGCGCGCCCGCCTCCCGCGACGTGGCGCTGCGCAGTGTGGTCGTGCACGACCCGACCGACCCGCGCGCCGCGACAGGTGACGTGTTCCTGTCGGTCGGCGTGGACTCCGCCGCCGAAGCCGTACGGCTCGCCCGGTCGGCGCGCGCCGCCGCGGTGCTGGTGCGCGGGACTCCGCCCCTCGATGAGGAGGCCCTGGCACAGGCGCGCGACAGCGGGATCGCGGTGCTGCTCGTGGAACCCGCGGTGTCCTGGAGCCAGCTCTTCGGCGTGGTGTACGGCCTCGTGCTCGAAGGCCGGGAGACCGACGCCGGGCGGGGACCGACCGATCTGTTCGCCTTCGCCGACTCGCTCGCCGCCGAGATCGGCTCCCCGGTGACGATCGAGGACCAGATGTCCCGGGTCCTGGCGTACTCCCGGGCCCAGCAGTCGGCCGACCCGGTGCGCCTGGAGACCATCCTGGGCCGCCGGATTCCGGACGCCATGCACCATCTGCTGGAGCGCAAGGGCGTCTTCGCGCATCTGCGCGCCTCCGACGAGCCGCTGTTCGTCGAGCCCTCGCCGGAGCACGGACTACGCGGCCGCATGGTGGTCGCCGTACGCGCCGGGCGCGAACTGCTGGGATCGATCTGGGTCGAATGCGAGCGCCCGCTGTCGGGCGCCCACCGGATCGTCCTGGACGACGGCGCGCGGGCGGTCGCGCTGCATCTGCTGCGCTCCCGGGTCAGCGCCGATCTGGAACGGCAGGTCGAGTCCGACCTCGTCATCCAGTTGCTGGAGGGGACGGCCGACGCCCTCGCGGTGATCAGCCGGCTCGGCCTGCCCGCAGGACAGTTCCGGGTGATCGCGCTGCAGGCGCACGTCGCCGACGAGCGGCACGCCGCGATCCTGCTCGCCTACGAACGCGCCACCACCGGCTTCGGCTGGTCGCGGCCGGGCCGCAGCGCGCTGTTCGGCAACACCCTTTACACCGTGCTGCCCTGCGCCGCCGACGCCACGCCGGCGCATGAGTGGCTCACCTCGATCACGGGCGTCCTGCCCCGGCAGGTCACCGTGTACGCCGGCATCGGCGGGGCGGCCGAGCCGTCCCAGCTGCCCGCCGGCAGGCAGGAGGCCGACGAGAGCCTCGCCCTGCGCGCCTCACGGCCCGGCAGGGCCGCTGCCGTCGTCTATGACGAGTCCTGGGACGAGATCCTGATGCAGCGCCTGCGGGCGGCCGCCGCCGCCGGACGCGCCCCCGCGCGCGGGCCGGTCGCCGACCTCACCCGGTACGACACCGAGCGCGGCACGCGCTACATCGCGACGTTGCGGGCCTGGCTGGAGGCGCAGGGCGACCTTGCCGCCGCCGCCGATCGCCTCGGCGTCCACCCCAACACCGTGCGCTACCGGCTCAGGAAGATGGCCGAGATCACCAACCTGCGGCTCGACGTGCCGGAGAAGCGGCTCGCCATGATCATCGCGCTGGCCGTGCACCAGGACAGCCGCCCCTGAGCCGGTGCCCGACGGCGTTGTCCGCGCGGAACAAAGGCCGTGGTCGCACTTGTCCGACGCGGACAGTACATCGCCCTCTCACAGCAGCGATCCTCGGTGAAAGGCGGAAAATGGTATAGCGGAGGCGATGGGTATGGACCGTGAGCCGCGTACAGCGGTAGTGATCGGCGCCGGTGTGGTCGGGCTGTCCACCGCGTGGTTCCTGCAGGAGCGCGGCGTGGACGTGACCGTGGTCGACCGCGGCGGTGTGGCCGCGGGCGCCTCCTGGGGCAACGCCGGCTGGCTCTCCCCGGGGCTGGCCATCCCGCTGAACGAGCCCGGCGTCCTGCGTTACGGCCTGAGCTCCCTGCTCAACCCGAACGCCCCGCTGCATGTGCCGGCCACCCCCGACCCGGGCCTGCTGGCGTTCCTCACCAAGTTCGCCCTGAACTGCAGCTGGAAGTCCTGGGGCCGTGCCGTACGGGCGAACATCCCGCTCAACGACGAGTGCCTGGAGGCCTTCGACGTGCTCACGTCGAACGGCGTCGAGGCGCCCACGATCGACGCGCCGATCATGGCCGCGTTCGAGACCGAGCGCCAGGCCGTGGGCCTGCTGCACGAGCTGCGGCGGATCAACGAGTCGGGGCTGAAGATCGAGTACACCGCGTTCAAGGGTGACGAACTCGGCGCGCTGCTGCCGCAGATCTCCCCGCAGGTGCGGGCCGGCATCCGGCTGGAGGGGCAGCGCTACATCGACCCCGGAGAGTTCACGCACTCGCTGGGCCGCGCCGTCGCCGCCCGCGGCGCCGAGATCCGCTCCGGCTTCGAGGTCGCCGACGTGCGTACCGGGAGCGGCGGGCTGACCGTGGTGTCGAGCACCGGCGACTCGGTCGCGGCCGACGCCGTCGTCCTGGCCACGGGCGCCTGGCTGAACCGGCTCGGCAAGGCGTGGGGCGTTCGGGTGCCGGTGCGCGCCGGGCGCGGCTACTCCTTCACCGTGCCCACCGCGGAGCCCGTGCGCGGGCCGATCTACCTGCCGGCCGTGCGCGTCGCCTGCACGCCGTACCAGGGCAAGCTCCGGGTCGCGGGAACGATGGAGTTCCGCGGGCCCGACCACCCCTTGGTGCAGCGGCGGATCGACGCGATCGTCAAGTCGGCCAGGCCGCTGCTGTCCGGAGTCGACTGGGACGCGATGACCGACCTGTGGGTCGGCCCCCGGCCCGTCACCCCCGACGGCAAGCCCCTCATCGGCGCCACCGACGTCCCCGGGATCTTCGTCGCCGGCGGGCACGGCATGTGGGGCATCACCCAGGGGCCGATCACCGGGCGGATGCTCGCCGAGCAGATCACCACGGGCAAGGTGCCCACCGCCCTGCGGGACTTCGACCCCACCCGCTGATTACCCGGCCGCCCGCCCTGCCCCCCATATGCCGGGGGCGGGGCAGGGCGTATGGGCGGCCTCACCATCAGGGCAGCGGCGGGGCCTTTCTGGCTGAGCCGCGATACAGCTCCGGGGGGTAGCGGCGCTCGCTCTCGTCCAGCTTGACGTGCGCCGCGGCGATCAGGTCCACGCCGAGCACGTCGGCCAGCCGTACCAGATAGCCGGTGACGTCCCCCAGCTCGGCCCGCACTCGCGCCATGGTGTCCGGGTCCGGGTTCTCGGCCTCGGCGGGGGTGAGCCACTGGAACTCCGCCACCAACTCCCCCACCTCACCGGCCAGGGCCATCACCAGATTCTTCGGAGCGTGGAACTGCTCCCAGTCCCTGGCCTGCGCGAACCCGCGCAGCCGTACGGCCAGCTCCGTCAGTTCGGACATCCTGTCCTCCTCAATGAAGGAGCGCCGTCTCGAAGACGGCACGCCGTTCCTCCAGGTAGGCGATGTCGGCGCGGTAGAGGCGGTCGTGGCCTTCCTCGATGTGCCGCCGGAACGCCGCCTCACCCTCGGCCGCCCGGGCGTGCATGAACTCGACCAGGGCGGTGAGCCTGGCGGTGATGGTGTCCACCAGGGCGCTCCGCCCCGCGGCGTCCAACCCGTAGCGGTCGCAGAACACCCGGGCGCGGGCGGCCTGTTCCTCGGTGGTACCGAAGCCTGATCCGTTACCCGGAGCCGCCGTCGGCGCCCAGCGGTAGACCGCGTAGGCCACATCCCAGAGCCGGGGACCGGGAGCGGCGGTGTCGAAGTCGATGATGCCGACGACCCTGGTGCCGTCCAACACGCAGTTGTACGGAGCGTAGTCGTTGTGCAGGATCACCTCGGCCGGTGCCGGCGTCGGCATCATCCACCCGCTCTCGTGCCCCGTCACATAGCCAACCGTGGCGTCGTGGTAGGCGGCGAGCAACTCGGCCGCGCTCTCCAGAACCTCGGAGGAGGCGGCCTCCGCGGTCAGCGGGTACTCGCCCACCTGTCCGGGGATGAAGTCGAGGATCTCCATGCCGTCATCGGTGACGCCGTACAGCCGTGGGGCTGCGCCGAAGCCCTGCCGTTCGAGATGGCGTAGCAGGCCGTGCACCGCCGGGCTCCACAGCCCGGTCGGACGGTGCACGGTCGAGCCGACCCGCCGCACCTCGTTGACCCCGCCCCTCATCACTTCCACACGCTCACACTAGATCCCGTCCCGCGATCACATGCTCCACCCCCCAGACCCATGATCTTGCGAATACTCGCACGCCGAGCCTTGACTAGGCATTTCACGTTCGTGACCTTGCAGCGGAGAGGCCGCGGCCGACCCGCTCCTGGCCGTCGTCCTGGTCGGCCTCGGCGTGACGAGCCTGTCCATGTCGGCGCCCAGCATCCCCGCCGTACGGGAATCCCTGGCCCGGCACACGCTCGAGGAGTGCCGGGCTGCGGCCGGAGCGGCCCTGGAGGCCGGTGATCCGGCCGGGGCGCGACGTTCTGTGCGGAGCGGGTCAGACTAGCTGATCGAGGGCGATCTCGAACGCGGTGCTCGCCACGCCCGTGTGCGCCGGGGAACTCTCATGGCAGCGCCTGAGGGCGGACTCGATCGTAGCCGAGATGTCGCTGAAGATCGCCTGGTCGGTGATCTCGACGCCGTCCCGCATGAGGAGGGCGAAGGTGCGGGCCATGCCGGAGTTGGCGATGAAGTCCGGTACGACGGCGACGCTCTTGTCGGCGTGCTCGTACGTCTGCCCGTAGAAGATCTCGGGATCGGCGAACGGCACGTTGGCGCCGCAGGCGATGACCTCGAGCCCCCGCGTCGTCATACGGTCCACCTGGTCCCGGGTGACCAGGCGGGAGGCCGCGCAGGGCAGGAAGACCTCGGCGCCGACGTCCCAGATGGCCTCGTCGATCTCGGCGTACGGCGCCAGGCCGTCGGCGCGCAGCGTGTTGCCGTCCTTGGCGAGGAACAGTTCGCGGATCTCGTCGAAGCCGTACCCTGCCGGGTTGACGATGCCGCCGTCACGATCGATCACGCCGACCACCCGCGCCCCCGACTGGGCGGCGTAATAGGCGGCGGCGGAGCCGACGTTGCCCCAGCCCTGCACGATGACCCGCTTACCGGCGATGTCCCCGCCGTAGACGGCGTAGTAGTGCCGCACCGACTGCGCGACGCCCCACCCGGTGATCAGATCCGCGACCGAGTGGCGGCCGGCCGGATCCGGGGTGAGGCGCGGGTCCTCCACGACCTTGGCCACGCCCAGCCGGAGCTGTCCGACCCGCCCCACGAGCTCTCGGTCCCTCGCGTCGAAGTGACCCCTGACCACACCCTCCTGCGGATGCCACAGCCCGAGGCTCTCGGTGATGGGCACGACCTCCTGCATCTCGTCCACGTTGAGGTCGCCGCCGGTGCCGTAGTACGTCTTCAGCAGCGGAGTGACCGCCGTGTACCAGCGGCGCAGGACGTCGTTCTTGCGGGGATCGCGCGGGTCGAAGTCGATGCCGGACTTGGCGCCGCCGATCCGCGGCCCGGACACGGTGAACTTGATCTCCATCGTCTTGGCCAGCGACACGACCTCATTTCGGTCGAGCCCGGGGCGCATCCGGGTCCCGCCGCCCGCGGCGCCGCCCCGCAGCGAGTTGATCACCACCCATCCCCTGGCGGGCGTCTCAGCATCGTGCCATTCGAAAACGATCTCAGGGGTCTTGTTCTCGAACTGGGTGAGCAGGTGCTTCATGTGCTGTTCCTGTTTCTCCTGTGCCTGCCCATCCCGAGAGGGGGAGGGACGGGATCTTGCGCATATTGTGATCCGATGCGCGAAGAGCTGCGCAAGAGAACGCTGATCAGCTACACGATGTGCTAGGTTTGCCCGACATTTCGGGCATTCTGCTATACATTTCGCCCAGTACGCTCCACGTTCTCACGTCGGCGGATGGGCGGCCAGCAGCGCGACGTCGTCGTCGAAGGCCCCGCCGGGGTGGGCCAGCAGGGCGTCGCACAGCCGCGCCAGCGGATCGGCAGCGTGGGCGGTGGCGATGGCGGCGATCTGGTCCATCCCCTGACTCAGGGAGCGATCGCGGTTTTCGACCAGGCCGTCGGTGTACAGCAGCACGGCGGCGCCGTACGGCAGTCGAGCGTGGTTGTCGGGCCTGGGCAGGTCCGGATCGACGCCCAGCGGGACGCCGGTCTCGGCGTACAGATAGCGGGCCGGTTCGCCCGGGACGGCCAGCAGGGGCGGCAGGTGCCCGGCGCTGGCCCAGCTCAGGCGTCCGCCGGATCCGGCGGCCGATTCCAGGCGGGCGACGGCGACGGTGGCCATCGGCCCCCCGTACATCCGGTCCAGGACCCGGTCCAGGTGGCGCAGGATCCCACTGGGCGACTCCGGCTCGTCGAACGCGATGACCCGGAGCATGTTGCTGATCTGACTCATCACGATGGCGGCCCGCACGTCGTGGCCCATGACGTCCCCGATCACCAGGCAGGGCACCCCGTCGGGCAGGCGGAACACGTCGTACCAGTCACCCCCGATGCACGGCGCCCTGCTGGAGGGCTGGAACCGGGCCTGCAGTTCCCACCCCTCCAGGTGCGGCATCTCGGGCAGCAGTTGACGCTGAAAGTCCTCGGTGGCCCGGCACGTCCGCCGGTAGAGGCGCGCGTTCTCGATCGCCACGCCGGCCGCACTGGCCAGCGCCGTCACCACCTCCTGATCCGCGTCCGTGAACGGGCCGCCCACCTTCTCGGCTAGGTACAGGTTCCCGTAGGTCGTCTGACGGACCCGGATCGGCACCCCCAGCAGGGTGGTGATCGCGGGATGCCCTTCGGGGACGCCGGACGCACGGGGATGGGCCGGCAGGTCGTCCACGCGCAGTGGCCGGGGATCGCGCACCAGTTCACCCAGCAGTCCGCTGCCGTGGGGCAGTTTCTCACCTCGCGCGGCGAAATGATCACGACAGAACCCCGAGCTGATCATCGCGGTGAACTGTCCCGTCTCGCTCAGTACGCCCAGGGCGCCGTAGCGGGCGTGCACCAGATCCCGGGCAGCGTCCACGATCCTGTGCAGGACCGGCTCGAGTTCCAGCTCCGCGCTGATCGCCAGCACCGCGTCGAGCAGTCCCCGCAACATGCCGTACTGGCGCTCGAGTTGTCGTAACCCGGCCTGGATACGATCCAGATCTCCATCTGGTCGATCGAACAAATGCCCGGCCTGCGATGCCATGCGGCCTCCTTCCCCACTGATCAGGCCGATGCCGCCCCGCTCAGTGTGATCATGGAGATCACCCCCGTAATCCGCCTTCTGGTCGGGATGTTTCACCTGCCGCTCTGTCGGGAATCCTGTCCCGTTCAGTTACCCCGAAACTCCACCGGACGCTGAGGTGTGAGGAGGTTCGCGATGTTGGTCCGCGAGGTGATGACGGCGCCGGTGGTGACGGTGCCACGCACGTGGACGGCGACACAGGCCGTCCGTCTGCTCTGCGAAAAGGACATCACGGCCGCGCCGGTGGTCGACGAGAGCGGCCGGATGATCGGGATCGTCAGCGAGATGGATCTGCTGCGCGGCGAACTCGAGGCGGACCCCCGGGCCTATCTCCACTTCGCGGCCCCATCGGACGCGCGGCCGACCCTGGAGGTCGAAGAGGTGATGACCCCGAACGTCAAGACCGTCCGGGAGGACACCGACGTACTGGAACTCGTCGAGCTCCTGGTCACAATGGGGATGAAGAGCGTTCCGGTCGTGCGGGGCGACGAGCTGGTGGGCATCGTGAGCCGGCGCGACCTGATGGGAATGCTGGCGACAGGAGGGGACGATGCGGATCAGTAACGTCTACCGTCCGATGATCTTCGGATGCCAGGCCGACGAGCGCCTGCCCCAGGTGGCGCGGCGGATGACGGAGAGAAACGTCGGGGCACTTGCCGTACTCGAGGGCGAGCAGGTCACCGGGGTGATCACCGAGCGCGACCTGGCGGAGGCGATGGCCACCTGCCGGGACCCCGTCACCGTGACGGCCTCCGCGTTCGCCTCGACGGAGCTGCGTACGGCGCGGCTCGACGAGGACACCCGCGACGTCGCCCGCCGGATGCTGGAGGCCGGGGTACGGCACATGCCGGTGGACGAGGACGGACGCCTGGTGGGCATGGTGTCGATGCGCGACCTGCTCGCCGTGGAGACCTGGGCGTCCTGACTCAGGGCAGACGCGCGAGGTAGCCGTTGTCGGCCAGCCAGCCGACCGACACCTCTCCCTGGTCGTTCGCCGGCGCGCCGGGAATGTACTTGGCGAGCGTGTGCAGTTGCAGTCCCTCACCGGGCTGCTGGAACGCCGGAGCGATCGGGCCCGCGTCGACCCGGAACGCACGGATCACCTTGTAGGCGTGGTAGCTGCACTTGTGCGCGAGATCACCGCTGAACGTGTTGAGGTTGCTCGGCGGCAGTGCCCGCTGCGAGTACGGCGTGCCGAGCGGCGAGAGGAACGCCCCCGACTCGCCGCCGAACCGGTCGACCTTGTACCCAACCGGGAGGAGCTTCGTGTACACGATCGGCTTGGCGTTGCCGAACCCCTCGGGATGTGCGAAGCCGAAATCCGGCGGGTAGTTGTAGAAATCGGTCTGCTCATTGAAATAGCGGTCGAGGAAGTCCGTCGGCGGCAGACCACCGTAGAGGGTGTAACCCCGCACGATCTCGCCCAGTGGGCCCCTGGTGGGGAGGAGTTCCGGCCCCAGAGACTTGTTTCCCAGCACGTACGGCGGACCGCATATGTCCGTCTTGGACTCCCGGTCGCCGGGGGGCGGCGTGGGCTTCCGGTCATTCGCCGCCTTCGACGAGAGCGTCACTTCCTGGTCGAGTCCGGCCGGGCTCACGCCGGAGGTGTCGTCGTCGGAGGCCAGAGCCAGAGCCGGAGCGGCGGTGAGGGCCGAGGCCGCGAGGGCGAGCGCAGCCACCAACGGTGACCGTCGAAAGAAATTGCGCACGAATTCTCCCGAAAAGGGCGCACAGGGTGTGCGATCGGACAGGTTCGCATCAATCGATAAATCAGCGGAGGAAGTTACATGCTGATGATCTGAGATGCGATTGATCCGTGCGTACCCGGCCGACTTTAAAACGCATCACCGGCCATTGTCCAGCGCAGCGAAAATCGCCCGAAACATAGTCGGAAAGAAAGAGAGAAATGCTGATAACGGAGAGTGGGGAGCGGCTGAATACCGCAATTCGCCCGAAGCGAACCGCCGCCCTGGGCGATATGACGGAAGGCCGGCCCGTTGAGCAACGGCCCGGCCTTCTGGGTCAACACAAACGTGGTGAGCGATACTGGGATCGAACCAGCGACCCCTTCGGGGCCGCGGCATCAAGGCCGCACGTCTCCAGCGCGCACGAAGCATGCTGGCAGCAACCGCCAACTGAGCGGTTTGGAGCTACGCGAAACGTGCGAGGGTGGTCTGTTCGGTGAGACGGGTGATCACGTTTCGAGCACCGGGAACGTCGAGCCGCCGGGCGGCAAAAGACAGGGCCAAGAGTTCCTCGCCGATGACTTCGTCGTACTTGTCGATCCTCTTGTCTGGGATCAGCCGAGCCAGATCGGTCGCTGTGGGCAGGTCGGCTTCGCTCAACTCTCCCAGCAGGTCGGCGGTGGTCTGGGGCGATATTCCGGACAGTGTCAGCGCCAGCCCTTGTCGTGCCACGCTGACTCCCCTCGTATGCAGGGCAAGCGCGATCGTCGTCATGATCACGTCCCCGCAGAACGGGAAGAGCAGGGTGTCGTTCCCGTAGCCCACGGTCGGGTTGGATCTCAGGCCGAAGCGGCGGTAGGCGGCGCGGCCCTGCTCCAAGAGGTGCTGGGCGGTCGCATCCAGGTAGATCGGAATGGCGCTTTCCTGGTAGATGCGCCGCATCTCGGTTCGGATCCGGTCGTGCACCTCTGGACCGGCTCCGATGAAGCGTGGCGGGCGTCCGCCTGACGCTCGCGCGACCTCGACGACCTTCGCCCGCGTGTCGATGGCGAGGACCCGCCAGCGCCGACCCGCGAAGATCAGCAAAGCGCCTTCGGGGAGTGACTGTTCGATCGGCAGGCTGCCGAGAGTCCGTCCCCCGTTCACAATCCGATATTCGGTGGGAGCCGCGAAGGCGGCGTAGAAGGTGTAATGGTTGACGAGCTTCTCCCCCGCGTCACCGTGCAGGAGGAGGCCGTCGGTCTCCTGTCGAATGAGCGTCGCTTTGCCGAGATCGCGCAGCAGAGCAGCGAAGGTCGCGGCGTCGACCAGCCGAAACGGCCCCTGGGCGCAGAGCGCTCGGTAGGCATCGTTCGGGGTGATGCCGCCATGCTGAGCGATCAACGAGAGAGTCTGCTGCACCAGGGTGGACAGGTGCAGCGCCTTTCCGTGCGGGGGCTCGTACCAGCGCTGCAGCAGCAGCTCGATCGTCGCGATGGTTTGCACGAGCTGAGCGCGCAGTTCTTCAGCTGGATGCAGCGTTGCTGACAGCTCAGGCTCGCTGATATAGACCCGCAGGATCGCCGGTCCTCCGCGTCGGCCGGAGCGGCCGAGGCGCTGGCGCAGGGCGGCGACCCCGGGAGGCGCGCCGACCTGGGCGATCGACGAGACCGATCCGATGTCGATGCCCATTTCCAAGGTGGAGGTGCAGACCGCGGTGACCGGCCGGGCCCGGTCCTTGAGGCGGGACTCGGCATGCTCACGGATGTCCTTGGAGAGGTTTCCGTGGTGCGGAACGAACTCGCTCGGCACGCCCGCCTGGTCGCATCGGCGGCTGAGCAGGTCGGTGTACTCCTCCACCGCAGCGCGGGAATTCGCGAAGATCAGGTTGTGGGAGCCGCGCAGCGTCGTGAACAGATGATCGGCAATGGCGAACCGGTCCCCTGAGTCCTCCTCGCCCGTCTGCGGCTCCGCTTCCTTATCGCCGGAACCGTCCAGGGTGGGAAGACTGGGCTGGATATCGACGTAGCCGCGTATCTGCAACTGGAGCTCTTGGCCGTCGGCGTTCGACACGATCACGGCGACCTTGTCCCCGCTGCCGGGCCGAAGGAAGTCCGCCGCTGCACGCATGTCGCCGAGTGTGGCCGATAGCCCGACCCGCGGAACCCGGCGGCGCGCGGCCAGGTCGAGCCGATGCATGAGGGATTGCAGCTGTGCCCCGCGCTCGGTTCCCATGAACGAGTGCATCTCGTCGATTACGACGTAGCGCAGAGCACCGACCAGGTCGTGCATCTTCCACCCGCGCAGGACGAACATCGCCTCCAGCGATTCGGGGGTGATCAGGAGAATGCCCCGGGGGCGGTCGACGAGCTTGCTTTTGGCTCCGGCGCCGACGTCACCGTGCCAGCGAGCCACCGGGATATCCAGGTGTTCACACAGCTCATCGAGCCTGCCGTACTGGTCATTGATCAACGCTTTGAGCGGGCTGATGTATATCGCGGCGAACCCACCCGTCTGCGGTGGATCTGCGGTCAGCGCCGAACAGATGGGCAGGAACGCGGCCTCGGTCTTCCCGGAGGCGGTCGCCGCGGCGACGAGCACGTCTGTCTCACCCGCGAGCACGGGAGCGGCCGCCGCCTCTTGGGCCGCGCGCAACTCCGGCCAGTCCTGCTGCCAGATCCACCGTTGAACCTTGGGGTGGAGCAGTTCGAAGGCGCTAGAGCCGGAAGGAGGCAAGGTCGCCGTCACCGAAAGCTCCTGGCTGAGTCACCGATGCCCGCAGCGCGGGATCCTCGTCTTCTTCAAGCGGGGCCAGATCGGGATTGCTCTCCTGGTCGAGCTCGACCGACGGGAGAATCTGCCGCCAGTCCGCTCCGGGATTCTGCTCCAGTACGGCCAGCAGGTCGCAGAAGGCTTTGATCGTCGTTCGTGGCGTGCGGAAGTAGGCGTCACCGACGCGGGCGGAGCAGTGGTGCATGAACGCCGGCAGCGCGTCGTCCGCGAGGAGATAGCGGGACGGGTCACCGACGGCGTAGACATGACGGATCTTCGTCAGCAGGACGTAGAGATCCTCCGGAGTCAGCGCGGTGAGGCGGAGAACCGGACCGGAGTAGTCCACCAGCCCGTCCCTGGCGAAGGAGTTCTCCGCCAGTCGCGACTGCAGTGCGGCATAGCTGTAGAGCCCCCGGCGGGAATCGGTGAGGAACTCGGGGGTGCCGCCGAACACGAAGCCCAGGTGCGCGGCCGTTCCCTGCAGTGTGTCGTTGACGATGCGCAGGATCTGCTCATAGTTGGCGTTGCGGGCCTGCGTGGAGGCCAGCTTGTAGAGGTTGACCATTTCATCCAGGCACACCAGCATGCCGTCGTATCCGGCCAGGCGAACGAACCGGCTCATGAGCTTGAGGTGATCGTGGAAGGTCGCGTCGTCGATGATCGTCCGGACGCCGAGCGCGGACCTGGCCTCGGTCTTGGTGGAGTATTCGGCGCGCAGCCAGCGCACCGCGGCGGCCTTCAACTGCTCGTCACCGGTGTCGTGCCCACGCCAGTAGGCGCCGACGACCTCGGCGAAGTCGTACCCTCCGGTCATCTCGGCGAGGTGGGCCAGGCGCGTTCGGATCACCTGTCCGGGGTCGGTGCCGGCCTGCTGGGCCTCGGTCAGCGCGGTGGAGACGAACCTCTCGACGACTGCGGAAAGTGCCCCGCCGTCGGGCTTGGCCCGGGTGGCCATGTTGCGCATCAGTTCGGCGTAGAGGCTGCGCGCCTGGCCGCCGGTGGAGTGCAGGCGGCGGTCGGGGTTGAGGTCGGCGTGAACGGTGACCAGTTTCTTCTCCAGCGCGATGGACCGCACCAGGTGCAGAAAGAAGGTCTTGCCCGCGCCGAAGTCACCGATGACGAAGCGCACAGCTGAACCACCACCGGCGATTCGATCGAGGTCGGTCACCAGGGCCTGGACCTCGGGGGCCCTGCCCACCTGCACATGCCGTTGGCCGACGCGAGGGACTACGCCTGCCCGCAGCGACTGGAGGAGAGCATCGCGCTCACGGGGGCGGATCGGGGTCGTCGTGGTCACGTCAGCATCTCTCCCAGCAGGTGTCGATTGACCCAGATCGGGTCGTCTCCTTCGAGCAACGGCTCACCGCCCATCTCGTAGGCGGCTTCGTTGATTCGGTCCAGTGCGCCATCGGGGAGGAGGTTCCATTTCGCCGTAAGGTCCTCGAACTCCCCCCGAGACAACTGCTCCACGTCGGGAAGGCCGCGTACGAGACCGGAATGCGGGCCGTCCAGCCCGGCGACCGGATCAGCGGCCTGAGGCGGCGAGGGCGTGTGTGCCGACTCCTCTTCGGCGAAAATCGAGCCCAGCAATGCCCCCACCCTGGCCGTCTCCTCAAGCTTGGCGGCGATGGCATCGTGATCGAGTTGGACGGCCGCCGGAGCAGTTCGAGTTCCCACAGGGCGGGGAATCGCAAAGCCCGGTTCCGGCTCGGCCTGGCGGACGACCACCGGACCGGCCGCTGGAGCGGGGTGAGCGTTCGCCGGCAGGACGGACTTCACCATGGCGGGATCGAGTCCGAGTAGACGGTAGATACGACCGAGCGTCTTGACCTCTTCAGGGGAGATGTGGCCATCGGCGGCGGCCACACCGGTGAGGAACTCCGCCACGTAGGCCCGCTGTTGCTCGTCGATCTCCGCCAGGCGCCGGGTCAGGCCGGTGAGCTTGACCTCGGTGGCGACGAGCCAGCGCAGATGCGCGTGCAGGCGCCGACGCTCGTCCTGCGTCAGGTGAAGAGCCCGTTCGAGATGATCGCTGAGATGACGCTGCTCGGCTTGCGAGAACTCCCCATCGGCGGCGCTCACAGCCGCCGCCAGATGGAGCAAAATCGTCGCAGCGCGGTAGGCGTCGGAGGATGCCGCGGTGGGACCGCCCGGAGCGGCGAACAGCACCATGGGACCACTCGACAGAACCGGCCCGCCCATGCGCGGATCAGGCTCGATTCCGATCCCCATGCTGCCCAGCAGTTGCGCCAAAGCAATGACGTCTTTCTTCGCCGGCTTGACCGGAGGCGCGCCCAGCAGTGCGGCGAACTCCTCTGCGGGAACGAGAGCGGTCTCCTGCGCGCCGAGACGGTCCCGCGCCCACTTCACGGCGCGACCCGCGCCTCCCGAATCGAGGTCCAGCAACTCCGCTGGAAGCAGTGCTTGCGCCTGTACGCTCGCGTGCCGGTCGGGAAAGCGTCCGACGAAACGGCTGTAGGCGTCCAGGTCGGTAGTACACTCGTCGGCCAACGTCACAAGTTTGCGTGTCGGCGCTGCCAGTGTCAGCACATCCGGAACGCCGGGGAGTGTCAGTCGGGGGTAGCCGCCGAAGCCCGCGCTGGCGGACCGGTAACCCAGGGAGACTTCCTTACGCCCAGGCCGTACCACCAGCCCCGCGCCATGACGCGCGGCGTACCGCGACCGAAACAGCGCATCGAACTGACCGGCGCAGCGCGTCGCCGGAGTTCGCGGATAGTAGTCAGGGTGGGAGCGGATCCAGGCCAACGCCCACTCGGCCGGGACCGGCCGTCCCTCCGCCGCGAACTCCCCCAATCCCACCCTCAACCGGAACGGCGTCACTTCGCGAGACGCCTCGGGGGGATGCCCGGCGCTGGGCCGCACGTCCTGGCCTGTCAGAATCAGCGCGTCGAGGACTTGGTCGAACTGGCCCGCATAGTTCCGAAAGGAAGAGCTCTCGCCGTAGATGCTGAGGAGTCGGCGGACCTCGGCCTGAATGATCGACAGCTCGCGTCCAACCGTGGAACGATCCAGGCGTAAATCGTGCAGAGCCCGTCGTTCCAGGCCATAGAAGTAAAGGAACACATAGCCGATGGGCACATGTGGATAGCGCCGTCCGTCGGCGAGCCAGGACAGATAGGCGGCGCGCGAGTCCGGCGGAATCGACGCATAGGACGGCCAGTAGTGCAGGCCCTGTCCCGTCCAATCCGGACGGCGCATGTCAACGGGCAACCGTGGGTCGATCAGCGCCGGTTCGGCCATCTGCCCGGACGCCGACGGCAAACCGGCACCCACGTACAACAGTCCGCCGACAATGTTCAGTCCCGCGATGCTGACTCCGAAACCTGGCGGCAGCCAAGGTCCCACGTGAAGCGGCGGAGGCGGCTGCTGGGGATATCCCGTTTGAGCAGGGACTGCGTGGCGGGGAGCCTGGGCCCGCCTGCCGTCCTGTCCCGATGGCCCATGCGCCTCGGCCGCCCGACGTCCTGGCTCACTGCGAAAACGGTCAAAGAATCCCACGCGCCCACCTCTTTCGATCACACGCACGATCAGCGGCTCGAGAGGCCGCGTGAATGCGATCAACAAGCACCACTGAACACTAGCCCCGAACGCCTTTGTCTGACCGTTCGAGCGATCACCTCGTTATCAACTTGAACCACAATTACGGACAGGATGAAAAACCAAATAAGGAAGACTCTCCAGCGCTTTTCATGTCGTCAGCGGGGGTTCGCGGCACCGAGCACGGGACGCTCGGCATGCTTGGGCGTGACCATGACGCCGGAGATTCGGCTGGCGAGCGCGAGGACGGCCGGGGATGCGCCGGGCGTGCGGGCCGTGGCCCGTACCAGTTCGATCTTCCCGGCCTGCTCATACGCTTCCGGGTTGGCCGCGAAGAAGGCGTCGACGAGCTCATACGCGACCCGGCCACGGTCGCTGACCGGGTGTCCGTTGGCCCGCGCCCACTCCCGGATCGCCAAGCTGATGTCACGCCCGTAGGCGAGCCGGGTGACGCGGAGTGGAGTGAAGTCGTCATCGGACATGATCGGAAACTACCGATGTTCTCAACGCCTGACAACGGATCGATCTCCGACTGCGGGATCACGGCTCTCGGGCCATGTCCTTTACAGCGTAGATTTCCAGCTGTCGCCCCGGAGGTGTAGTCAGGAACGCGATCTCGTCGGGACCCAGCCGTCGGTGGCGCTGCGTCCCTGTACTACACGAGGAAATTCCAGCAGGTCGGTTGTTCCCGGGAACGGGACGCGCTCGATCCCGAGCAGACCCACTTGTCGTCTCGGGTCCCTTATCCGTGGTTTACGGGAACGATGTCCTTGCCCAGCGGCATCAGCGAGATCGGGATCATTTTGAGGTTCGCGATCCCCAGCGGGATGCCGATGATCGAGATGAACAGCGGGATCGCGGTGGCGATGTGCCCGATCGCCAACCAGATCCCGGCGATGAGCAGCCAGATGACGTTGCCGAGCACCGACCACGCGCCGGCGGACGGCTTATCGGCGACGGTCCGGCCGAACGGCCACAGCGCGTAGCCCGCGATCCGGAACGACGCGATGCCGAACGGGATGGTGACGATGAGGACGCAGCAGATGATCCCCGCCACGACGTAGCCTAACGCGAGCCACAGGCCGGCGAAGATCAGCCAGATGACATTAAGGACGGTGTTCATAGGGCTAACTGTCCCACCCGGCCGGACTCAGCAGGTAGTGGAGGCTCCGGGGGGCAGATCGGGGTCAGACG
Organism: Sphaerimonospora cavernae; assembly: GCF_042435035.1. NCBI lineage: Bacteria > Bacillati > Actinomycetota > Actinomycetes > Streptosporangiales > Streptosporangiaceae > Sphaerimonospora > Sphaerimonospora cavernae. The sequence continues at coordinate 115,211 of NZ_JBHMQT010000036.1, forward strand.
ATCGAAAAGCCGGATCCTCGCTCTTAGGATCCGGCCGCTGACCTGGGAAAATATGGTGGGCGATACTGGGATCGAACCAGTGACCTCTTCGGTGTGAACGAAGCGCTCTCCCGCTGAGCTAATCGCCCGGGACGACCGGCGCCTTGCGGTGCCGACGGGGAAAACCATACCGCACCATCGGGGGTGCTGGCGAAAGGACGCCCGTCGCGGAGGAGGTTCCCCGGACCGCCCCCGGCGTGACGGTCTGGTGGCATAGCATCGTGATACTTCATGCTCGACCGATACGCACCACCTACCCGCAACGACGGCGCAAGGAAGGCCACATCGACGCGCAAACCAGAGGTAAGTATGTGCCTGTCAGCGATGTATGAGCAGGTAGATGACCGAATGTCAAGCTGTGATGTGCGTTACAGAAGGGCCTGGAGGCGGAATCTTTCCTACAGGTCTCATCGTTCGCCTCGTAGCACGAGCAGCGGACGGAGCCCGTCCGAGCAGCGAAAGCCCCGGTCAGGGGACCCGACGACGAAGAGGTTTGGCTGACGATGAACAGCACCAGCGTCTCTGCCGAGCTGGGCCTTCGGCTTGTGGTCCCCGACCGTACGACCGTCCCGCTGCTCGCCGGGCTGAGCTACACCGCGGACGACCCGTACGCCATCCGGATGGCGTTCCACGTGGGGAACGACGAACCGGTCGAGTGGATCTTCGCTCGCGAGTTGCTGACGGTGGGCATCGTGCGTCGAGTGGGAGATGGGGACGTCGAGGTCTGGCCGGCCCGCTCCGACCGGGAGCGATCGCTGCACATCAGCCTCACCTCCCCCTTCGGGCAGGCCCTGTTCGAGGTGCCGCTCGCCCCGCTGACCGAGTTCCTGCACCGCACCTATGAGCTGGTCCCGGCCGGCCGCGAGACCGACTTCATGGATCTCGACGAGGAGCTCGGCAACATGCTCTGGAGCTCCTAGCTTCCAAACCGTTACGAAACTCGCCCGCATCGTCCTCTCGCGCCGCATAGCCTCCGAAGTGGATCATCTCTTCCCTCCGGAGGGCGCGCGATGAGTCGACCGAGGCCGTTGATCGCACTGGCCGGGCTCCTCCTCATGACCGCCGCCTGCACCACGGCCCCGCCTTCATCCCAGCCTCCATCGCAACCCCCGTCCCAGCAATCGGTCCCACCCTCGACGGACGAGATCAAGCACAGCGCGAACATGAAGCTGGTCGCCAACGTGCCGCTCGATCCGCCGTTCGACGGGCCGAACGCGTGGGGCACCGATCTGGCTTTCCAGGGCGGCTACGCCTTCGTCGGCAACTTCGAGGGCTTCACGATCCACGACATCAGCGACCCGACGCAGCCGAAGGTGACGGCCCGGGTGAAGTGCCCCGGCGGGCAGAACGACATCTCGGTCTCCGGCGACCTGCTGTTCGTCTCGGTCGACATGGCCCGCAGCAACGACACCTGCGAGAGCGGCAGAGGCTCGTTCGCCGACACCAACTGGGAGGGCATCCGGATCTTCGACATCTCGGACAAGGCTCGCCCCCGCTATGTGAAGTCCGTGCAGACCGATTGCGGCTCGCACACGCACACGATCGTTCCGGGGAAGCAGGCGGACCGCCTCTACCTCTACACGTCCTCCACCGGGCAGCCCGAATCCGCGATCTGCCCGGCGCCGCAGGGCATCTCCATCGTCGAGGTGCCGGTCCAGAATCCCGAGGCCGCCCGGGTCGTGGCCAAGCCCCGGCTGTTCAAGACCTGCCACGACGTCACCTCCTACCCGGAGAAGGACCTGGCCGCCGCGGCCTGCATCGGCGACGGCTGGCTCCTCGACATCTCCGACCCGGTGAAGCCGCGGGTGCTCCAGCGGATCACCGACAAGGTCAACTTCTCCATCTGGCACTCGGCGACGTTCAACGACGCCGGAACCAAGATCGTCTTCAGTGACGAGCTGGGCGGCGGCGCGCAGCCGACCTGCAGTTCGCCCGACGAGCGCACGAAGGGAGCCGCCGCCATCTACGACCTCACCCCGGACCGACGGCTGGAGCTACGCGGCTACTACAAGATCCCACGGCTGCAGGGGCCGACGGAGAACTGCGTCGCCCACAACGGGGCGCTGATCCCCGTACCGGGCCGGGACATCATGGTCCAGGCCTGGTATCAGGGGGGCGTCTCGGTCTGGGACTTCACCGACTCCCGACGTCCGCGGGAGATCGCCTTCTTCGAACGCGGGCCGCTGGACCCCAAGCTCCAACTCGGCGGGTCCTGGTCCGCCTATTACTACAACGGCTACATCTACTCCAGCGACATCACCAAGGGTCTCGACGTCCTGCGCCTCGACGACCCGATCACCGATCCCGCCGAGTCCCTGCGACTGACCGAGCTCAACGCCCAGACCCAGCGGTCGTACGGCGGAGCCTGAGCGATCAGGGATCGAGGTCGGCGGCCGACCGCTCGGCGAAGGCCTTCATCGCCGCCAGCGTGATCGGGCCGGGGGCCTGGGGCAACGCCGTGCCGTCCACCATCCGGATCGGTTGGATGTTGCGGGTCGTGGAGGTGAGGAACGCCTCCTGTGCCTCGTGCAGCGCGGAGATCGGCACGTCGACCTCCTCGCCGCCGCACCATTCCAGCGTCAGCGCCCTGGTGACCCCGGCCAGGCAGCCCGAGGCGAGGGTGGGGGTGATCAGGCGTCCGCCGGTCACGATGAAGATGTTGCTGCCCGTGCCCTCGCAGAGGTTCCCGGTCAGGTTCTCGAAGATCGCCTCACTGGCGCCGCGCTCCTTGGCGTAGGCGAGGGCCTTGGCGTTGTCGCCGTACGACGTGCTCTTGACCCCGGCCAGCGCGCCGCGCTCGTTACGCGGCCACGGCACGACGGCGACGTCGGCGGTGGCGGGGAACTGCTTCTGCTCGCCCACGATGACGATCGTGCTCGGACCGGCGGCGCCCCGGTCGGAGCCCAACGGGCCCGGCCCGCTGGTGTAGGTGATCCTGATCCTGGCCAACGGCCACTTCGGCGCGGCGGCCAGGCAGCGGCGTACGCCGTCGGCGATCGCGCCGAGGTCCGGGTCGGGCAGGTCCATCCGCTTGGCCGACAGAGCCAGGCGGTCCAGGTGCCGGGTCAGGGCGAAGGACTCCCCGTGCGTCGCCTTGACCGTCTCGAACACCCCGTCGCCGACCATCAGCCCGTGGTCGTAGACCGAGACCACGGCCTTGTCCGGCTCGTACAGCTCCCCGTTCACCCAGATGGGTACCGACATCTCCCTCTCCGTTCTCGCCCTCACGGCCCGCCCCCCGAAGCGAGCCCGATCAGCCGGGCGGCCTTCAACTCGGTCTCCTGCCACTCCAGCCCGGGGTTGGAGCCCCATGTGATGCCCGCACCCGTGCCGAAGCAGATCATGTCGTGCTCGACCCAGAATGTGCGGATGCCGACGGCCAGCGCCGCCTGCCTCCGGTCGGCGTCGACCCAGCCCACAGCCCCACAGTACGGCCCCCTGGGCTGTGGTTCGAGCTCATTGATAATGCGCAGCGCCGAGGACTTCGGTGCGCCGGTCACCGATCCGGGCGGGAAGGTGGCGGCGAACAGCTCCGGCCAGCCGGCTCCGCGCAGCAGCCGCGCCCGGACCGTCGACACCAGGTGGACCAGGCCGGGATGCTCCTCGATCTCGAACAGCGAGGGCACCGAAACGCTGCCCACCTCCGCGACCCTGCCGAGGTCGTTGCGGACCAGGTCGACGATCATCAGGTTCTCGGGGTAGTCCTTGTCGAGCAGGTCGCCGGCGGTGGCTCCGGTCCCCTTGATCGGCCTGGACTCGATCACGTCGCCGTGCCGTGACAGGTACAGCTCCGGCGAGGCCGACACGACGGTCAGGCCGGGCACGTCGATCACGGCCGCGTGGGGGGCGGGGTTGCCCTCCGCCAGCCGTACGGCGAGGCCGAGCGGGCCGGCCCGCCCGCTCCCGGGCAGCGGCGCGGACAGGACCCGGCACAGGTTGGCCTGGTAGACCTCGCCGCGCTCGATGTGGTCCCTGATCCGCTGGACGCCGCGTTCGTAGCCGTCCTGGTCGAGCGAGCTGCGCCAGGCCGTACGGTCCGGCCCGTTCCAGGGGGTCGCGGATCGGGGCAGCGGCGCGCGGCGCACGTCGTCGAAGCGCGCACAGGTGACCTTGCCCTCGTAGGAGACGACGACCGCCCACCAGCCGGCCCCGTCTAAGGCGGCCAGGTCCGTGGTCACCTCCCGCAATCCGGTGGCCAGGAAGCCCCCGATGTGGGCGAAGGAGTCGTGCACGGATCCCATTCTCTCAGCGCGGCCCGGGGTCTCGGCCCGGCGTCTCGGCGCGGAGCGACTCCAGCAGGGCGGCGGCGGCCGGCAGGGGCGTGGTGCGCGGCAGCGCCGCGTAGACAGTGCGGCGCGGCGCGAACTCACCGAGCGGGCGCAGCGCCAGGTCGCCACGGACGGCGGATACGGCCAGGGCCGGCACGAGGGTCACGCCGAGCCCGGCGGCCACATATCCCAGCTTGCCGGTCCACTCCGCGATCCGAATGTCGACGCGCGGAGTGAAACCGGCCTTGGCGCAGGCGGCGGCGAGCATGGTGAGACGGCCGGGCGGCGTCCCCTCGATCCAGCTCTCGTCCCGCAGATCGCGCAGGTCGACCACCTCGGCGTCGGCCAGGCGGTGATCGGCGGGAAGGGCGACGAGCAACTCGTCCTCCATCAGCGGGGTGATCTCCACGTCCTCGGCCGGCCCGAGCCCGGACGGGTAGTCGCTCACCACCGCGACGTCGATCTCCGCGCGCCGCAGGGCGTCGATGAGCGTGCCGCTGAGCCCCTCCACGATGCCGACGGCCACCTCCGGGCGGGCCTTCCGGAAGGCCCGCAGCGCGTTGGGGACGAGCACGGCATTGGCCGTCGCGAACGCCCCGACCCGCAGCCGCCCGCCGGTCCCGTGGTGGATCGCGGCCAGTTCCTCCCGGGCCCGGCCGAGTCGTTCCAGGACTTCACGGGCATGCCGGCGCAGCGCCTGACCGGCCGGCGTGAGCCGTACACCGCGGGGAAGCCGCGCGAAGAGCGGACCACCGGCGGTCACCTCGAGCGAGGCGACCCGCCGGGAGACGGCCGACTGCGTGTAGTTCAGCTCCAGGGCGGCCGCCGTGAACGACCCGGTGCGGGCGATGACGTCGAGCAGAAGCAGCGCGTCGGTCTCAAACATGAGAGAATCGTATGGCTTCCATGCCATCCAGTCGTTGGTGGAATGGGTCAGCCGCCCCGGCCTGATGATCGAGGTCGAGGTGGCGGCGGCGACTGACGTCAGGCCAGCGGGCCGGTGACGGACTCGGCGGCGGCCGGCACCGAGCCGTCGGCGACGAGCCGGACAACCGCCTCGATCTCCGGGGCGAGGAACCGGTCCGCGCCCGGTCCCGCCACCGCCTCGCGCAGCAGCGCCACGACCGAGCCGGTACCGGGGGCGGGCTCGTGCGGCCGGCGCAGATCGATGGCCCGGGCGGCGGTCAGGATCTCGATCGCCAGCACCCGGGTGAGGCCGTCCAGGGCCCGGCGCAGCTTGCGCCCGGCGGACCACCCCATCGAGACGTGGTCCTCCTGCATCGCGGAGCTCGGGATCGAGTCGACGCTGGCGGGCGCGGCCAGGCGCTTGAGCTCGGACACGATCGCGGCCTGCGTGTACTGGGCGATCATGTGCCCGGAGTCCACGCCCGGGTCGTCGGCCAGGAACGGCGGGAGGCCGTGGCTGCGCGCGACGTCCAGCATCCGGTCGGTCCGCCGCTCGGCCATCGACGCCACGTCCGCGACCGCGATGGCCAGGAAGTCCAGGACGTACCCCACGGGGGCGCCGTGGAAGTTGCCGTTGGACTCCACCCGCCCGTCCGCGAGCACCACCGGGTTGTCGATGGCGCTGGCCAGCTCCCGCGAGGCCACGAGTGCGGCGTGGGCGACGGTGTCGCGGGCCGCCCCGGCGACCTGGGGGGCGCAGCGCAGCGAGTAGGCGTCCTGGACGCGTGTGCAGGAGCCGTCCCGGTGCGAGGCCATGATGCCCGAGTCGCGCAGCAGGGCCCGCATGTTGGCCGCGGCGGCGGCCTGGCCCGGGTGCGGGCGCAGCGCCTGCAGGTCGGCCGCGAACACGTGGTCGGTGCCGAGCAGGGCCTCCACGCTCATGGCCGCGCCGATGTCGGCGGTCTTCAGCAGACGGGTCAGGTCGTCGATGGCGAGCACGAGCATGCCCAGCATGCCGTCGGTGCCGTTGATCAGGGCCAGCCCCTCCTTGGCGGCCAGCTCGACGGGCTCGATGCGGCATTCCTTCAGCACGTCCGCTGCGGGCCTGACCTGCCCGCCGGCGTCACGGACGACGCCCTCCCCCATGATCGTCAAAGCGACGTGCGCCAGTGGGGCGAGGTCGCCCGAGCAGCCCAGGCTGCCGTACTCGTGGACCACCGGCGTGACGCGGGCGTTGAGCAGCGCCTCCAGCACCCGCGCGGTCTCCGGGCGGACTCCCGTGTGCCCGGTGGCGAGCGTGTGCAGCCGCAGCAGCATCAGCGCCCGCGTCACCTCGGTCTCCACCTCCGGGCCGGAGCCGGCCGCGTGGGAGCGGACCAGGCTGCGCTGGAGCCGGGCCCGCATCGACGGCTCGATGTGCAGGGTCGCCAGGGCTCCGAATCCGGTGGACACGCCGTAGGCGGGGGTCTCGGCCCGCGCGAGCTCCTCCACCCTGCTCCGGGACGCGGCCATCTTCGCGATGGCGTCGTCGGTCAGCCGTACGGCCGTGCCGTACCTGGCGACCTGGACGACGTCGGTGAAGGACAGCGGCTCTGGCCCGACCGCCACGACCTCGTTGTCGCGCATCTTCCAACTCTCTCGCACCGGGGGAAGTCATCTGTTGTAACCAGCGTATCGGAGGTTGGGTCCTTACTTCGCGGCACGATTTGGGGAGCGGACGGGAATTGGATAAGGTGCTCTGCGTGAGTCCGGCTCACGGACGACACGCGGAAGTGGCTCAGTTGGTAGAGCATCACCTTGCCAAGGTGAGGGTCGCGGGTTCGAATCCCGTCTTCCGCTCGCGGCTACACCTGGTGGAGTGGCCGAGAGGCGAGGCAGCGGCCTGCAAAGCCGTGCACACGGGTTCAAATCCCGTCTCCACCTCTTGAGGGCGATTAGCTCAGCGGGAGAGCGCTTCCCTGACACGGAAGAGGTCACTGGTTCAATCCCAGTATCGCCCACCACGAAGTCCCACATCAGAGGCCGGATCCCAAGACCGCGGATCCGGCCTCTCGATCGTTTGACTGTCACGCTTCATCCTGGCGGTGTCGTTGGAATGGTGCCGACGGCCCGATGCCGCCGGTGGGCGAGCGCCAGGACGAGCAGTCCGAGCAGCGCCGTCCAGACGGCGGCGAGCAGCCAGCCCGCCACGACATCGGTGAGCCAGTGCACGCCCAGGTAGACGCGGCTGGCCCCGACGCCCAGCGCCCACAGCCCCGGCACGGCGAGCAGCACGGGACGTGCCCGCCCGCGCACGCCACGCGCGATCCCGACGGTGAGGACGACGGCGGTGATCACGGCGGTCGTGGTGTGTCCCGACGGCATGGCGAACCCGCTCGCGGTCCAGGCCCAGTCCACCGAGGGCGGCCGTGGCCGGTGAAGGCCGACGGCGAGCACGAAGCGCACGATCTGGCCCAGGCCGAGAACGGCCACACCCGCGAGGGCGCCGCACCACCGGATGCGGCGGCAGGCCAGTAGACCGCCCGCCGCCGCGAAAACGTAGGCCGCGAATCCGGTGCCGGACGTGGTCACCACCACCGCGACGTTCACCGCGACGCGCCCGCGGTGGGTGAGCGCCCAGCGATGGGCGTCGACGTCCACCGGGTAGGGCGCTCCGTGCCGTTCCACGGTCGCCACCGCCAGCACGGTGAGCAGCACCGCGGACAGCACGGCGAATCCCGCCAGCACGTGTACCGCCCGGCGCCGCGGGCCTGGATGTCTGTCTTCGCCGTCCACCACCCCAGCATCCCGCCCAGCATCCCGCCCGGCTTCGTCATCAGGCGAGGATCACGCGAAGAGGCCCGCGAGGGCGTGGCCTCCGGCGGCGGCCAGGACGCCGAGGAACAGGCTGCCGACGGCATTGAGCCCGGCTTCCCGAGCCGATCCTTCCTCAAGCAGGCGCATGGTCTCGAAGCCGAAGGTGCTGAAGGTGGTGAGCGCCCCGCAGAAGCCGGTCCCGGCAAGCGCGACCACCCCCTGCGGCAGCCCCAGGCCGGATCTCGCGCCGAGCAGGAATCCGAGGATGAGCGACCCGACGATGTTGACCGTGAGGGTGCCCCAGGGGAAGACGTTGTCGTGGCGACGCTGGACGAACCGGTCGATCAGGTAGCGCGCGGGCGCGCCGACGGCTCCGCCGAGGAAGACGAGCAGGAGGGTCATGAGGCCGTCTCCGCCGCCGGTTCCTTCCCCTGCCGTACGGGCAGGCCGGCGATGGTCCGGGCGAGGACGATGCCGGCCCAGACGGCGGCCAGTCCGACGATCAGGCTCGCGGAGGTGTACATGGCGACCGGCGTCCAGGCCGCGCGGGATACGAGGTCGACGATCTCCGCGGTGAAGGTGGAGAACGTGGTGAATCCGCCGATGAAGCCGACCCCGAGGAAGGGCCGCGCATAACGGCTGGGCGGCCACACGTCCAGGACGAACACCATCAGGGCGCCGAGCGCGAAGCAGCCGATGGCGTTGACGAGGAACGACGCCCACGGGAAGGCCCCGGGCTGTACGGGGATCGCCTGGCCGGCCAGGTAACGGGCGAGGCTGCCCAGGCCGCCGCCTGCCGCGATCATCGCGAGGATGTCCCAGGTCCGTCTGCGACCTCTCGGAAAACGCGACGCCGGTGGCCGGAAGGCATCCCGTTCCGGATGAGCGCGTTCATCGCGGACATCTACGTCGGGGTCGATGGGCAGGTCGCCTGAGGATTCGTTCAACCGGCGTCGGCGCATCGGTCCTCCTTGGGATGAGCTGATGAAGGCACGCAAGGGTGGACCGTTGTGGCATCGGACGGTGAAGGGTCACCAGACGATGAGAACGGAGCAGTGGGCGTGCCGACCCCCATGTTCCGCCCTCCTCCGAAACGACAAAAGCTCCCGACGTGTCGTCAGGAGCCATCAGCCGTCAGTGGCGGTTCGGGCGGCAGTGGATGGAGTGATCGAAGAATGTCGCCCCGGCGGGATCCATCGCCGTACGGATCAGTCTAGGCGTACGGATTCGCGAATCGTCAATCCCCACGGGGGCACGATGACTGATTCCGGAGGGATGTTTCAGGAGGTGAATGTGCTCGCGTGAGCGAGATTCTCAAGCATCTGATGGCGGACTACCCTTGAGAACGAAGAGCATGCGGCGGTGGGGCCCGCGCCGTCGACCATGGGGCGTTCCGGCTCCGCCGACGGTCCCTGGCCTCGAATGTTTGACTCTGCAGGAGGAGGCAGCCCGGTTGACCGAGCTGATCCGGACACTGGAGAGCCACGAGCCAGGCCACGGAAGCCGATGACGCAGGGGAAGGAGCCGGAGGTGAAACTGCGTGGTCATGCCAAGAGACTGATGATCTTTATCGGGGAGACCGATCAGTACCGGCATCGGCCGCTGTACGCCGAGATCGTGCACCGGGCGCACAAGATGGGCCTGGCCGGGGCGAGCGTCTTCCGCGGCGTGGAAGGCTACGGCGCCTCCTCGCTCATCCACACCAGCCGCCTGCTGTCGCTGAGTGAGGACCTGCCGGTCGCCATCGTCATCGTCGACACCCGGGAGAAGATCGATGCCTTCCTCCCCGAACTCGACGAGATGGTCGCCGAGGGCCTCGTCCTCGTCGACGAAGTCGAGGCCCACCGCTACACCGACCAGCACGGAAGCCGCGTTCACTCCTCGCGGTGGCGCCCATGGCAGTCCGCCGGATGACACGCGGACCGCAGTCCCGCGTCGGCTCGTCCAACTATGCCCGCAACCATTCGGCGTCACGCCCATGGCAGGCGAGACGTACGATTCTCGGGTGACCAGCAGACCCGTCTCGGCGCAGCGTCTGCGCGACCTCGCGCTGCTGCGCCGCGTCCGTGACCGCATCGACCGGGAGTACGCGCAGCCGCTGAACGTCGAGGAGCTCGCCCGCGGTGCGAACATGTCGGCCGGCCACCTCAGCCGCGAGTTCCGGCACGCCTACGGCGAATCGCCGTACAGTTACCTGATGACGCGGCGCATCGAACGCGCGATGGCGCTGCTGCGCCGCGGTGACCTCAGCGTCACCGAGGTCTGTTTCGCGGTCGGCTGCTCGTCACTGGGCACTTTCAGCACACGCTTCACCGAGTTGGTCGGTGTGCCGCCCAGCGTCTATCGGCGCGAGGCGACGGGTGCGACGGCGGGCATGCCCTCGTGCGTCGCGAAACAGGTGACCAGGCCGATCAGGAATCCGATCAGGAATCGAGAAGCGCCGGTCGGCGAGCCGCAGCTAGCGTGACCGTCATGGACATCACCATTCACTCGGCTTTCCTCCCCCACGACGATCCGGACACCGCTCTGGCCTTCTACCGCGACACGCTCGGCTTCGAGGTCCGGGGCGACGTCGGCTACGGAGGGATGCGCTGGATCACGGTGGGCCCCGTCGGCCAGCCCGGTACGTCCGTCGTCCTGTATCCGCCGACCGCAAGCCCCGGCATGACCGACGACGAGCGCCGCGTCATCGCCGAGATGATGGCCAAGGGCACCTACGGCATCATCACTCTGGCCACCACCGACCTCGACGGCACCTTCGAGCGGCTGCAGTCCGGCGACGCCGAGGTCGTCCAGGAGCCGACCGAGCAGCCGTACGGCATCCGTGACTGCGCCTTCCGCGATCCCGCGGGCAACCTCATCCGCATCAACGAGATGCGCTGAGCCGTCCGCGCCGACGACGGAGAACCAGACGTACCGTTCGAGGCTGGTCGGATCGAACGGGCGACACCGACGGAGACCGCGAGGCGGTCCCGTCCGACAGACGTTCAAGATGTTCAACAGATGTTCAAACGACGTTCAAACGATGGAGACAGGGTGAGCATGGCCACGAGGACGGATGAACAGCCGTCTGTGCCGCACGCTGCGGACAGCCACGATCTGATCCGCGTGCACGGCGCGCGCGTGAACAACCTCAAGGACGTCAGCGTCGAACTCCCCAAGCGCCGGCTGACGGTGTTCACCGGCGTCTCCGGCTCGGGCAAGAGCTCCCTGGTGTTCGACACGATCGCCGCGGAGTCGCAGCGGCTGATCAACGAGACCTACAGTGCCTTCATACAGGGCTTCATGCCGACGCTGGCGCGGCCCGAGGTCGACGTACTCGATGGGCTGACGACCGCGATCCTCGTCGACCAGCGGCGGATGGGCGCCGACCCCCGCTCCACGGTCGGCACCGCCACCGACGCCAACGCGATGCTGCGCATCCTGTTCAGCCGGCTCGGGCAGCCGCACATCGGCTCGCCCCAGGCGTTCTCCTTCAACGTCGCCTCAATCAGCGGAGCGGGCGCGGTCACACTCGAGCGCGGCGGGAAGACCGTGAAGGAGCGGCGCGACTTCAACATCACCGGCGGCATGTGTCCACGTTGCGAAGGCCGGGGGTCGGTCACCGACTTCGACCTGTCCCAGCTGTACGACGACGGCAAGTCGCTCAACGAGGGCGCGCTCACGATCCCCGGCTACAGCGTCGACGGCTGGTACGGCCGCATCTTCAGCGGCTGCGGCTTCTTCGACCCGGACAAGCCGATCCGCGAGTTCACCAAGAAGGAGCTCCACGACCTGCTCCACAAGGAGCCGACCAAGATCAAGGTCGACAACGTCAACCTGACGTACGAGGGCCTGATCCCGAAGATCCAGAAGTCGTTCCTGTCGAAGGACGTCGACGCGCTGCAGCCGCACGTCCGCGCCTTCGTGGAGCGGGCGGTCACCTTCACCGCCTGTCCCGACTGCGACGGCACCCGGCTGAGCGAGGCGGCCCGGTCGTCGAAGATCAAGGGGCTCAACATCGCCGACGCCTGCGCGATGCAGATCACCGACCTGGCCGAATGGGTCCGTGGCCTGGACGAGCCGTCGGTGGCGCCGCTGCTCGGCAAGCTGCTGCACGCCCTCGACTCGTTCGTGGAGATCGGGCTGGGCTACCTCTCGCTCGAACGGCCGGCGGGAACGCTGTCGGGCGGTGAGGCGCAGCGCGTCAAGATGATCCGCCACCTCGGCTCCTCGCTCACCGACGTCACCTATGTCTTCGACGAGCCCACGATCGGGCTGCACCCCCATGACATCCAGCGGATGAACCGGCTGCTGCTGCGGCTGCGGGACAAGGGCAACACGGTGCTCGTCGTGGAGCACAAGCCGGAGGCGATCGCGATCGCCGACCACGTCGTCGACCTCGGCCCCGGCGCCGGTACGGCGGGCGGCACCGTCTGCTTCGAAGGCACCCTCGATGGGCTGCGTGCCAGCGGCACGCTGACCGGGCGGCACCTGGACGACCGGGCCGCCCTCAAGGAGAAGGTGCGGACACCCACCGGCACGCTGGAGATCCGCGGCGCGACGGCGAACAACCTGCGCGATGTCGACGTCGACATCCCGCTCGGGGTGCTCGTCGTCGTCACCGGCGTCGCCGGCTCCGGCAAGAGTTCGCTCGTGCACGGGTCGATCCCCGCCGGCGCTGATGTGGTGTCGATCGACCAGGGCGCGATCCGCGGTTCACGACGGAGCAACCCGGCGACCTACACCGGACTGCTCGACCCGATCCGCAAGGCGTTCGCGAAGGCCAACGGCGTGAAGCCGGCGCTGTTCAGCGCCAACTCCGAGGGCGCCTGCCCCGGTTGCAACGGCGCCGGCGTCATCTACACCGATCTGGCGATGATGGCGGGCGTCGCCACCATCTGCGAGGAGTGCGAGGGCAGGCGCTTCCAGGCATCGGTGCTGGAGTATCACCTCGGCGGCCGCGACATCAGCGAGGTGCTCGCGATGTCGGTGACCGAGGCCGCGGAGTTCTTCGGCGCCGGCCAGGCGCGCACCCCGGCCGCGCACGCCATCCTCGGCCGGCTCTCCGACGTCGGGCTCGGCTACCTCAGCCTCGGTCAGCCGCTCACCACGCTGTCCGGCGGCGAGCGGCAGCGACTCAAGCTGGCCACCCACATGGCCGCGGACGGCGGCGTCTACGTCCTCGACGAGCCGACCACCGGCCTCCACCTCGCCGACGTCGAGCAGCTGCTCGGCCTGCTCGACCGGCTCGTCGACTCCGGCAAGTCGGTCATCGTCATCGAGCACCACCAGGCGGTCATGGCGCACGCCGACTGGATCGTCGACCTCGGCCCCGGCGCCGGCCACGACGGCGGCCGGATCGTCTTCGAAGGCACACCCGCCGACCTCGTCGCCGCCCGCTCCACCCTCACCGGCGAGCACCTCGCGGCCTACGTCGGCCGATGATCAGGACTCGGGTGCGGCGGACAGCCGGTCGAAGAGTTCCAGCGCGGCCTTGCGGACGTCCTCCGGTGTGAGGCCGTCCAGGGTGGTCCGCGCCTGGTCGGCGTCCCGGGTGGTGGCGCACGTGATCGCGACGGATCTGGCCGCGGCGTGGTGGAGCGACCCGGCGGGCGCGCGGTCGGCCAGCTCCTGGGCGCTCGCGGCCAGATCGAGATTGTCCCTGCTGAACGAACCGGTCAAGGCGATCTCCCTGAGGTCGTGGCGGCTGTGCCCATTATTCCGCGACACCTCCGTCACCATGCGTGATCCCTCACAACGACGCCCTTCGTACATCCGTCAGGAACTCCTCGACCGCCTCTCGATCTGGAAGCTCCGGCAGCGTGCTTTCGGCCGCACCGATCTCGGCCAGCAACCCGTCACGCCACCCGCACACTTCGCCCCAATCCAGATCGCCGTTCCGTACGGCGAGCAGGCGGTCGCGGTGCTCACCGACCTGGACCAGCGGCTCACCATGACGGACCAGGTGCAGGCCGCTGAGCAGCAGCCGGATCACGTGCATGGCCGCCTTCCTCTGCCGAGGACGGCCGAAGTCGGACCAGCGGAACAGCCGCTCCGCGTAGCCGACGAACGTCTGCTCCGCCCTTCGGGGCAGGAACGCCCGCCGGATGGACAGCAGACGATCACCTACCGAGGTGGAACGCTCAATCAACGGCGACCACAGGCATTCCAGGACCGTGGGGTTCGCCCGGAGCGCGAGCAGGCAGAAACGCTCGATCTCCCAGGAGAACTGCTCGGGCAGCGGTCCCTCGACATGCGTCGGCGGCTTGTCCAGGCGCCAGAACAGCTCCGTCGGAGTCACGAACACGCCCCGCCGGTCGACGTCGGAGCCGTCGACGGCCAGGCCGTACGCGCGCGAGCCCGTCACCACGGACAGCACCGTCCACTGTGGCATCTGGAGCTCCATGGTTCATAAATCTTGCCATGAGCCCCGTCCCGGTCAATCCGTCACGTGGTAGGTGGCACCGGTCCTGGTGGTCCAGATGAGATAGCCGGGGCGGACCTGCTGGACCCGGACCCCAGGGATGGTGCCCTTGATCCGGTGATGGCGACGGTGGAGGGCGGCGAGGTTGCCGTAGGCAGTTGGCCCGCCCCGGTCGTAGGGGCGGGTGTGATCCAGGTCGGCGTGCCAGGCCGAGCGGTTGCACGAGGGGGCGCGGCAGGTGGCGTCCCGGGCCCAGACCTTGGCCTGCATCCGGGCCGAAGGCCGATATCCGGCCTCCGGCGGCGGCACCCGGTCGACCTCGCGGACGGCCTTGCGCACCCGCAGTTCCTGTTGTTGCGGAGCTTGATCGAGGTAGAGCTCGGCGTGCAGGAGGATCCGCCCGGCCGGGTCACGGGTGGCGACCCAGCGACGGGCATGCGGGATCAGCTCCTGTGCCTGGGCGGCGGTGACCAACCCGAACCTCTGTAGCTGTCCGGGCAGTTCCTCATCTCCGGCATAGGCGGCGTACGGCAGCGTCAGCCAGTACGACCGCCGTCCGGACAGATCCGCGTCCGCGGCCCAAGACGGCCCCAACCCCGCCAATCGCAGCCCTGCCAGCCCCGCCTCGGCCAGTCCCGTTCCCGCCGACTCCCTTGTTGGGCCGGTCTGCCCTGGACTGACACCGTGAGCCTCCGGCCCTTCGGAATCTCGTAGGTCTGCGAGGTTGTCCGGGCTCTGCGGTTCTCTCAGTACCACGTCGGTGGCATCAGGCATCGGGGCGCTGGGCCAGGGGACGTCCTCCTCCCCAGTCGGCCACCCCGCAGTTGTGTCACCGAACGTCCACTCCATGCTCGTCGCCCAGCCGTCGCCATCGATCGGGAAGCCGCCGTGGTGTTCCTCTCCCGGCCGGCAGGGGTGGGCCGCTTGATCCGGACGCGGTCCACCGGGGCTGTCCCCGACGGAGCCATCGCCGCCGAAACCGTGTTCATGCGAGCCATCACCCTCGGGTTCGGGCCCCTCACCGCCCGAGGCGTGGTCGTCCCGGTAGCCGCCCCCGTCATCCGCGTCAGAGCCGCCCGGGTCGCCATCGCGGAATGTGCTGCCACGGGAACTGCTGGAGGGCATGGGCGATGGGTCGTTGTCGGAGGCGATCGGGCCGAGCCGTTCGGGGTCATGGCCCAGCAGCAGGGCGTAGGCGATGATCAGCCGCAGCCGCTCGACGGGACGGGCATCACCGTTGTCGCGGGCGGCCCTGGCGAGCGCGTCCACCCGGGAGGATGCCGCCAGCGCCCATCCCACCGGGGACCCGATCAGCGCCAGCGTGGCACTGCCGTCGTCCTGGTTACGCCACACCCGCAGATGCGCGCGGTTCTCCGCCTCCCGGCGCTTCTTGTCCGCCAGGTCTGGGGCGGCTTCCACCGCCAGCCGGTTGACCCTGGCACGCAACTGGGCGGAGGTCAGTTCCCCGGCGACGGGCAGCACCTGAGCCTGCACCACCCTGGCCTGCTCGTCGGCGAGCAGAGCGGTGCCGTTGACCAGCACCAGCACCTTGGGCACGTCCACCAGCCCCGCCCGCAACAACGCGAGCATCTCCGGAAAACGGCCCGTGAGCGTGGTGCCCAGCCGCACCAGGCGCGCGGACGTGCCCTCGGTCACCCGCAGTTTGGCGGCGATCTCCTCCACCACGCACACCCGGTGCAGTTCTTCGAGATCTCGCGAGGCCGGCAGAATCCGTCCGTCCTCACCGCGCACGGGCCGGTTGTACAACTCCACGGCCGCGATCATCTGCACCGCCTCGGCCCAGGAAGCCACCCGCCGTGCGGCCTCCAGCACGTCAAAGATGTACGAGTCGGGTAGTTGAGCGAACCGGGGCAGGGCGGCTTCGATCTCCGCGGCGGCCCGGCCTCCCGGGCGCATCCCCGCCACCACGCAGAACGGGCCCTCCGGCCAGGCCAACGGCGGCACCTGACCCTCGCCAGGCTCCCTACCAGACCCATCAGCCGGTCGGACATCGGTGGATTCGACCGTGCCCGCCTGGGTGCCCACGCCCGACCGCGCCCCGGGAAGGAATCCCGGGACCACCTCCGCGATCGCGAGCATCCACTCCGGCGCACCGTCCAACGGATCCTCGACCGGATCCGCCCATGCCTCCTCGTCCGGCACCGCGGAATCGTCCCACCGCACCATCGGCTGAGAATCGAGCGAATCGGAGCAGGACACCGGCAGTTGGGACCCAACCTTCAGGCTCATCCGACGCCCCCTTCCCCTCGCCCTCTCCTGCCCCAATTATGTCCAACACTCTCCGAAAATACGAACGAACAAAACCGACGAACATGGGTATTTCACAACAGTTTTCGAAGATTTTTTCCAATCACGTCGGTCGTACGGGCAGCTCCGTCTGGGCCCGGTCCTCATCGTCATCGAAGTGAGCCCGGGTTTCCCCCACATGCGGCCGTGCCCTTCTGGGATGATCCCGATGAAAATCTCATCGGACGTCGAGAGACCGTGACTGATGCCCCCCATTGACCAGATAACAACCTTCGTTTCCGATCACCCGATCGAAACGGTCATCATCTCCGTCTTCGCCCTCATCCTGCTGGCCCTGGCCTTCTTCGCGCTGCGCGCGGTCTTCCGCGTGGCGAGCCGGATCCTGCGCGGCTGGGCCGTCGGCCGCCCCGCCGAGGACATCCTGACGATCATCGCCGCCAGCATCGCCACCGGCGTCTCCGCCCAGGGCATGTGGCGCTTCTCCGGCGACGTGCTCGGCTTCGACGGCCCGCTGCGGCTGCTCCTCTTCGCGTTCATCGAAGTCGCCGTGATCACCAGTGCCGTACGGGCCCGCCGCAACATGCGCGAGAACTTCTCGGCCGGCATCGACGGCATCGCCGTGTGGGCGCTCACCTGCCTGTCCGCCGTGCTGTCGAGCATGGACGCCCGCAGTGTCGCCGAGGCCGTGTTCCGTCTCGCCGCGCCGCTCGTGGCCGCCTGGCTGTGGGAGCGGGGCATGGCGATCGAACGGCACCGCATCACCGGCCGCTCCCGCATCAACTGGCGGATCACCCCCGAGCGGATGCTGGTCCGCATCGGGCTGGCCGAGGCCGGCGACCGGACCACGAGCGAGGTGGACGCCCACCGCAGGCTCACCCGGGTGGCCCTGGCGGCCAAGCGGGCCCGTGCACTGCGCGAGGCGGGCGCGTCGGACCGCAAGATCCGCAAGGCGCTCGCCGAGCTCGACAAGGCGATGGACCGCGCCGTCGAGCACACCGGCCTCGCGGTGGACGAGAAGCGGCAGGAGGCGCTGCTCTCCCAGATCGGCGCGCTCTACAACACCTCCGCCCTGATCGACCTCAGCCCACCGGTGCCGTGGGCTCCCGAGCAGCCGCAGGCCGGCGGAGGCGGGGCGGTCGCCGCTCCCCCGGCGGCCCTGCCGGGATCCCGGGTCACCTATCTGGTCGACGACGAGGACGACGAGCACCGTCCCGCCGACCCCGCCCCGCCCGTCGTGGACACGGCCGAGCGTGCGGCGCGGATCCGCGCCGCACGGCAGTACTGGGACCAGCAGATCGAGCGCAGGTACGTCCCCCGGGCCGCGGACATCGCCCAGGAGGTCGGCATCCCCCTCGCGACGGCGAAGAAGTACCGCGCACTGTGGAAGTTGGAGCCCCAGGCACACGCGCTGCTGGAGGCGGCCTACCGGGAGCACGGCATCATCGACACCGGAACGTTCCCGGCCATCGAGGTGCCCGAGCCCGTGCTCACCGTGAACGGTTCGGCCCCTAACGGGAACTGAGGTCGGCGGCGACCTCGGCCGCGGTCGCCAGGTCGGCGGCGAGCGCGTGACGATCGTCGGCCGTCAGTTCCATGGCGCCGACCTCGGTGAGCAGCGCCGCCGCGGCGTCACGGTCACCGGTGCGCAGCCGCAACTCGGCGAGGTAGACCAGCGCGGGCAGGCGCTGGGCGGGTGGGGCGTCGGCGTGCCGGGCGAGGCCGGTCTCCAGCACGCGGATCCCCGCCGCCTCGTCGCCGTGAGCGTCGGCCTGACGTGCGGCGGCGGCCATCACACGCGCCAGCCTGCCCTCCGACGGATCCGGCCCGTCACGGGTGTCCGCGCTCCTGCTGATCCGCAGCCAGTTCCCGCCGGGATCGACGACCGTGAATCCGCCCGGGGTGCCCTGCCTGCGCCGCGGCCGGGTCATCCGCGGGATCCCGGACACCGGGATCTTGCCGAAGGCGGCGCGCAGGCCCGCGGCGAACGCGTCGTACAGCGCCTGTGTGTCGGGGACGAGCACGACCACGCTGCCCATGGAGTCGGCGGGATCGAACTGGGGCACGCCGAAGAAGTGCAACTCGATCCCGCCCCGGCGGACGGCGGCGTACGGATTGGGGCGCTCCTGGCGATAGGTCACCTCGAACCCGAGCGCGGTGTAGAAGGGCAGGACGTCGTCGAGGTGCCGGCAGGGCAGGCCGGGGATGACGGTTTCGGTGCTCATACCGAAACATTCTGAGCGCGCCGTCAAGAGATCGAGTCGTCCCGTTCCGGCATCTGAACACGCCTCAGTGCTTCGGTCCCCGTAGGTATATGACTAGAGGCATGGACAAGGCAGATATCGGAGTGACCGGGCTGGCGACGATGGGGCGCAACCTGGCGAGGAACTTCGCCCATCACGGCCATGTGGTCGCGGTGCACAACCGTACCCAGAACCGCACCACCGCCTTCATGGACCAGCACCGTGACGAGGGCGCCTTCCTGGCGGCCGGCTCGGTCGAGGAGTTCGTCGCCTCCCTGCGGCGCCCCCGCAAGGCGATCATCATGGTCAAGGCCGGGGCGCCCACCGACGCCGTGATCGAGGAGCTCGCCGCCCACATGGAGCCGGGCGACATGATCATTGACGGTGGCAACGCTCTCTACGCCGACACCCGGCGCAGGGAGGCCGCCCTGCGGGAGCGGGGCCTCCACTTCGTCGGCGCCGGGATCTCCGGCGGCGAGGAGGGGGCGCTCAACGGCCCGAGCATCATGCCGGGCGGCGCTCCGGAGGCGTACGAGACGCTCGGTCCGCTGCTGGAGGACGTCGCCGCGAAGGTCGACGGGACGCCGTGCTGCGTGCACGTCGGCCCCGACGGGGCCGGGCATTTCGTGAAAATGGTGCACAACGGCATCGAATACTCCGATATGCAGCTCATCGTGGAGTCCTACGACCTGCTCAGGCAGGCACTCGGGCTCAGTCCGCAGGAGCTGGCCGACGTCTTCCGAGAGTGGAACCGGGGCGACCTGGAGTCGTACCTCATCGAGATCACCACCGAGGTGCTCGGCCACACCGACGCGGCGACGGGCCGGCCCTTCGTCGACGTCGTGGTGGACCAGGCCGAGCAGAAGGGCACCGGCCGCTGGACCGTGCAGAGCGCGCTCGACCTCGGCGTGCCGGTGACGGGCATCGCCGAAGCCGTGTTCGCCCGTGCCCTGTCCGGCCACCCCGACCAGCGGACGGCCGCCCGCTCGCTCGCCGGCCCGCAGGAAAAGGGCGCCGCGGACGGCGCCGACCTGGTCGAAGACGTGCGGCGGGCGCTGTACGCCTCCAAGATCGTGGCGTACGCCCAGGGCTTCGACCAGATCGCCGCGGCGAGCGCGGAGTACGGCTGGAGCATCGATCCGGGCGCCATGGCGACCATCTGGCGGGGCGGCTGCATCATCAGGGCACGATTCCTGGATCGGATCCGGGAGGCGTACGAGGCCCGGCCGACGCTGCCGACGCTGCTGGTCGACCCCACCTTCGCGGCCGCCCTCGCCGACGCCCAGGTCTCCTGGCGGCGCGTGGTCGCGACGGCGGCGACGATCGGCGTTCCGACGCCCGGGTTCTCCTCGGCGCTCGCGTACTACGACGCGCTGCGGCGGGACCGGTTGCCCGCGGCGCTCCTGCAGGGCCTGCGTGACTACTTCGGCGCCCACACCTACCGCCGGGTCGACCGCGAGGGCGCCTTCCACACGGACTGGTCGGGCGACCGGGTCGAGCGGCCCGCCTGATCTCCGGCCATCGGGTACGCGTACGGCTCACGCCCCGCCGGGCATGAGCCGTACGTGACGTGACCGGCGGCCGTCACTCGGCGGCGGCCATCGCGGCGGACTCGGCGGACTCGCCGCCCGGCTCGCCGTTCTGGTCGTTCTGGCCGTCCCGGCCGCTGCGCAGCGGCACGTGCTTGATGAAGGCGGCGATCACCGGGACGAGTGCGGCGAACAGGACCGACCACAGGAAGACTGAGCCGATCGCGTTGGCGAGCGCCTCCAGGAACCCCGCCTTGACCGGCGGCGGGAGCTGCTCGAGAAAGCTCTTCTCGATATGGCCGCCTCCGGCGCCGGCCACGGCGGCCGCCTCCGGGCCGAGCTTGGCGGTGATCTCATCGGCCAGACGGTTGTTGAAGACCGCGCCGAACAGCGAGATGCCGAACGACCCGCCGATGGAGCGGAAGAAGGTGGCGGCGCTGCTGGCCACACCCATGTCCTTCTGCTCGACGCTGTTCTGCGCGATCAGCATGGTCGTCTGCATCAGGAAGCCCATGCCGAGGCCGAGAACGCCGATGAACACGCCGGTCTGCCACAGCGGGGTGTGCACGTCCTGGAATGCCAGCAGGACCATGCCGACCGCCATGATCGCCCCGCCGATCACCGGGAAGCTCTTGTACCTGCCGGTCTGCGTGATCGCCTTGCCGACGAACAGTGACACGACCATGGACGAGGCCATCATCGGGAGCAGGAGCATCCCGGAGTTGGTGGCCGTGGCGCCCTGCACGATCTGCTGGAACATCGGCAGGAACGTGATCGCGCCGAACATCGCGAAGCCGAGCAGGAAACCCAGCACGTTGATCAGCGCGAAGTTCCGGTCGCGGAACACGTGCAGGGGCATGATCGGCTCGGCCGCCCGCCGCTCGACCGGGATGAACAGGGCCAGCGCCACGACCGCCAACCCCGCGAGCCCGAGGATCTGCCAGGAGCCCCAGGGGTAGCCGTGCTTCTGGCCGCCCCACGACGTGATCAGCACGATCGCGGTGATGCCCACCGTGAGCACGGCCGCGCCGGACCAGTCGATGCGGTGCTCGGTGCGGTGCTTGGGCAGGTGAAGCTTGAGGATCAGCCAGATCAGCGCCACCCCGCCCAGCGGGAGGTTCACGTAGAAGGCCCAGCGCCAGTTCAGGTGGTCGGTGATGAAGCCGCCGACGAGCGGGCCCGCGATCATCGCGAGCGACATGATCGCGGCCATGATGCCCTGGTACTGCCCGCGCTCGCGTGGCGGCACCAGGTCGCCGACGATCGCCATCACCCCGACGATGAGCCCGCCGGCGCCGAGGCCCTGCACCGCCCGGAACGCGATCAGCTCGATCATGCCGCCGTCGGTGCCGCCGAACAGCACCGAGCCGGCCATGCCGCACAGCGCGGAGCCGACGAGGAAGATGACGATCGAGCTCAGGAAGATGTTCTTGCGTCCGTAGAGGTCGCCGAGCTTGCCCCAGATCGGGGTCGAGACCGTGGTGCCCAGCACGTACGCGGTGGTGACCCAGGTGAAGTAGTCCAGGCCCTGCAGTTCGCCCACGATCCTCGGCATGGCGGTGCCGACGATCATGTTGTCCAGCATCGCCAGCATCATCGCCAGCAGCAGGCCGGGTAAGACGATCATCACTTCCCGGGACCGGCCGGCGGGTGCGGCCGAGGTCTCCGTCATGGTGGGTGCCCCCTATTTTAAGAAACTTTGCTTACTTGCCGACCGGCTAGTTACCAGCGTTACGGTATTGTCCTTACTTGCCGGCCGTCAAGTTGAATTAAGGAACCAAAGCAGGCATGGGTGCACAGTCAGACACGCGGTCGCGTATCCAGGATGTCGCCATCCGGCTCTTCACCGAGCAGGGATACGAGGCCACCTCGCTGCGGGAGATCGCCGAGGCCCTCGGCGTGACCAAAGCGGCACTTTACTATCACTTCAAGTCCAAAGAAGACATCATCGCCAGTCTCATCGAGGATCACACCCAGGCACTCGATGAGCTGATCGACTGGGCGCGCCGGCAGCCCGCGACCCCGGAGACCCGGCGGGAGGTGATCCGGCGCTACGCCGGGAAGATGACGGGTGGACGCCACCATGAGGTGATGCAGCTCATGCAGCGCAACCAGGCGGCGCTGCACAGCATGCGCAAACCCGAGCGGGTGCGTGAGCGGATGGCCGAGCTCCTCGATGTGCTCACCCGGCCCGAGGATCCCCCGGCGACCCGGCTGAGGCGCGCGATGGCGCTGTTCACGCTGCACGCCGTCTGGTTCGCCCTGCCCGACGACGACCTGACGCCGCGGCAGCGCATGGAGGCGGCCCTCGAAGTCGCCGTGGAACTCGCCGACGCCGCCGATCAGGGTCGAACCAGTGGGACGGCTTCGGCAGGATAGGAGGTGTGAGCGAAAGCATGAGCCTGATCCGGCGCCTCCCCTCTGACCCCGAACCCGACTCGCTGTTCGACACGTTCGTGGCCTGGAACGCCGAACGCGGGCTCACGCTCTATCCGGCCCAGGAGGAGGCGCTGATCGAGGTCGTCTCCGGGAACAACCTGATCCTCGCCACCCCGACGGGGTCGGGCAAGAGCCTGGTCGCCGCCGGAGCTCATTTCGCCGCGCTGGCCAAGGACGAGGTGAGCTTCTACAGCGCGCCCATCAAGGCGCTGGTCTCGGAGAAGTTCTTCGACCTGTGCGCCCTGTTCGGCACCGAGAACGTCGGCATGATGACCGGCGACGCCTCGGTGAACGCCGACGCCCCGATCATCTGCTGCACCGCCGAGATCCTCGCGCAGATCGCGCTGCGGGACGGCGCCGACGCCGACGTCGGCACAGTGATCATGGACGAGTTCCACTTCTACGCCGAGCCGGACCGCGGCTGGGCCTGGCAGGTGCCGCTGCTGGAGCTGCCGCAGGCCCGGTTCGTGCTGATGTCGGCCACCCTCGGCGACGTGGAGCGCTTCGAGAAGGATCTCACCCGCCGCACCGGCCGCCCCACCGCCGTGGTCAAGCACGCCGAGCGCCCGGTCCCCCTGCTGTACTCCTACCGGGTGACGCCGCTGCACGAGACGCTGGAGGAGCTGCTCGCCACCCAGCAGGCCCCGGTGTACGTCGTCCACTTCACCCAGGCCGCCGCGATGGAGCGGGCCCAGGCGCTGATGAGCATCAACATGTGCTCGAAGGCGGAGAAGCAGGCGATCGCCGAGCTGATCGGCAACTTCCGGTTCACCACCCGCTTCGGCCGGGCGCTGTCCCGGCTCGTACGGCACGGCATCGGCGTCCACCACGCGGGGATGCTGCCCAAGTACCGCCGGCTGGTGGAGCGGCTGGCCCAGGCGGGGCTGCTGAAGGTGATCTGCGGCACCGACACCCTGGGCGTCGGGGTCAACGTCCCCATCAGGACGGTCCTGTTCACCGCGCTGTCGAAGTTCGACGGCAACCGGGTGCGGCGGCTGCGGGCGCGGGAGTTCCACCAGATCGCCGGGCGGGCCGGCCGGGCCGGATTCGACACTGTCGGCTACGTCGTCTGCCAGGCCCCCGATCACGTCGTCGAGAACGAGCGGGCCCTGGCCAAGATCGGCGACGATCCGAAGCGGCGGCGCGGCTACGCGCGCAAGAAGCCGCCGGAGGGCTTCGTCGGGTGGAGCGAGGAGACGTTCGAGAAGCTGCAGGCGGCCGAGCCGGAACCGCTGACGTCCCGGTTCAAGGTGAGCAACGCCATGCTGCTGGCCGTGATCAACCGGCCGGGCGACTGCTTCCAGGCGATGAAGCGGCTGCTCACCGACAACCACGAGGACCGCAAGGCCCAGCGGCGGCACATCAGCCACGCGATCGCCATCTATCGCTCGCTGCTGGCCGGCGGCATCGTGGAGACGCTCGAGGAGCCCGACGAGCACGGCCGCCGGGCCCGGCTCACCGTCGACCTGCAGGAGGACTTCGCGCTCAACCAGGCGCTGTCGACGTTCGCGCTCGCCGCGTTCGAGCTGCTCGACGCCGAGTCCCCGACGTACGCGCTGGACCTGGTCTCGATCGTGGAGTCGACGCTCGACGACCCGCGCCAGATCCTGCACGCCCAGCTCAACAAGGCGCGTGCCGAGGCCGTCGCGCAGATGAAGGCCGACGGGATCGAGTACGAGGAGCGCATGGAGCGCCTCGCCGAGATCACCTACCCGATGCCGCTGTCCGATCTGCTCTTCGGGGCGTACGAGACCTACCGGCAGGGTCACCCCTGGGTCGGCGACCACACGGTCAGTCCCAAGACGATCGTGCGCGACATGTACGAGCGGGCCATGACGTTCACCGAGTACATCCAGTTCTACGAGCTGGCCCGCTCGGAGGGGACGGTGCTGCGCTACCTCGCCGACGCGTACCGGACGCTGTCGAAGACGGTCCCCGAGCACCTCAAGACCGGTGACCTGCTCGACCTGATCGAGTGGCTCGGCGAGATGATCCACCAGGTCGACTCCAGCCTGATCGACGAGTGGGAGAAGCTGGCCAACCCGGAGGCGGCGCTGGAGGCCGCCGACGAGCTGGAGGCCAGGACCAGGCCGGTCACCGCCAACACCCGCGCCTTCCGGGTGCTGGTGCGCAACGCGATGTTCCGCCTGGTCGAGCTCGCCGCCCTGGACCGGGAGGAGGAGCTCGTCGAGCTCTACCCCGACTTCGACTGGGGAGCCGCGCTCGACGCCTACTACGAGGAACACGACGAGATCGGCACCGGACCCGCCGCCCGGGGCCCGGCCCTGCTCCTCATCGAGGAGGAGAAGGAGCTGTGGCGGGTACGTCAGATCATCGACGACCCGGCGGGCCACCACGACTGGGGCATCAGCGCCGAGGTCGACCTGGCCGCCTCCGACGAGGAGGGCCACGCCGTGCTCCACATCACCGGCTTCAACCGGCTCTGACCGCCGCATCGCCGATATGCAGCTCTGATCAGCGGATTCGCGGTCAACGAGGATGCGCCGGGCGACGCGTTCAAATGTCCTGTCCGCAGCCCCGTCACTTTGGTGGGGATTGTCCTGCCCACGTCGGGGCGGCGACTCAGAAACCTACGCCGTGAAGGGCGCGGGCGAGGAACCGCACGAATCATGGCGGGCCCGACCACATCCCGCTCCCCTGCGAACCGCGATCACGGACACCGATCACGATTTCGCGAATTCCATATTATGCGGGTATCTCGCCGGCCTTCCGGCTCTACGATTCCTACCGCCCAACCGCGTAGGGATGGGGGTGCGCGAATCTCGGGAAGATCCGCATGTCACACCACCTCGCGTGGCCGAGGGCGATTCTATGACCTGCTCCGCAACCCGACAAACTTCGCATGCGACGCGCGAGCGCGTTTCACCGGCCAGCGAAACGGACGATTCAGCATTTGAAGCGCCGGAAGGATAGTTGGTGACAAGCGACATAGAAGACATCCGAACCCGCCGAGACAGAGTCGAAACCCAACTGAGCAAGATCACTCAAAAGCCCTGGCTTCCCTTGCTCCCCGCCGAACCACTCGCCAACCTCCGCCAAGCCCGAAACGCCCTCGTAGAGGTCGCGGACGGCCCACTCGGCATCGGCGTGCTGGGCGCGTACAACGCGGGCAAGTCGAGCCTGCTCGGCGCCCTACTCGGTGATCCGGACCTGCTGCCCACAGGCAAGACCCCCACGACCGGCAACGTCACCGCGTTGCGCCTGGAACCCACCGACGCCCCCCGCCCCTCCCGGCCGGACGAGGTGCTGGTCACGTTCCTGACCCGCCAGGAGGCCGCGAGCTGCAAGCGGTTCCTGGTGTCGCAGATCGCCGAGCACGCCGGGAAGGTGAAACGGCCGGTGACCGAAGTCGAGGAGGCCCTCGCACTGGCCGAGGACGCCGAGGACGCGCCGCTGGACCGCTGGCAGCGATGGTGCGACCAGACCTGGGGCACCACTGACGACAACGTCCCGAGCCTGCGCCTCAAGATCAAAGAGCTGGTCGACTTCCTCCAGGCCGAGCTGATCGGCGGCGAGGTCATCGGCGGTGACGACAGGGTCGCGGTCCGCGTGCCGTGGAACGTGGTCCGCCAGGCGTCGACCCTCGGCACTCTCCTGCCGATCGGCAGCATGCCGCCCCAGAAGATCATGCGGGCCCCGGCGGTGAGCAGGGGATCGGCCACCGATGCGAGCGGACTGCGCACGGTGCTTCCCCTGATCCGGCGGATCACGGCCGAAATCGGCGTCCCCCGGTCCGTCTGGCCCCTGGACGGCCTGCGCAGCCCGAACGATGTCGTGCTGGTCGACTTCCCCGGCCTCGGCTCCAGCCAGTCGGGCCTGCGCGACAAGTTCCTCGCCCGCCTCGAACTGGCGGACATCGCCACCGTCCTGGTGGTCGTCGACGCCACCGACCCGTTCCGCGGCGAGGCGATGGAGATCAGGACCGACTACCTCACCGGCGTTGAGGACCCCCAGCGGCGCGGCGAGAGCATCCTTTTCGCCGCCTCCATGTTCGACCTCCTGGACCCGCCGTCCCGCGACCTCACCCGCCCGGAGGGCGGCCTGACCGAAGCCCAGGTCATCGGCGCGCACCGGCAGCTGCAGAGCCTGATCAACCTCGCCGACGCACTGGTCAGCCAGGGCCACCCCGAGCGGATCGTCTTCACCAGCGCCCAGATCCACCGCCTGGCCGCCGCCGGCCCGCGCGACGGCGACGGCACGCCGCCCTCCGGGCCCTGGACGGCCGTGGCGGAGCGGCTGGCCATCGGCGGTCCCGGCTTCCTGAACCGCGCCCTGGAGTCGGTAGCCGCGGACGGTGGGATGGACGGGTTGCGGCGCCTGATCGAGTCTCACGTCGAGAGCCACGGCCTGGCACAGCGGGCGGCCCTTGTCCGTCAGCGGGACGCCGAGTTCCACGTGTGCATGCGGGAACTGGCCGACTCGCTGGATGACGAGAGGGCCGTGCCCGAACCGGAGGTCTCCTCGCGGCAGGCCCTGAGCAAGGTGCTGGGCGACGTCGCGGCCGAGCTGCGCAGGATCATCGACTCGGCCCGCAGCGAGCTGACCGACATCGACCGTCCCATCGTCCGTCCCGGCTCGGCGTCAGACGAGGCGGGGCACGGACCGACCCCGCGCCGGCTGGTGGAGGAGATCGCCGCCGACCAGGTGGCGAGCTGGGCGCTGTGGACGGAGTTGCTGGAGGCGCTGGAGGAGCAGCGCATCCCCCGGGGCCGCCCCGACCTGCCCGACACCACGGGCTTGTTCCACCGCAGGTTCGACTCGGCCCTCCAGGACATGGACCGTTCCGTGGCCGAGGTGTCCGACAAGATCGTCCGTTCCTGGGTCCACGCGGCCAAGCGCCGGATGGAGCCGCTGGACACGGCCCTGACGCCTCTGCTGGTCCCGGTGGCCGGCCGTCTGAAGGGCCGCGAGGACGTGCGCGCGCTCGCCCGCGCCCTGCGCCTGTCGACGATCGAGCACGAGGCCGCGGAGGGGGGTCGCGAGTTCGACGCCGCCCCCGCCGAGGGCGCCTTCCCGCTCGCCGACGCCGAGGGCTCCGACGGCCGGTGGCTGCCCTGGCACCCCGACTTCCCCGTCGACAGGGACGCCGACTTCGACCTGTCCAGCCGCAACGGCCACCATCAGACGCGTCTGATGCTGCTGCGCAGGGAGCTGACCAACGCGCTGCTGCGGTCCGGTGTCGTGCGCCTGCGCCGGCGACTGCAGCGGCAGAGCGCCCAGATCGTCTCCACCCTGGAGGCGCTGAGGACGGCCATGCCCCGCAGCACCAGCGGCGAGGACTTCGTCGGCTTCGTCTGCGGCCGCGGCGACCACCTCGGGCCCGCAGACGTGGCGCGCGAGATCGATCTCATGCTCGGCGAGTACGAGGCGTCGACGGACGGCCCCGCGGGATGGAAACCGGACGACGAGGACGACACCCCGGACTGGATGAAGGGAGCGGGCCGGTGACCACTCGGCTGGAATGGGCGCCCGAGCCGCGTCGGGTCGCCAAGAACGACCGGCACAGCGGGTTCGTGGCGATCGACTTCGGCACCACCAACACCACGATGACCCTGTACGACCGCAACGTCGCCGAGCGCCCGCCTCTGCCGGCGGCGCAGCACGCGGCGCTGCTGGAGGCCGTCACGTCGCTGCTCACCGACGGCCTGCCGGTCACCGACATGCCGCGGGAACGCCACCACAAGGAGTGGAAGGGCGTGCTCGACGGGATCGCCGCCGACCGGCTGGACCGTCCGGACGCGACCGCCGCTGCGCTCGTGCAGCTGATCAAAGGGACCACGGCGACCTCGCCAGGAGAGTTGCACGACCTGATCCGCGATCTGGACCGGCGGGCCGCGACCTGCACCGAGGCCGTGCGCCGCTGGTTGCGCTACCGCCTGCACCGCTGCCATGAGGCGGCGTTCACGGCGCCCGCGCTCGAACAGCGCTGGCTGCACGTGGTGACGTTCGGCGACCTCGAGAGCAGCGAGGTGATCAGCCGCGCCGAGGTGCGGCAGGAAAACCCGCTGCTGGTGCGGCTGCGCCCGCAGACGTTCGAGGGGCAGGAGAAGACACCCGTGGCGGTGCTCAACCTCAAGCAGCTCGTGACGCGGGTGCCGCCGGAGAGCCACATCGACCAGGAGAACCGGGCGATCGGCGCCGAAGGGCTGTTCGCGGGCGTCGTCTCGTCCCTTCTCGGCCGGGGTGACGGGTTCATCGAGGAGGGCCGCCCGGCGTTCGGTCCCGGCCGCCTCGACCATGTCGTCCTGACGTACCCCACGATGTCGTCGCCGGACGTGCGGCGGAACCTGCGGCGCATCGTCCACGAGACACTCGGCGTCACCCTGGTCGACACCGACTACGACGAGGCGATCGCCGCCGCCCTGTTCTTCCTCATGCGCGACCTCGGCCCCCACTACGGCACGGGCCTGGAGGCGCTGCGGGCACGCTACCGGCCGGTCAAGGGCGCCACCGGCGCCTACGAGGAGAACGTGCTGGTCATCGACGTCGGCGGCGGGACGACCGACATCGCCCTGGTGCGCTTCCTGCTGAAGGACCGCACCGCCCGCCACCGGGTGGAGATGCTCCCGTACACGGGCCGCGACTACAGCATCGTGCCGACCCTGCGCGGGACCAGCGGCAAGGCGCAGCGCGGCGGCAACTTCCTCACCCTGCGCGTGTTCCACTGGCTCAAGGCCGTGATCGCCGACCTGGTGCTCCGCTCGGCCGCCGAGAGCGGGTCAACCGACGTCCGCCAGTGGCTGGACCTCACCGTGAGCGAGCTCCACCCGTCACGGCGCGACGGCAAGAAGTACCTCGCGGGCAAGCTGCAGGGGGACATGCTGGCCGTCCTGCGGGGCGGAACCGCCGGGCGGCGCATGCACGACCCGGACCTGTTCGCCGACGTCGAACGCGTGGTACGGACGCACTACCGGGGCGACCCACCCCTGGACGAGACCTCGGCCGACCGCGCCGGCCGCCTGTTCGACGGCCTGTGGAGGCTGGCGGAGAAGGTCAAGCTGTCACTCAACGAGCAGCCCGAGCACGTGATCGACGAGCTGGACCTGCGGCCCCTCATCGACATCGCCTTCGAGGAGTCGCAGACCTCGCAGCCCGGGATCCTCCAGAAGCCCGTCCTGGGCCAGGCGACGCTGCACGACATCACCCGGCCGATGTTGGAGGAGATCGCCCAGCTCGCGTTAGGCCTGGCCCAGGCGCGGCTGGACGGGCCGGACGACCGGCTGGACCGGATCGTGCTTACCGGCAAGGCCGGCATGACCCCGCTGCTGCGCACCGTGATCAAGGAGCGTTTCTGCGCCCGCGACGCCGACCCGGCCAAGTTCGACTCGGTGGAGATCGTCGGTGAGCGGCGGTACGCGAAGAACGCGGCGTCCATCGGCGCGGCCTGGGCCGCCGTGGTCCGCGGCTACCACCTGTCCGACGACGAGGTCAGGAACATCGTCGTGCACGGCGGCACGGACGTGGACATCGACATCGACAACCTCTTCCGCAACCTGCCTTACACCCTGATCCGCGGCGGTGGCGGCGACCACGACTCCACCCTCTTCAAGGTCGGCGACGAGTTCCCGCAGCACCGCGGCGGCCGGTCGTTCCTGCGTAGCCGCCTGCTCCGGCTGGGCGACGGCCTCACCGTCCAGAGGGTGGTCTACGGGGGCACCAACCAGGAGTGGGGCTCGTTCAAGTGGGAGAACGCGCTGGTGGACCAGCAGCGCGCCGACCCCTCGTTCGAGATCAACCGCACCATCTGGCCCGCCCAGATATCGGCGCAGGTGGAGGTGGACGACCACCAGGAGCTCCGCCTGCACCTGTGGCGCGGCGAGGAGCCAGGCTACCTGGTCATGGACCGCGACGCCATCGAGGTGGTCCACATGGCGGACCGGCTCGCCGACCAGGACATCGCGTTCGGCCTGGACATGGCTGAGAGGATCACCGTCAACCGGCCGACCGGCAACGACGACCTCGGAGGGTCACGGGTCTTCACCACCCACGACTCCGCGGCGGGCCCGTTCTTCCAGCGGTTCACCGACGACTCCGGCCGCAGCGTGGACGGGGTGATCAGCGGCTGTCCGCTGCCCGACCCGCCCCGCAACGGGCAGTGGGCGTTCTTCCTCGACCAGGACGAGCGCAGCCTCGAACTGGGCACCGTGACGGCGCCGGCCGACGCCGCCTACACCTCCTACTGGGCCACTCTCGACGAGACCGGAAGCTTGCGGATCCACGCGGAGCGGCCGGACTACTGGAAGGCCAGGGACGTCGCCGATCTGCAGGACCATTCCGGAAAGGTGCTGACCCTGGACATCTCCGTGCGCCCGCAGCGCGGCGTGGACCCCGACGACCCCTACAACGGGCAGCAGTGATGGCA
The DNA here is from genome assembly GCF_042435035.1 of Sphaerimonospora cavernae. Taxonomy (NCBI): domain Bacteria; kingdom Bacillati; phylum Actinomycetota; class Actinomycetes; order Streptosporangiales; family Streptosporangiaceae; genus Sphaerimonospora; species Sphaerimonospora cavernae. The sequence goes on from NZ_JBHMQT010000036.1 coordinate 146,485, forward strand.
TTCTCCGACGAACAGGCGATCGCCCTGATCAGAGCCCTGGAAGAGCTGCGCGGCACGCCGGGCCACGAGGACATGGTGCTGGACGTCATGGTCTACGTGCTGGGCCGTCTCCATGAGGTGAGCATGACGACGCTGCGGGCCGGGCCGCCCGACCCGGGCAAGCGAGCGCGCCACGAGCTGAGGTCCCTCGTCGAGGAGTTCCTGGGGGACCGCGGCCCCATGCGGGACTCCCACACGCCCTCGCAGGGCGACGAGCAGCGCGCTGAAGACGACGAGGACAGGTCGAACCCGCGTCCGCGTCCTTCGGGCCCGACGCCTTCCGGCGAAGACACCTCGCTGCTGAGATCGCGCGAGTCCAAGCCGCCCATCTCCCTGGAAGCCGCCGGGGAGGTGACCGCCCTCTACCGGAAGGTCCGCCGGGCCTGTGGGCTTCCCGACGATTCCGACCCCGACTTCGACCGCGACGACCTCACGGCGGAGGGCCTGGCCGGACGGTGGCAGCGGCTGAACGTGATGCTGCTGCGCCTGCCTCGCGATCCCGTGTCCGAGTTCATGCGCGAGGTCGACGCCATCGCCCGCACGTACGCCGGCACCGGCTTCAGTGCGGAGAACACGCTGCTGCTGCCGCTGGTTCCCGGCGACAAGCCGATGGTCATCGTGCGGGGATGGCCGGAGCTCGACGTGCCGACGGTCACCACGCACCATGAGGGACGCCGACGCGCCGGGCTGCCCGGCCCGGGCGACGACGATCTTCTGGGCAGGATGTCGGACCTGGCGACCCTGGTGCTGGCCGTCGCGGACCTCGACCCCTCGCTTTTCTGGTACCGGATGAACCGTGACCGTCCCTACCCGCTGGCGGAGAAGCGAGCGGAGTACGACAAGGCGCTGACGACGGCGATCCGCCGGGTGATGAACGTGAACCCGCCCGGCGGCGACAAGGCGTGGGAGCGCCTGAGCGGCCTGTACGAGATCGACGCCCATCTCGCCTCCGTGGCCCATTATCCGCCCGCCTTCCCCGGAAGCTGGTGGGACCACCTGCGCGATGTCGCCTACAGCATCGTGAACGACGCCACCGCGGAACTCGAGTCGCGCAACGTCGTCGTGCGCCGGTGCACCGGCACCCTGTCCCGCGATGACGAGGCTGACCGCGTCCCCATCGACGTCCCCATGGGGGGCGCGTACCCGATCAGCGGCGTTCTGGCCTGCCTGCGCCTGGAGATCGTCGAGAACGACAGGGTGAGAAAGCCCGCACGCGTGCTGTACCGGGAGGGGCAGCGTTGACCATGTCCGCGAGCCTGCTGCGCCGGGCGGCCTCCCTGACCGGAGCACTGCTGATGATCCTCACCGTCATCCTTGCGGGCACGGCCGCGTCCGCGCCGACCGCGTTCGCCGAGCCGCCACAGAGCAGCCTGGAGGAGGTGCTCGATCGGCTCGGCGTGGACAAGCTGCCCGCCGACTACGTGGTGCTGATCGACACCTCCGGGTCCATGCAGGACGACAAAGGGCCGGATCTGTACCAGAGCGCCCGCGAGGGTCTGGCACCGCTGCTCGACGCGCTGGACGACAAGGACCGGCTCACGCTGATCAACTTCGACAGCCTGGCGCAGATCGACTTCTCCGGGCCGCTGAACGGCGCCGGCAGCAAGGCCCTGCAGAACCTGCCCGACCGGGCCACAGGGACCAGCACCGACATCGGCGCCGCGATCAAGTCGGCGATCGACGCGCTCGGGCGGGCGGGCGACGACCCGGCGATCGTGATCATGCTGACCGACGGCGACCACTCGCCGCCGCCGGGGTCGCAGTACGTGAAGGACACCGCGCAGTGGGTCCCGGGCCTGCGGTCCGAGGCGCAGGCGGTCACCGAGCGGCGGCCCCTGCGCAGCTACGCGCTCGCGCTGGCCGACGATCAGAAGAAGGGGGCCCAGCTGTTCGGCGAGATCTTCGGCCACACCGAGGTGCTGAACCTGCCCGCGGACCAGGTCAAGCCCTACCTGTACCACGTCAAGGACCAGGTGCGGCTGGACAAGGCGGCCGCGGTGCTGCAGGGGGAACGGCTCGCCGTCCAGGCGACGCTCCCCGGCGAGGTCACGGTCGGCGCCGAGGGCAGCGAGATCACGGCGGAGCTGACCTCCCTGGCCGAGCGGGTGCCGTTGCACGTGTCCGGGTTGACGCTGCGTGTCGGCGGGGCATCCGGGCGGGCCGTCGCGCCGGACGTGGACCTGCCGCCCAAGGGCAAGGCCACGGTCCGCTTCAAGCTCACCGCCCCGCAGACCTTCCGGTGGCGGATCGGTGTGCAGGAGGAGGTCGTCCGGGGCGCCGCGCGGCTGTCGGGCACGGTCGAGTCCCCCTGGTTGTCGGTGCTCGCGCGGGACATCCGCGTCCCCTTCTCGCCTCCCGCGGTGAAGGCCGAGGCGAGGTCGCGGGCGGTCAGCATGGTGGGCATCCCGTATTGGCAGATCGCCCTGGCCCTCCTCGCCCTGGTCCTGATGGTCCTGCTGGGCCGCTACCTGACGCAGCGCCGGTGGGTGACGATGAACGGCGAGCAGTTGACGGTGTCCCCGCAGAGCGCCTACCCCGAGGACTTCCGGCTGGCCGGCCGGCGCATGAGGCTGCCGTACCAGAGCCGGTCGGAGGGACCGGCCGGGCAGGTCGAGGTTCGGGCGCAGCGCCGGCGCCGAATCGGCAGGCCCGGCACCGAGAGAGTGCTCTACCTCTGGTACCGGCGCGACGGCCGCACGGCGCACGCGCAGCTGCACCCGGGCCGGTCGGTGATCCTCCTCGATGACACCGAGTTCGCCTACGTCGATCGTTCCAGCCAGTGACACCCGAATCTCGAACATCCGTCCCGGAAGGGGTATCCGATGCGTCCTACTCTCATCGTGGGGCTCGGCGGCACGGGGAGCCAGGCCGTCGTCCAGCTCAAGCAGCGTCTGGACACCCATAAGCGGTGGCGGGAGCTGGAAGGCCGTCCCGAGCGAAGCCCCGCGGTGGTCCTGCGGGCCTTCGACGTGGACCAGGCCCGGCCGCAGGCGGGACGGGTCGGCCTGGACGACGGCAACGAGGACGTCCTGCTCAATGCCGAGGTCGGCCCGGTCATCCGCCGTCTGAAGGACCCTCGGCCCGGGGAGCGGCCGAGCTTCGTCTCCCGGTGGTTCAAGCCCGCCGACGCCCGGCAGATCCGGGAGGCGCAGGCGACGGCGTTCATGAACAACGGCGCCGGACAGATCCGCGCGTTCGGGCGAATCGCCTTTTTTCAGGACATGGGCGGCGATGGACGGGTTCGCCGACACCTGACCTCGGCCTTCGACGAGCTCACCCAGAGGCACTCCGAGGTCGACGTCTACGTGGTGACCTCGATCGCCGGCGGCACGGGGGCCGGGCTGCTCATCGACACGCTGGTCCTGCTGCAGAAGGAGGCCGCCAGGCGGCCCGGCCTCGCGGTCAGCACCTCCCTGTTCTGCGTGATGCCCGCCGCCTTCCGCGGCACGCTGAGCGACCTCACCTACAAGGCGGGCGAGGCCAACGGCTTCGCGGCGCTGCGCGAGCTGCACCGCCTGATCACTACCGAGGACCCGGTGAAGTTCGCCTGGGCCCCCGGCCAGGACTGGGAGATGCGGGAACCTCCGGTCCGGGCAATCTACCTGATCGACGGCACGCGCGGCGGCAACGCCCGGCGGCTGCAGGAGGGGTATCCGGTGGCGATCACCGACGCCATCTACGCCCAGCTCCTGCCGAGCTCCCGCTCCAGCCGCAGCCGCAGGGTGAACGAGGAAGGCCGCCTCAAGGGGCACGAGGACCTGTACTCGACGTTCGGCGTCTACACGGTCGAGTACGCCTGGCAGCCGATCGTCTCCGCGCTCGCGGTCCGCGCGGCGGCCCGGTTCACCGCCGACCTGCTCGACGAGACCACCGTACCGGTGCCGGAGATGGTGGACCGCTTCCTGAGCGGCACCCTGGACGGCGCCACCGGGGTGCCGTACCTGCTCAGACGGGAGCTCGGGGGCAGGGGCGTGCGCCGGGCGGCCCCCCGCTGGCTCGATCCGGCCGAGGAGGCCGCGCCGTTCCCGCTCCTCCCGAACCTGGAGGAGTCCTACCAGGACATCGGGACGTCCATGCTCTCGCGCACCCGACACGGCAACACCGACCTCGACGCCGACATCACACAGCAGGTCCAGCGGTACCTGGGCAAGGCCACGGGCACGCCGGCGGCGCAGCGACAGTTCTACCCGGTCGCCGACCGCAACACCGAGCTGGCCCGCCGGCAGTGGACCGTCGCGCTGCACTCCGCCGTCGGGATCATGCTGAGCGGCGGGCAGGACGGCGGGCAGGGCGGCGTGACCGCCGCCGAGCGGTTCCTGGACGCCGTTGGCGCGCGGGTCCGGCAGTACGAGACCGAACTGCAGCGCGCGCCCGCCCCCGAGCCCGGTGCCAAGCAGGCCCTGGCCGAGCAGGAACGGCAGAGCATGCTGAGCTCCGGGCGCTCGGGACGCAAGCAGCTCCGCTACCTGGCCGCCCGGCAGGGCGCCCTGGAGGCGGAGGTCGAGCGCGAGTGCTGGGAGCGGGCCACGCAGCTGCTCGGCTACATGATCGGCACGATCGGGGCGGCCAAGGCCGAGCTCGCGCGGGTCCGCGACACGCTCGGGGAGGTGTCTCGCGGCTTCGAGGCCGAGTCGGCCGCGGTCGCCGGCGACCGTTCCGAGCTGGACGCTGCGCCGCTGCGCCGCATGGTGCCAACCGTGGAGGAGCAGGTCATGGAGCGCTTCTACGCCCGCTGCGTCGGCGATCCGCCGCAGAAGGGCGGCCTGCCCGAGCGGCTTGCCGCCCGGCGCCGAGCCCTGCTCTGGACGCTGTCCCCGGACGAGCGCGGCGAGGTACGCCTGCACGTCCAGCGGGGGGAGGAGAAGCCGCAGCCGTGCACCCCTGAGGTGCTGACCCGGGCGATCGGCGGTGCGACCGGGCGGCTGTTCGACCGGCTCCGTCACATGTCGGTGTTCGAGGTGCTGGAGACCGCCGGGGAGGACCCCGAGGCGCTGGCGCGCGAGATGATCGAGGGCGGCGCGCTGCTGTCTCATTACGACCGCGACCGGCATTTCGACCTGCAGAGCGGGTACGCGGCACAGGTCCCGCCGCAGATCAGCGAGTACGTCTACGCGGACGTGCCGGCAGAGGGGCCCGGGCACGAGTTCGGCACGCGGTTCACCGACCGGCTGCTCGCCCAGGGGGTCACGCTGATGCCGATCACCGAGCCCGGGGAGCAGGTCGACTACCCCACGACCGACAAGATCCTCTACTTCGCCGTGCAGCACCGGATGGTGCTGCCCGCGTTCACGGGCGTCGAGGGGCTGCGCGAGTCCTACCGCGAGCGCTCGGACGGGGGCATCTCCCCGCACGTCATGGTGGAGGAGAAGGGGGCCGCCCGGCTCGAATTCCACTCGGCCCGGCTCGCCCGAGACGGGGTCCTGGACGATGCCCTCCCCGACCTGACGGGCACGGCGCTCAACCTGTGCGCCGACGTGGACCTGCTGCGGTGTGCCGCGATCGTGTTCGCGCACGGCAGGCTGGAGTTCCGCAGGAACCCCGACCAGGCCGGGGGCACGTGGTACGCCACTCCCCAGGGACGCCAGGAGATCCCCGTCGGCCCGCACCGCGACCTGGCCAAGACCCTGGAGCCGCTCGCCCTCGCCCGCACCACCAGGGACGCCGACCGCGCCAGCGGCATCAAGAACCTCGCCGCCGAACTCTCCGAGGCCTACGACGACGACCAGGACGCCGCCCGCTGGACCCGCGACTTCTTCCTCAAAGGCCCCCCCACCCAACCCGGCGTCCCCATTCCCCCCTGGCTCTGGACCGTTTTCACGGTGGCCTCCCACATTTCATGAGGCCGCGGCTCGCGGTCCATGGCGAGGTCGCTATCTGCCCACCAGGAGTCCGTGCAGGGGCGGCTCTAACCGCCGGAAGTGGCGTCCTCGGCGTCGGCGCCGGGAACGGTCATGTCGCACGGGTCGTCCAGCCACCCGTGCGGCAGCGCCACCTTGGCCCGCTCCCCGCTCTTGCCGCGCGGGCCGTCGGCGACCCCCTCCGGCCATGGCTGACCGCGGTCCAGCTCGGCGAGCCGGTCGCGCAGCTCGGTCAGGGTGGTGACGGCGGTGAACGCGCGGCGGGCGTCCGACCCGATCTCGAAGCCTTTCAGGTACCACCCGATGTGCTTGCGGAAGTCGGCCAGGCCGTACCGCTCGCTCCCGATCACCTCGCACAGCAGCTCGGCGTGCCGGAGCATCATGTCCCCGACCTCCCCGAGGTCGGGCCGCACCCGCTCTGCCGAGCCGTCGAAGGCCAGCGCCAGGTCACGGAAGAGCCACGGCCGGCCCAGGCAGCCGCGCCCGACGACGACGCCGTCGCAGCCGGTCCGCTCGACCATGCGCAGCGCGTCGTCGGCGCTCCAGATGTCGCCGTTGCCGAGCACCGGGATCTCCGGCACCGCCTCCTTGAGCCGGGCGATCGCGTCCCAGTCAGCGGTTCCGCCGTAGTGCTGCCTGGCCGTACGGGCGTGCAGGGCGACGGCGGCGACGCCCTCCTCGGCGGCGATCCGGCCCGCGTCGAGGTAGGTCAGGTGGTCCTCGTCGATGCCCTTGCGCATCTTCATCGTCACCGGCAGCGGCCCGGCGTTGGCGACCGCCTCCCTGAGGATCGCGCGCAGCAGGTTCCGCTTGTACGGCAGGGCCGACCCGCCGCCCCGCCTGGTGACCTTGGGCACCGGGCAGCCGAAGTTCAGATCGATGTGGTCGGCCAGGTCCTCCTCGTGGATCATCCTGGCCGCCCTCCCGATGATCACCGGGTCCACGCCGTAGAGCTGGATGCTGCGCGGCGTCTCGTGTTCCCCGAAGCGGATCATGTGGAACGTCAGCGGCACCCGTTCCACCAGGGCCCGGGAGGTGATCATCTCGGAGACGAACAACCCACCGCCCTGCTCCCGGCACAGCGTGCGGAAGCCGATGTTGGTGATGCCCGCCATGGGGGCGAGCACCACAGGAGGCCAGACGTCGAGCGTGCCGATTTTCACGCCTTACATTGTCGCGGCCCCGCCGGGGTGACGGCGCCGCCTCACGGCTTCGAGTACGCATCCGCATCGAAAACCCGATACAGTTATCACGTCGCCGCGAGGCGGACGCGGAAGTGGCTCAGTTGGTAGAGCATCACCTTGCCAAGGTGAGGGTCGCGGGTTCGAATCCCGTCTTCCGCTCCGAGAGGTCTTTTACGTCAGGGCCTCGCTCGGTGGAGTGGCCGAGAGGCGAGGCAGCGGCCTGCAAAGCCGCGTACACGGGTTCAAATCCCGTCTCCACCTCTATGAACCGTCGTGTGACGGGCGCACACTGGAATCAGACCCGATGGGCGATTCTGGTGGAGTGACTCGTGCACAGTGACATACCTCCGGTGCCTCCTGTCATGCCGATGCTGTCCCGCGGCAAGCATCGCAGTCCCAGCAAGGGCGCGTGCTTCATGGAGTTCGTGTCCTATCTCGCGGGCGAGCGGTGGAGCGACCACCCGGCCTGCACCCACCCGCTGCTCGCCGGAGTGGCACGCCTCGTCAACGATCACACCTCCGACGCGGCGCGGCCCCACCTGGCCACACTGATCCCGTCCGTGATCGGGCTGACCGGCGACGACCCCCGGCTGGACGTGCGGATCGCACTGCGGTGCGCCACCACGGCGCTGCCGGTGGTCGCGCACGAGCGGCAGCTCGCGATGGCGGTGTCGATCCTGTCGGCCGAGCACGTCCTCGCCGAGCTGGAGGGAAGACCCGGCATGGCGGAGCGCAGCCGGGAGGCGCTGGCACAGGTGCCCGACGCCGCGCGGTGGGCGTCGGCGTTCGGCCGCGGCATCCGGGTCTCCGTGAAGGGGTTCCGCCGGTATGCCGCGCCCAACACGGCGCAGCTCGCGGTGCGCGGGATCGCCCAGGCCTGCGTGCCGGACCCGGACGCGCTGCTGCGCGGCCTGCTCGCCGGCGCGATCGTCGACTGCCGCGCGCTGGTCCGGCCGCCCGCGGAGAGGGTCGTCGACCCGGCGCGGTGGGCGGACGCCTGCCGCCTCACCACGCGCTGAGTCCCCCCGCGGCCGTGACCGCCGTCAGTCGCAATCGGCGATCCGGCAGATCTTGCCGAGCATCGTCCTGGCGTCCCTGAGCTGCCGGGTGAAGTCGCTCCTGGCGGGCTTTCCGGTCTCTCCGCCGATGTTGTAGACGACGACGGCGTTGGCCCGGCGGGTCACCAGGGCCCGCTCACCGCCGATGGCCCACTTCCTGCCCCGGTAGCTCTGGCCCGTGATCTTCAGCGCGTCGTCGCCGATGGCGGCCTTGGCCGAGGTCACCCGGTAGGTCAGGCCCGAGGCGCGGGTCGACCGGCACCTGGCCACCGCGGCGCGCAGATCGCGCATGGCCTTTTCGGCAGCCCTGGGCGAGGCGTACAGGATCACCTGCTCGGCCCGAGCGTAGCCCGGGACCGCTGTGTAGGTGGCGGTGCGGGCCGCCACCCGGCCGGACCGGCTCAGGGTGGCCTTGTCACAGAGGTTGACCGCGAACCGGGCGCCCGTCTTCTGACTGACCTCCCACCTCGCCTCGTCGTCGTTGTGGTGCTTGGCCGCCTCCTTCTCGTACAGCAGGAAGCCCTTCGGGATGTGCCCTGCCGCCATCGCCGGCGGTGCCGCCGCGAGGGTCATGCCGAAGGCGACGGCCACGGCCGCGGCACCCAGGATCCTCTTCATCGTGATCTCCTTCCGACGCGTGCGTTGCTGAATGATCAGATGCACGCAACACCGGAAAGGTTCGCGATCTACGAGTGGATCCAGATGTAACCGGCGAATCGGCCGGTGTCCCGCTCGCGCCGGTAGGAGTAGAGGTCGGGTGTCTCGATCGTGCATCGGCCGTCGTGCCTGACGTCGGCGACGCCCGCGCGCCCGAGTTGGGCCGCGATCCCGGCGCGGAGGTCGAGGGCGGGGGTGCCCCGCCGGGTGACGGCCCACGTCTCGGGGACCTGGGCGGCCACCCGATCGCGCATGTCGGCGGGGACCTCGTAGCAACGCCCGCAGGCCGCCGGCCCGACCGCGGCCACCATGCGCGACGGCTCGGCGCCCCGGGCGGCCATCGCCGCCACCAGTGCGGGGACCACCCCGACCTCGGTGCCCGGCCGGCCCGAGTGCGCGCCGCCGACCAGGCCGGCCACCGGGTCGGCCAGCAGCACCGGAGCGCAGTCGGCGACCAGAACCGCGAGCCCGAGGCCGGGCCGGTCGGTGAAGACACCGTCGAGCGCGGGCGGCTCACCGGCGAAGGGCTCCACCGCATAGGCCACGTCGGCGCCGTGGACCTGGCGCATGAAAACGACCCGGTCGAGGCCGAACTCGGCGGCCGTCTTCGCGCGGTTCTCGGCCACCGCCGCCGGATCGTCGCCGACCGCTCCGCCGAGGTTGCGTGAGCCGTACGGCCCGGCACTCACGCCGCCGTGCCGGTCGGTGAAGGCCATCCGGACCCGGTCGATCGCGATCGTCGTCATGCGCGGATCTCCGTGTACAGCTCGTGCGTGCGCTCGGCGATCCGCTGCCAGGAGAACAGGTCGACCGCCCGGCGGCGGCCGGCCCGGCCCATCTCGGCCGCGAGTGCCGGGTCCGCCAGCAGTGTCCCGACGCGCTCGGCGATGGCCGCGGCGAACGCCTCCGGATCGCACGGCTCGCCGTCCGCACCCTGTTCTATGGACACGAGCAGACCGGTCGTGCCGTCGTCGACGACCTCGGGGATGCCGCCGGTCGCGGTCGCCACGACCGCCGTCTCGCAGGCCATCGCCTCGAGGTTCACGATGCCCATCGGCTCGTAGACCGACGGGCACACGAAGACCGTCGCGTGCGTGAGGATCTGGATCACCTCGGCCCTGGGCAGCATCTCGGAGATCCATATGACCCCGGTGCGGGCCGCCGAAAGCTCGCGGACCAGGCCGGTGACCTCGGCGGCGATCGCGGGGGTGTCCGGCGCGCCCGCGCAGAGCACGAGTTGCGCCCCGGGGTCGAACGATCTGGCCGCGTGCAGCAGGTGCACCAGCCCCTTCTGCCGGGTGACGCGCCCCACGAAGACGACGTACGGCCGCCCGGGGTCGATGCCGTGCTTGAGCAGCGCCTCGGCGCCGTCTGACGGGGCGTACTCGTCGGTGTCGATCCCGTTGTGGATCACGCGCACCCGATCGGGTGATATTTCGGGATATGCGGTGAGCACATCGTGGCGCATGCCCGCCGACACCGCGATGATCGCGTCGGCCTCCCGCAGCGCGGTCCGTTCGGCCCACGACGACAGCGTGTACCCGCCGCCGAGCTGCTCGGCCTTCCACGGGCGCAGCGGCTCCAGGCTGTGGGTCGTCACCACGTGCGGCACGCCGTACAGCATCTTGGCGACATGCCCGGCGAAGTTCGCGTACCAGGTGTGGCTGTGCACCACGTCGGCGCCATCGCAGCCGGCGGCCATCTCCAGGTCGACGCCGAGCACCTGGAGCGCGGCGTTGGCCTCGGTCAGCCCTTCGGGGACGCGGTAGGCGCGCACTCCCGGCTCCGTCCGGGCCGCCCCGAAGCAGCGCACCCGTACGTCGGCAAGTTCCCGCAGTTCACGGGCGAGGTATTCCACATGGACCCCGGCCCCGCCGTAGACCTCGGGCGGATATTCACGACTGAGCAGATCGACCCGCATATCGAGGAGCTTAAGTCGTAGGTGTTTGTTTGGGGTTCGGCGGGTTAAGGTCCTGCCTATGAAGGTCCTGGCGATCGTGCTCGCCGGTGGTGAAGGGAAGCGGCTGATGCCGTTGACCGCGGACCGGGCCAAGCCCGCCGTCCCCTTCGGGGGGATCTACCGGCTCGTCGACTTCGTGCTGTCGAATCTGGCCAACGCGGAATATTTCCGGATAGTCGTGCTGACTCAGTACAAGAACCACAGCCTGGACCGGCACATCTCCCGGACGTGGCGGCTGTCGTCGATGCTGGGCAACTACGTGACGCCGGTCCCCGCACAGCAGCGGCTCGGCCCGCGCTGGTTCGCCGGTTCGGCCGACGCGATCTTCCAGAACCTCAACCTGATCTACGACGAGGAACCCGAGCACGTCATCGTCTTCGGCGCCGACCACATCTACCGGATGGACCCGCGGCAGATGGTCGCCCAGCACATCGAGTCGGGGGCCGACGTCACGGTCGCGGCCATCCGGCAGCCCCTGAAGCTGGCCGACCAGTTCGGCGTCATCGAGACCGACCCCCCTTCTCAGGGAACGCAGAGTCGCAGGATCGCCGCGTTCCGGGAGAAGCCGACCGACGCGGTGGGCCTGCCCGACGCGCCGGACGAGATCTACGCCTCGATGGGCAACTACGTGTTCCGGACCCAGTCGCTGATCGCGGCGCTGCGCGAGGACGCCCTGGACCCCGGCAGCAGGCACGACCTCGGCGGGAACATCATCCCCATGTTCGTCAAGAGCGGCGGCGCCGAGGTGTACGACTTCGCGAACAACGTGGTGCCGGGCTCGACGGAGCGTGATCGCGGCTACTGGCGGGACGTGGGGACGCTCGACGCCTACTACGAGGCCAACATGGACCTCATCGCGGTGCATCCGGTGTTCAATCTGTACAACGGCAGGTGGCCGATCTACACCGGCCACGATCCGCTGCCGCCTGCCAAGTTCGTGCACAACGACGGCGATCGGGTCGGACGGGCGATGGAGTCGCTGGTGTCGCCGGGAGTCATCGTCTCCGGGGGTACGGCGCTGCGCTCCATCCTGTCCCCGGGCGTCGTGCTCCACTCGCACTCGCTCGTCGAGGACTCGGTGCTGATGGGCAACGTCCGGATCGGCCGGAACGCGCGGGTCCGGCGGGCGATCATCGACAAGAACGTGGTCGTACCGGACGGCGCCAGGATCGGATTCGACCCCGAGCACGACCGCGAACGCTTCGCGGTCACCAAAGAGGGGATCGTGGTGATCGGCAAGAGCGAGGTCATCGACCTCTGATCGGCGACCGATCAGAACTGATCAGAGGTCGGTCAGCGGCCGTTGATGCGCCAGGTCGGCTCGACGACCGTCCACTGCGCCTCCCACACTCGCTTGGCACGCCGCTGGTTGATGCCCCGGGTCGCGGCGACGACCAGCGCCAGGCCCGTGGCCGCGGCCAGCGGAACGCCGAAGCCGACGGTCAACGCGGACACGACGGTGGTCTCCCGCTCCTGCGGGCGCGGGACCGGCGAACCGCGGCCGTCGGTCCAGATCCGGACCGTGTCACCGTGGTGCTTGCTCGTCGAGGCGTCGATCGTTCCCTCCCACTGCCGCCCGTCGGGTGCCCGCCACTGGGCCTTCACGTGGCCGATCGCCGCTCCGGCCGGTGACAGCCGGGGTGACTTCGGCTCCTCGATCAGGTGAGCGGTCACCTGGTGACGGGTGTGCCGCTGCTGGGCCTCCGTTTTCAGGCCGTCGCCGTACGTTCTGGCACCGAGCGTCACTCCGAAGGCGACGGCGACCATGACGCCCAGCATCGCGGCAAGCCGGACCACCGCCTCGACCCGGTCGCACCGGCGGCGAAGCGGGTTCCTGTCGAGGCCGAGCCATCTGGCGAACCTGGCGAATGGATTCTGCGTCATCTCACACCTCACAGGGTCATTACCACTGCGAGTCACGCTTATGCCTATTTCGCCGCCCAAGAGAGTACGTGGTCAGGGCATGCCGAGCTCTTCAAGCACCCGGCTGGTGCGGCGGGCCTCGTTCGCCAGCCAGCGGCGGAAATCGTCGCCGTCCAGGTACATCGGCACCCATCCGTTGCGGGCGCACAGCCTGGACCAGACGGGCGAGTCGGCGATGGCCCGGCACAGGCGCGCCAGCCCATCGTGCCTGCGCTCACTCAGGGCCTGCGCACCGACCAGCCCTGACCAGTTGGCGTAGACCAGCCGCACCCCCGACTCCATCAGCGTGGGCGCGTCCAGCCCCGCCATCCGCTCGGGTGACGAGACCGCCAGCGGCCGCAGCCGACCGGCGCGGATGTGGGGCGCCATATCCCGCTGCGCGCCGACTCCGACGGCTGCCCGCCCGTCCAGCATCGCCGCGACCGCCTGGTCCCGGTCGTGGTACGACGCGTAGTTGAGCAGCCGGGGATCCGCCCCCAACCCCAGCGCGGTCAGGCCGTACAGCACGTGCTCGGGACCGCCGGCCGTCCCGCCGGCCGCCCTCGGCCCGGCGGGATCGCGCAGCAGGGCGGCGGCGAACTCCTCGAACGTCCGGAAACTCGAATCCCGGGCGGCGACCAGCACCTCCCACTCCCCCGCCAGCCTGGCCAGCGGCGCGGTGCGCGAGACGAGCGGCACGGCATGCCGGATGGCCGCCGCGCCGAGCAGGGCCGGGTCGGTGACCATCAGGTCACCGGAGCGCGCGGTCGCGACGAACCTGGCGAGCGCGGCCGCGCCGTCCCCCTGCTCACGTACCGTCACCCGCCTGGCCCAGCGGCGGCTTTCGATGACGGCCCGCAGCGCCCTGGCGAAGCCGTCCCCCCGGCCGCCCGCCCCACCCGGCACCACCAGGGAGATCTCGGTCTGGACGGGTGGGGCCTGCGTCCCGCATCCCGCCGTGAGGGCCAGCGCTCCCAGTACGAGGACGGTACGGCGTCGCACCTCGGCATCCTCCCCCGAAGAAGCCTTGCACGCTCAGAACCGGACTAATTACACATTGTGACTATATCGGACACTCCGGGAGAGGGAGGGAGCGGGCTCACTCCACCGTGACGCTCTTGGCGAGGTTGCGCGGCTTGTCGACGTCCCGGCCGAGCGCCACGGCGGCGTGGTAGGCGAAGAGCTGGAGCGGGATCGTGAGCAGGATCGGGTCGAGCTCGTTCTCGTTCTTCGGCACCACGACGCAGTCGTCGGCGGCCTCGGAGGTCCGGTGGCCGACCATCAGGATCCGCCCGTGCCTGGCCCGGATCTCGCCGAGCGTGGTGAGGTTCTTGTCGAGCAGTTCGTCGTCGGGGACCACCGCCACGGTCGGCAGCTCCGGGCTGATCAGCGCGAGCGGGCCGTGCTTGAGCTCGCTCGCCGGGTACGCCTCGGCGTGGACGTAGGAGATCTCCTTCAGTTTCTGGGCGCCCTCCCGGGCCACCGGGTAGCCGCGCACCCGGCCGACGAACATCATCCCCGGCGCGTCGGCGTACTTGATCGCCAGTTCCCTGATCTGCTCTTCGAGGGTGAGGATCTCCTTGATCTGCTCGGGCAGCCGCCGCAGCCCCTCGCAGACGCGCCTGCCGTCCGCCGGGGACAGGTCCCGTACCCGGCCGAGGTGGAGCGCCAGCAGCGCGAACGCGACCGCGGTCGAGGTGAACGCCTTGGTCGAGGCGACCGACACCTCCGGCCCGGCGTGCAGGTAGATGCCGCCGTCGGTCTCCCGTGCGATGGCGCTGCCCACCGTGTTCACGATGCCGAGCACCCTGCCGCCCTTGCGCTTGAGCTCCTGGACCGCGGCGAGGGTGTCGTAGGTCTCCCCCGACTGGCTGATCGTGACGTACAGGGTGTCGGGCTCGACGACCGGGCCGCGGTAGCGGAACTCCGAGGCCGGCTCGGCGTCGGCCGGCATTCGTGCCAGCTCCTCGATCAGCTGCGCGCCGATCTGCCCGGAGTAGTACGCCGAGCCACAGCCGATGATCTTCACCCGGCGGAAGGAACGGGTCTCGCGGGCGTCCATGTTCAGGCCGCCGAGATGCGCGATGTGGAACCGGTCGTCGATGCGGCCGCGCAGCGTGCGCGCGACGGTGTCGGGCTGCTCGGAGATCTCCTTGAGCAGGTAGTGCTCGTATCCGCCGTTGTCGTAGTGACCGGCGTCCCAGTCGACCGTGAACGGCTCCTTGGCGGTCTCCCTGGCGTCGCTGGTGAAGGTGTGGAACCCGTCGGCCGTGAGGACCGCGAGCTCGCCGTCCTCCAGGTGCACGACCTGGCGGGTGTAGCGGATCAGCGCGGCGACGTCGGAGGCGACGAACATCTCCTTCTCACCGATGCCGAGCACGATCGGACTGCCGTTGCGGGCGACCACGATCTCGCCGGGGCGCTGCGCGTCGACGACGGCGATGCCGTACGTGCCGACCACCCCGGCGAGAGCCTTCCGGACGGCCTCCTCCAGCGACTCGGCCTCCTTGGCCATGAGCGCGATCAGATGCGCGAGCGTCTCGGTGTCGGTCTCGCTCTGGAAGACGACGCCGTCGGCCTCGAGGCGGCGGCGCAGCTCGTCGGCGTTCTCGATGATGCCGTTGTGCACCACCGCGATCCGTCCCTCGTGGTCGAGGTGCGGGTGGGCGTTCACGTCACTCGGGGCGCCGTGCGTCGCCCACCGCGTGTGCCCGATGCCGACCGTGCCCTTGAAACGGGCGGGTACGGCCGCCGCCAGGTCGGCCACCCGGCCCTTGACCTTGCGCGTCTTCAGGCCCTTGGCGTTGACGACGGCGAGGCCGGCCGAGTCGTAGCCCCGGTACTCCAGGCGCTGGAGCCCTTCGAGCAGGATGGGCGCCGCATCCTTGGGGCCGACGTAAGCGACGATTCCGCACATATCCGCTCCTATCCGTAAACAATCCGGCGGAGCTGGCGCAGCGACAGCTCCGGTGCCGCGACACGCCTTCCAGTGAGCTCGGCCGAGATTCTGGGGAAGATCTGGTCGTTGGTCAGCCCCCTCGCCTTGAGCTCGCCGTGGCGTCGGCGTACGTACTCCTCGGCGGACTCGCCGAAGTACGCCAGGACATCGGCCACCACCCGTGCGGCCTCTCCCGGGCCGAGCGGCGTCGTCCGGGTGAGGTGACTGATCAGATCCTCGAAGGGATGCCGTGCCGTTGACACAGAGCAGGACCCTAACGCAGCGAGGATGCCGACTATCAAGTTTTCTGCCCGAATCCGGGCAGGATCAGTCCGAGTCTCCTCATGGAGGGGTTTTCCTCACATCCCTGCCATCGGCGGCACCGGCACCCCTCGACATCCGCTAGAGTTAGCCATGCGTCGCCGGGGAGATCCCGGGGATCGCGCGGAAGTGGCTCAGTTGGTAGAGCATCACCTTGCCAAGGTGAGGGTCGCGGGTTCGAATCCCGTCTTCCGCTCGCAGTACTCGGGCGATTAGCTCAGCGGGAGAGCGCTTCCCTGACACGGAAGAGGTCACTGGTTCAATCCCAGTATCGCCCACCAGTTCGAAAGGCCGCCGAACCGACAGAGTCCGGCGGCCTGGTTATTTCTTGGCTCGGACACACGTTCCGGCAGTAGCGTGATCACATATGAGACCACTCGTGCTGCTCGACGTGGACGGCGTCCTCAACCCGTTACGACGTCCTTCCCCGTCGTTTCGCCGACATACCGTGGTCGTGGAGGGCACGGCGTACCAGGTGATGCTCGACCCACGCCACGGTGACCGCCTGCTGGAGCTGGCCCGTGCCACCGGAGCCGATCTCGCGTGGGCCACCACCTGGGAGGACCACGCCAACGAGGAGATCGCCCCGCGCATCGGCCTGCCGCGCCTCCCGGTGATCCCGGTCTTGGGCGACCCGGCGTCATACTCCGGTGAGCACATGAAGACCCGCGCCATCGCCAAATATGTGCGGCGCCGTCCGTTCGTCTGGTTCGACGACGACCTCGATCAGGCCGACCACGACTACCTGGATCGGCATCCCGGTGTGGGTGATTTCCTGCTCGTGAAGGTCGATTCCCGCTTCGGACTCACCGCCGGCCATCTCGGCCAGGCCCGCCGATGGCTGAGTAGAGGTGTTCAAGCTTGACCCGTCCGTGGCCGAGCACTGTGGCGGAGGCGGAGGCCGTACAGGAACAGCTCCGGCCACTGGTCGATCTGGCCGACTCCGGACCCGAGCACGTCAGGCTCGTGGCCGGGCTGGACGTGGGATACGCCGTCAAGGGCGACGAGGTCACGGGTGCCGTGGTCGTCCTGGACGCGGACACCCTGCGAGTCGTGGACAGGGCAGTCGTCCGGGAGCGTGTGAGGTTTCCGTACGTGCCGGGGCTGTTCGCCTTCCGCGAGCTGCCGCCGCTCCTGGCCGCCCTGGATCGGCTCCCGGTCACCCCGGACCTGCTGATCTGCGACGGGTACGGCTTGGCTCACCCACGCCGGTTCGGGCTGGCCTGCCATCTGGGCGTGCTGACCGGGCTGCCGACGGTCGGCGTGGCCAAGACCGCGTTCGTGGGCAGCCACGATGCGCCGGGCCGGGAACGCGGCGCGTGGAGCCCCATCCGGATCGACGGCGACGTGGTCGGCCGCGCGCTGCGCACGCGCGAGGGTGTCAAGCCCGTCTACGTCTCCCAGGGCCACCGGGTCGGGCTGGACACGGCCTGCGCCCACGTCCTGCGGTTGACCCCGGCCTACCGGCTGCCCGAGCCGATCCGCCAGGCCGACCGCCTGTCCCACTCCTGATACCGGTCGGGTGGGGCTTGCCGTTATGGGATCATCTGTAACGGCTGTGATGGTTTTAGACGGATGGTGTGATCGTGACGTCTGCTCCCAGTCTGGTGATCGGTGGCCGTTACCGGCTGCTCCGCCGGCTCGG
>NZ_JBHMQT010000037.1:0-37478 GCF_042435035.1 Sphaerimonospora cavernae
CTGGATGCCGCCCATTCCCGGCACGGCATGACTCCCGGCGTCCGTTCACCCTGGCACGCCCAGAGGCGGTCACTATCCGCTATCACATGAAAGCACCGCGCGTATCCGCTGATTGTTTACGTCGTCACGAGTCCCTTATCCGTGGTTTACGGGAACGATGTCCTTGCCCAGCGGCATCAGCGAGATCGGGATCATTTTGAGGTTCGCGATCCCCAGCGGGATGCCGATGATCGAGATGAACAGCGGGATCGCGGTGGCGATGTGCCCGATCGCCAACCAGGTCCCGGCGATGAGCAGCCAGATGACGTTGCCGAGCACCGACCACGCGCCGGCGGACGGCTTATCGGCGACGGTTCGACCGAACGGCCACAGCGCGTAGCCCGCGATCCGGAACGACGCGATGCCGAACGGGATGGTGACGATGAGGACGCAGCAGATGATCCCCGCCACGACGTAGCCTAACGCGAGCCACAGGCCGGCGAAGATCAGCCAGATGACATTAAGGACGGTGTTCATAGGGCTAACTGTCCCACCCACCCGGTCGGACGCAGCAGGTAGTGGATCAGATCCAGGGCAGCGCCGACATTTCGCCGCCGCGCCAACGAAGGGGAGAGCGACGGTCAGGCGGGCGGCTGCGCCGCTGGTGCGGACGATCGTCGTCGACGGCGTTGATCCCCCCCTGACACCGCCCCCACGCTCCGGGAGGCAGGCCGAGCCGACAGCGGGATCAGCCTTGTTCAGCCCCAGCATCGACAGTGCGGCCCCAGCTCATCGCGACGGTCTCCGGCGCCTCTGCGAGTGGGCGCGCCAACTGGAGCGCGCCAGATTGACCACGCTGTAAGGTCCAGCTCCCGCGCGGCGTCGACGATGCGCTGGGCCAACGGCTGTTCCCGTAAAGGAGCAGGTAGAGGACTACTCCGCCGCTGCGGCAGGGCCCCGGGGAGAATGTCCATTGCCCTCGCCGCTCAAATCAGTAAATGTGTGCAATAGCACATTGCCCGACCCTCGGAGTCAACGATGACCGACAGGCTGAACACCGGAAGCCATGACCTTCCGATCACCGATGCGCTCTCGGCGTTCATGACGACCGGCTGGGCCGACACCGGCCGGACGGACATGCGGCCGCTGCCGCTCGCCGCGTACACCGCCAAGCGGCGCGCCGCCCTGGCCGCGCGCTTCCCCGGAGAGCGGCTGGTCGTTCCCTCGGGGACGCTCAAGGCTCGTAGCAACGACGACGACTACCGGTTCCGGTCACACAGCGCGTTCACCTACCTGACCGGCGCCCAGGAGCCTGACAACGTGCTGGTGGTCGAGCCCTCCGGCGCCGCGCGCCTCTTCATGAGGCCGAGGTCGCCCCGCGGCGAGGGACAGGAGTTCTACCGCGACCGCCGGTACGGCGAGTTCTGGGTGGGCCGCCGCCTCGACCTCACCGAGGCCGAGGCGCTCCACCAGATCGAGTGCGTCCACATCGACCGCCTGCCGGACGCGCTCTCCGGGCCCGCCCGGGTGCTGCGCGGCGTGGACGGCTCGGTCGACGCCCTGGTGTCGCCCGCAGAAAGCGACAGCGAGCTCGCCTCCTTCCTGGCGGAGATGCGCCTCGTCAAGGACGAGTGGGAGGTCGCGGAACTGCAGCACGCGGTGGACGCCACCACCCGCGGCTTCGAGGACGTGGTCCGGGCGCTGCCCGCGGCGATCGCCCACCCGCGCGGCGAGCGGTACGTCGAGGGAGTTTTCGGCCTGCGCTCCCGGCTGGAGGGCAACGCGGTCGGCTACCAGTCGATCGTGGCCTCGGGGGCGCACGCCTGCGTGCTGCACTGGATCCGCAACGACGGCCGGTTGAACCCCGACGAGCTACTGCTCCTGGACGCGGGCGTGGAAAGCGACAACCTCTACACCGCCGACATCACCCGTACGCTGCCGCTGTCCGGCCGATTCAGTCAACTGCAGCGGCAGGTGTACGACCTGGTCCTGGCGGCGCAGGACGCGGCGATCGCGACCCTGCGTCCGGGTGCCCGGTTCCGCGAGTTCCACCTGGCCGCGATGCAGGTGATCGCCGAGGGTCTGCACGACTGGGGCGTGCTGTCCAGCTCCGACCTGGAGAGCGGCCTCTACCGCCGCTACACCCTCTGCAGCAGCGGGCACATGCTCGGCCTCGACGTCCACGACTGCGCGGCTGCGCGCGCGGACGCCTACCTCGACGGCGTGCTGGAGGAGGGCCAGGTGCTCACCGTCGAACCCGGGCTCTACCTGCAGCCCGACGACCTCACGCTGCCGCCCGAGCTGCGCGGCATCGGCGTACGCATCGAGGACGACCTCGTGATCACAGCTGACGGCGCGCGTCTCATGTCGGCGGACCTGCCCAGGCGCGCGGATGAGATCGAGGCGTGGATGGCCGGACTGCTCGGCTGACCCACCTCTTCAATACGCGTCGGCGGCAGGCCCGCTCGATGAACGACGTGCTCGGACCGGTCAACGCCGACAGATCGGTCACGATGCCGGGGGAAGGTGAGGTCAGGCCGCACACGCGGCGTGAATATCTCCTGCCATTTTCACTTTATATCAGATCCGCGCGTCTCATGAGGCGCCGGAAAATGCTTCATACTCGCCCATTGCGAACCGCCTCGATGAACGATGGAGGAACGGAATTGGGCTACGTGCTGGGGTTCGAGCAAATCGACTCGACGAATGTCGCAGACGTCGGCGGAAAAGGGGCGCAGCTGGGCGAGCTCTCGCGAATCGACGGCATCCGCGTGCCGGACGGCTTCTGCGTCACGACGGACGCCTTCCAGCGGGTCATGGCCGAGGCGCCGTCGATCGACGCTCAGCTTGACCATCTGTCGCGGGTGAAACCGGACGACCGTACGGCGATCCGCACCCTGAGCGCGGACATCCGCCACACCATCGAAGGCCTCGCGATGCCCGACGATCTTGTGGCGGCGATCAGCGAGTCGCTCGCCCGGCTCGGGGAGCAGGCCCCCTACGCGGTGCGTTCCAGCGCGACGGCCGAGGACCTGCCGACCGCGTCCTTCGCCGGCCAGCAGGACTCGTACCTGAACATCGTGGGCCTGGCGGCGATCCTGCGGCACGTCCGGCGGTGCTGGGCCTCGCTGTTCACCGAGCGGGCGGTGACCTACCGGTGCCGTAATGGCTTCGACCACCGGAAGGTGCGGATGGCCGTAGCCGTACAGCGGATGGTGTTCCCGGACGCGGCCGGGGTCCTGTTCACCGCGGACCCCGTGACCTCGAACCGGAAGATCGCCACCGTGGAAGCGGGTTGGGGCCTCGGCGAGGCGCTTGTCTCCGGTCTGGCCGCCGGGGACGTCTACACGGTGCGCGACGACCAGGTCGTCACCACGGCGGTCGCCACCAAGCCGCGGTTCGTCCAGGCGTCGCCGAGTGGCGGCACCCAGGACGCACCGGTCGAGCCGCAGCGGCAGACGCAGCCGGCTCTGACGGATGGACAAGTCGTGCGCCTGGTGCGGCTGGGCCGGCGAATCGAAGCGCACTTCGGCCGGCCCCAGGACATCGAATGGTGCCTGGTCGGCGACGACTTCCACATCGTCCAGAGCCGGCCGATCACCACTCTGTTCCCCGTACCCACGACCGACGGCCAGGAGAACCACGTCTACGTCTCCGTCGGTCACCAGCAGATGATGACCGACGCGATGAAGCCGCTGGGACTCTCCCTGTGGCAGCTGACGACCCCACGGCCGATGCACGAGGCGGGCGGACGGTTGTTCGTCGACGTGGCGCCCGCCCTGGCGACATCCGCGGGTCGCACGAGCCTCTTCGGGACACTGGGGAAGTCCGACCCGCTTATTCGGGACGCGCTACAGACCGTCCTCGACCGCGGCGACTTCATCCGCTCGCTTCCTGACGAAGGTTCTGGCGAGGGGTCTGGCGAGGGTTCTGGAGCCGTACTCGGCGGTGACCCGCCCGCCCCGATCGAGACCGATCCGACCGTCGTCACCCAGCTGATCCGGCACAGTCAGGAGTCCGTCGCCACCCTGCGGCGCGAGATCCAGAGCCTGTCCGGACCGGCGCTGCTCAACTTCATCCTGACCGACATCGCAGAGCTGAAGCGCATCCTGTTCGATGCGCGGAGCCACCAGGTGATCATGGCGGGGATGGAGGCGGCCTGGTGGCTCAACAACCACCTCGAGGCGTGGCTGGGCGAGAAGAACGCGGCCGACGCGCTCACGCAGTCCGTCCCCCACAACGTCACGTCGGAGATGGGGCTGGCGCTCCTCGACGTCGCGGACACGATCCGACCGCACGCGGACGTCGCGGCGTTCCTGCGCCGCGTCGCGGACGAAGGCCGGGAGGGCGACGGATTCCTGAACGAGCTGGCCCGGCTGGCCGGTGGACGGGAGGCACGTGACGCCATCCGGGGCTTCCTCGACGAGTACGGCATGCGCTGCGCGGGCGAGATCGACATCACCAGAACGCGCTGGAGTGAGCATCCCGCCACGCTCGTGCCCGCCATCCTCGGCAACATCAAGAACTTCGAGCCGGGCGCCGGCAGGCGACGCTTCGAGCAGGGACTCCAAGAGTCACGGCGGAAAGAGCAGGAACTGCTGAAGCGGTTGCGCGCGCTGCCCGACGGGGAGCGGAAGGCCGAGGAGACCAAGCGGATGATCGACCGTGTCCGCACCTTCGCCGGATACCGGGAGTACCCCAAGTACGGCATGGTCAGCCGCTACTTCGCCTACAAGCAGGCGCTGCTGCGGGAAGCCGGTCGCCTCGTCCGGTCCGGCACCCTGCGCGAGAAAGAAGACATCTTCTTCCTCCGGTTCGAGGAGCTGCGAGAAGTCGTGCGCACCGACGACGTGGACGCCGAACTCATTCTGGAAAGGCGGGCGGCGTTCCGGTCGTACGAGGCGCTCACACCGCCCCGGGTCCTCACGTCGGACGGCGAGGCCATCCATGGCCGGTATCGGCGTGACGACGCCCCGCCCGGCGCGCTGCCCGGCCTCCCGGTCTCGGCCGGGGTCGTCGAAGGCCGCGCCCGCGTCGTCACAGACATGGCGCGGGCGGACCTTGAGGCGGGCGACATCCTGGTCACCGCCTACACCGACCCCAGCTGGACCCCCCTGTTCGTCACCGTCGCCGGACTGGTGACCGAGGTGGGCGGCCTCATGACGCACGGCGCGGTGATCGCGCGGGAGTACGGCCTGCCGGCCGTCGTGGGCGTGGAGCAGGCCACCCGGCTGATCCGGGACGGGCAGCGGATCCGTGTTCACGGAACCGACGGGTACGTCCAGATCCTCCCGCCGGCTTCCCGGCCCTGAAGGGGCTTCGACGGTTCGACTCGACACGTCGGCCGGCCTGGCCGATCGGGTGGGCGGGCGGCGCTCAGGGGCGCTTGGCCACGGTGAGCAGGAAACCGGTGTCGTCCAAGGCCTCCACGCTGTGCCGTACCGGAGGGATCACGAGCAGGTCGCCGGCCCGCCCCTCCTCGGACTCGTCCCCGGCATTCAGGCGCAGCCGTCCGTGCAGGACGAGCAGCGTCGCCTCGCCCGGGCTCTCGTGCTCCGCAAGCTTGGTGCCCGCGGTCAGGGTCACCAGGGTTTGGCGCAGCATGTGCTCGCGCCCACCGAAGATGGTCTCCGCGCTGCGTCCAGTGGGCGCGGTCTCGGCGCTTTTCAGGTGTTTATGGACCAGTGAATCCAGCGGCGTCTTCTGCATGATTCGTCAGTATGCCCGCCAACGGTACGGCCTCCGCCCAGAGGAGGCGTTCCATGGCGGGCATTATCCACGGCGCCGTCCTTGTGTTACAGATAGTATCGATCGCGATAGTATCTGTAACGATACTATCCGTCGGCATGCGGCCTTCTCTGGCACTTCGGCCAGGGACGGGCAACCGTACGTCGCCCACTCTTGCGCTGGGATCAGCCGAACTGGCATGGTGTGGGCATGATCGAGAGAATCGAGTCCCCCACTCAGCGGTGAGCATGGCCGACGAGCGCAGGGCGCTCGACCGCGCACCGTCCCTGTTCGACCACGCGTCCCGGCTTCACCGGCTGACGCCCGACCAGCCGCTCCCTGATGGGGGCCGCCACTATCCTCCCGGGGTCACCGACCACAATCAACGGGATGACATCACCGCCTCGCTAAGCGAACGCAGAGCGACACTGCTCGCCCTGCTGGAGACGTTCTTCGCCGATCCCGTCTCCGTGACCGCGCTCCATGACGGCATCCGCGATCTACCGATCCCCTCGTGTGCGATCGACCGCATGACGGTGGAGGGGCTGCCCTGGCTCAAGCCGGACCTCGCCCGCGAGACGGGCAGCTGGCTCGTACGGCACTCCACCGATGTCCGCGCGGCGGCGACCGGCATGCGTCTGCTGGTCGGCACCGCCCACCCGGAGGACATCCCGCTCATCCGAACCATCGGCCTGCTGCACCGCTTCGGCTGCGCGGCGATCGACGTGCTGGAGAAGATCCCCGGCGCGGCGATCCAGTTGGCGTGGCTGGCCGAGCGGTCGACGGGACGTCCCCGCACCCAGGCCGTCATCGCCATGTGCCGATTGGTCGACCCCGTCACCTTCCCCTGGCTGCTCCGGCACGCCGTCGACGACCGCGGCTTGGTCGGCAGCCACGCCCGCCAGGTCGCCGAGACGGTCTCCCTGGCCGACGCGTTGGAAAGCGGCGACCCCGACGACGAGGTCACCGTCCATTCGGGCAAGCTCCTGCAGGCCATCGCCTCCACACGGGACTATTCCGTCCAACTGCACGAGTACGCGGACGCCTGCCGGGCCCTCGCCGGCTTCGCCGTACGGGCCGGGCAGGCCAATCCTTCGCTGGACCTGCTGGCCGCGGCCGTCACCCTGGGTGAGGACCTGCGCACCGGTCACGCCGCCTGCCTCCCCTGGCCGCCCGGCGAACGCGCGACCACGCTGGAGCGGCTGGAACGACTGGTCGCCTCCCCGCGCTGGGCACAGCCCCTGGCGGAAGCGCGCCGCTCACCCGACCCGATGACCCGCTGGCGAGCGGCATGGGCCGTACGAGCGATGCGTGCAGTCCCACGTGATTCCGATCTCGTCCCCCCGAGCGACGGCCGGTTCAACCGGTTCGCGATCCGCGTCGCCATCCCCGATCCCGCGATCGGCGAGCAGGTCGAGACCCGACTGCTGGTGGACGGCCGGCCTGTCGTCGCCGAGGCCTTCCGCAAGGGAGCGCCGCATGGGCCCGAGGACCTACTGGGCCTCCTGGCGGCCACCACTGAACCCCGCGAGGTACGGCTGGCCGAGGCGTACTGCACCGAAGGCTGCTGCGGCGCCCTCC
Organism: Sphaerimonospora cavernae; assembly: GCF_042435035.1. Lineage (NCBI taxonomy): Bacteria > Bacillati > Actinomycetota > Actinomycetes > Streptosporangiales > Streptosporangiaceae > Sphaerimonospora > Sphaerimonospora cavernae. Next base: position 7,288 of record NZ_JBHMQT010000037.1, read on the forward strand.
ACGTGACGATCAGCCTCGACGGCGACACCGTCACCTGGGGGAACTGGCGTGCCTCCGGAGCGGCCGGCGCGCTGGGCTCCTTCCGCTTCCAGGCGGAGCAGTACGCCGAGACGATCGCCCGGGCCGTACGCGACCACGGGTGGGAGTGGGGCGCACGCAGCCTGGCTCGCAAGCTCAACCGCCTTCTGGCCGACGAACCCGGCCTGCTCGCCGCCTGGCAGTGCGAACCCGGCAGAGTGTACGCGCGGACCGACGAGTACGAGACGATCCGGATGTGCTTCTGGCACCCACGCTATCCGTCGGGCCTCGATAGCGATGATCCATGGCTTCAGCTCGAATGGCTCATATCCGTGGACGACACCGACCTCGACGACCAGGCCGCCCGGATAATCGATCACCTGCGCCGGGTCGATCCCAAGTCTCATGCCGAAGTCGTCGGCGGCTCGCGGGAATTCGCCGACCGTCTCGGTTTCCCCTGGCCGTGCTGCCGGAAAACCGCTGCCACCGACGACTAGGAATCTCATGGCCGGTCACCATAGTTGATCTATCGTGCTGAAGCGGCCGCCGCATTCACCCCCCGAGGATCCCGTGGATCTCTCTGCGGAGATGTGGGAGAGATCCACGGGTCGTGGACTATGCGCTGGGTATGACCGCTTCCTGCAATTCGGTGACCCAGGTCGACGGATCGTCGTAGCCGTACTTCAGGTACACCTCGCGGGCGAAACCCGAACTGCGGTAGCCGTTCTCCTCGATCCACTCGGCGAGCCGCTGAGCCGAGACGTCCGCGTCGTCCATCGATCCGTGGTGGATGACGGTGACCGCCTGCTCGATCTCCGGCAGGTCGACGATGTCGAAGTCGTAGGCCTTGCCCGGTTCGGCGTTCACCGGGGCTCCGGCGTGCACCCGCACTCCCTCGGGGACCTGCTCGTAGTAGGCGACCGTCGGACCGGTGATGGTCAGTCCGGCCTCGTCGATCCGCCTGCACAGCTCCGCGTACAGGGGCTGGATCACTGGGCCGATCTTGTCGGACTCGTAGCTCTCCGCCATGCCGCTGAGCTCGGCGAGGCGGATCGCGGGGACGCTTTTGATGACGACGTCCGCTGACACGGAACCCTCCGTTTCGATCATCCGGAGCCTCGCCTCGACCCTGCCCAGCCGCGCCGTGTCGTCGGCCACCTGAGCCGCCAGTTCCGCGCGGCGCAGCCGCAGCATGCCGTACAGCTCCTCCGAACCGACCTTCTCCTCGAGGATCCGTCCCACCTGATCGAGGGTGAGACCGAGGTCCTTGAGCGCGATCAACCGGTTGAGACGGGACAACTGCCGTGCCTCGTAGTAGCGGTACCCGGTGACCGGGTCGACCCGGGCCGGTCGGAGCAGGCCGAGCGCGTCGTAGTGCCGCAACATGCGTACCGACACCCGGCCAAGGCGGGCGAAATCTCCGATGCTGAACATGATGCCCCCGGTCTACGGCCTCACACGGTGTCAGGGTCAATCGTTCCTGACGGCGGCAGCGCGGCGGCGACGTGTGAGGAGATCCACTTCGCCGCCCACCGCCTCGGCGTAGGCCCGGTTCGGGTCGGCGCCGGCGTTGTTCATCCACCAGGTGCCGTCGCGCTGCACCCAGACGAAGACCCGCCTGTAGCCATCCGCGAAGCCCCGGAAAGGCGTTCGTCAGGGCGTCGTCGGCGGGGTGAGCAATGGGGTCAGGGCGCGCCGCATATCGGCCACCTCGCGATAGAGCACGCCCGTCATCCCGAGAGCGACCGCCGCTTCCACGTTCTCCGCCCGGTCGTCGATGAATAAGCACCGCCGGGGATCGGCCCCCGCCCGTTCGGCGGCGATCTGGTAGATCCGCCGATCCGGCTTGACCACTCCGACCCGGGCGCTGCTGACCACCTCATCGAAGAAGTGGGTCAGCCCCAGCGCGTCCAGGTCCTCCTCCAGTTGGAGCGTCGCGTTCGACACCAATACCACCGGGACGTGCGCCTGCGCCTGCCGCAACAGGTCGAGGACGTCCTGCTCCACCGAGAAGGGCGCGCCAGTGAACGCTTCGCCCAGCTTCCGGGCCTGCTCAGGCGACATCTGTTCGGTGAGCGCGGCGACCATCGCGTCCACCCACTGCGCCACGGTGATCTCACCCACCATCGCGGGGCCGTCCACGCCCGGCGCGAAGGCGGTCCTCGCCGTCGTGCCCGGCTCGACACCGAAACCGCGCTCCAACTCGGCCACCTCGCCGGTGTCGTAGAAGCGGATCACACCGTCGAAGTCGCACAGCAGGGCATCGAAGGGCAGTCGCACAGGTCCTCCCGTCAGGTCCGCGGCCGCACACGCCGCGGTTGATCTCCATACTCGACCGCGAGAGCCTCATCCAACCAGCCACGCCGTACGCCGTCGAGCGCAGGCAACGCCTTGGCGAAGTCGCGTTCACCCTTCGGATGCGAAGCCTTGTTCCTCAGCTCCAGGCGCGGGCCCGATGGCAACGGTCAAATCTCGGCCTCGCGGCGGGTGGGGAGGCCGTGCTCGCGGGCGATGGGGTTCCACAGGTACACGAACTCGGTCTTGGCCGCGGTGGCCGATTCCGACGCGCGGTTGCCCGCGTCGAACGCGGAATCGCCCACGGTACGCCCCCGGCATCCACTGGCCCGGAACCGCTTGGCCCACTTCAGGTACGCCTTGTCCGCCCGATGCGACGCGGTCAGCGCCCGGACGAGGGTGTCCTTGAGTTCGTATCCGTCGTCGAGGGCGTCCACGTCCAGTTTCTTGGCCTGGCCGGCCTGCTCGCCTCGCTGCCGGGTCACCTTTTCGATGGCGCTGACCCCCTTGCTCACCCCGGAGCAGCGCAGGATCTGATTGATGGCACGCTGTAACGCTCCCCGGCTGGGCTCGCTCCGGTCGAGCAACGCGTCGATGGCCGCCGCCTGGCCGTAAGCGGTGGTTCCCGCCTCCGACTCTGACTCGGCGGACTCGCTCGGATCGGCAAGGGGTGCCATCGTCGCCTGCGCGGCCTCGGCGGACGCCTGCTCCTGCGACTGGGCCGCGGAACGCGTCGAGTCCGCTTCCGGCGTGTGCGCACGCTGGAGGTTGACGACGACGAGCGTCCCGGCGATCACCATGGCTGCGAGGGCCGTGGCGATGAGCGGCACTCGTAGCCGTACCAGCGTGCTGGTCTCGGGCTGGATCAGGGTGGGCGGCACCCCGATGGACGTGGCGGGCGCCGGATCGGGCGGCATGACCGCCGTGGCGGGGGTGAGATCGGGCGGCGTTGCGGCGGTGGCGTCTGTCGGGTCTCTGACCCACCACTTCCAGTACGGCGGGGCCTCGGGCCAGTCGTCCTCCGGGCCCGCCCAGGCCGCCGTGGGCGCCCATCCGTCCGGAGGGGACGGCCACCCCGGCGGTGCGTTGAACCGCCAATCGGGACCGGGGCGCGGGGGAATGCTCACAGGACCCACTTTAGAGCGAAAGGATCATTGCGGGGAGATTATCCCCATAGAGGGATGATGGCGACAAGAGGTCTCATACATCAGACTTGAGGCTGATGGTGACGTAGAGGTCAAGTAGGCTCCCGATCCCTCCTGGCCGAAACCACCGCGGCACTGGAACTGGTGCACCCAAAACCACGCCGCTTCGGATCCGGCCACCGGACAGGCGGCCGCCTCGCACTCCCCGACGTACATCCGGACATGAGACTATATGTCTGGTTTACCCGGTAATGTACATGGATGACGGCCTTCATCGACGCGTACCTTCACCGGCTCGACCTCGATAACCTGGCGGGTCAGCCGCCCAGCGTGGCCAACCTCCACACGCTGCACCGGGCTCACACGGAGCGTGTGCCGTACGAATGCCTGGAGATCTGGCTCAACCGTCGCACCACCGTGGACCCGATGGAGTCGGCGCGGCGGATCCTGCGGGATCGCGGCGGCTACTGCTTCCAGCTCAACGGAGCCTTCTCCCTGCTGCTGGACGCCCTTGGATACCGGGTCACCCGGCACGTCGGCGGCGTGCAGGGCACCGCGGACGATCCCGCCGAGGCCGACGCCGGCCATCTGGTCCTCACCGTGTCAGGGCTGCCGTCGGAGGACTCGCCCGACGGCCGCTGGCTCGTCGATCTCGGCATGGGCGACGGCCTGCACGAGCCCCTGCCGCTGACCGAGGGGACCCATCGGCAGGGACCGTTCCAGTACGGCTTGCGCCCCTCGCAGGCCGAGCCCAGCGGGTGGCGGTTCGACCACGACCCGCGCGGCTCCTTCGTCGGGATGGACTTCCGCCCCCACGCCGCGGAGATGGCGGCCTTCGCCGAACAGCATGAGCACCTGTCCACCTCCCCCAAGTCCGGGTACGTCCGGGTGGCCACCGTCCAGCGGCGGGACGCCACCGGGGCCGACGTGCTGCGCGGACTGGTGCTGACCCGGATCGGCGAGGGCAAGCGCTCCCGCACGCTGGAGGATCGCCGCGACTACTTCACCGCCCTGGCAGACGTCTTCGGACTCACCCTCGGCGACGTCACCCCCGCCGAACGGGACGGCCTGTGGCGGCGGCTGCTCGCCGCCCACGAGCGCTGGCTGAGCCGCCGCCGAGAGGCGACTTTGGCGAAGTCCGGGCTGGCGACGTGACCGAGCCGCAGTTCGGGAGCGCCCGCGGACAGGAGATCCGCGTTGGACGTACCGCGTCGAGGAGGGCGAGCCAGAACGCTGACCGCGCACGACAACGCGTCGTTCAGTGACGTCCCTCAGCGACCGAGTGCGGCCAGGAGAGCGGCGGGCGCCTCCACCAGGGACGGGCCGTACCAGGTCAGGTGCCTCCCGCTGACCAGCGCGGCCGGTGTCGCGGGGAAGAATCCGGGGCCGTCCTCGGCGGTGAAACGGTAGGGCTCGTCCGGGAGGACCACGAGGTCGGCGCCGGCCGCCAGCAGTTCGGGCAGGGCGACCTTCGGATAGCGCTCCGGGTGATCGGCGTAGACGTTGCGTACCCCGAGCCTGAGCAGCACGTCGCCGGCGAAGGTGTCCCGCCCCAGCACCATCCAGGGCTTGCGCCAGATGGGGATCAGCGCCTGCCGTACCACCGTGACGGGCGCCGCCGCGGACCATGCCCGTTCCGCGGCGTCGAGCCAGGCCGGCTCGGGTACGTCGCAGGCCGATGCGAACATCCGGCGCAACGAGGCGAACGCCTCGTCGAGGGTACGGATCCTCGTCACCCAGACGGGCACCCCGGCCGACCGCAGCGCCTCGATGTCGACCGGACGGTTCTCCTCCTCATTGGCCAGCACCAGATCCGGCCGCAGGTCAGTGATCGCGGCCACGTCGGGGTTCTTCGTGCCGCGCAGTCGCCGTACGGACAACCCCTCCGGATGGGTGCACCAATCGGTCGCGCCGACCAGCAGCTCCGGGGCCGTCTCGGCGAGCGACTCGGTGAGCGACGGGACCAGGGACACGACGCGGCGTACGGCATCATGCGGCGTGAACGGCGCCCCAAGATCATCGGTCGGCATGCTCCTCATCCTTCCACAGCACGCGCGGCGGACAAGGGTCGCCTGCGGCCCTTGTCCGCCGGCATGACGGGTGAAGGTGACCCGGCTTTCAGGTCGTGAGCGTTGTCAGCTCGCGGTGCGCTCGATGGGGAGCCACAGCTCGGCGTCCGCCTGCGATCCGTCCTGCGACACGACCACGCTCGAGATCTCCGGCCCCGGCCGGCTGCGGTAGGACGGGTTCGACGGGAACCACTGCGTGAACGCGTCCCGCCACAGGTACTGCAGCGCCTGCGGAAACGCCCCCGAGCTTTCGAAGACCACCCACGCCCCGGCGGGCACGGCGAGAGCGTCCAGGTCCTCGGGCACGTCGGCGCCGGTCACCACCCCGTAGTAGTAGTCGAGCTCGGTGCCCTCCGTACGGCTGTCCGCGACGCGGTCGGCCACGTTGACGATCCCCCGCGGCTCCTGGTCGGCGAGTCCCTCCAGCCGCTGTCTGATCTCCTGGTCCACGCTCTTCACGAACGCGACGATCGCGGGGTTCATCCCCTCATGGACGAGGGGAACACGGGCCTTCCTGCCCACCACACGGAACTCCTCCTTCTCCACGATCCGATATCGCATGCCGCTGCTCCCTTCGATGACGAGGCGGAAGGACATCCGGGGCTGGGAGTACAGAGCCGCACCGGTCCGCCTGGCCTCACCGGGCCCGACGCCGTGCAGGGCGCGGAACGCGCGCGCGAACGCCTCACCCGAGCCGTAGCCGTACCGCACCGCGATGTCGAGCAGCGTCTCCTCACCGGCGAGCACGTCGGCGCCGGCGACGGTGAGCCGCCTGCGCCGGATGTACTCCGACAGCGGGATGCCGGCCAGCGCGGAGAACAGCCGCCGGAAGTGATATTCCGAGGTGGCTACGATCCGCGCGAGCTCAGCCACGTCGATCTCCCGATCGAGGCGCCGCTCGATGTGCTCCATCGCCTGGTTCAGCCGCTCCAGCATCCCCGTCCGTCCTTCCCTTGGCGATCACCACGCTAGGCGCGGCCCACCCCACCGCACCCGACATGCTGTGCCCGGGAAGATCTGGTACGGCAGCCGCCCCGGAAGGGCCGAACCTCAGACGGCTCGGGGGCGGTCAGGCGGACGCGGGCTCGAGCAAAATGGTGCGTACGGTGTCCCAGCAGGCGGGGTCGGCGGCGTTGAGCAGGCCGATCCGCTGGTCGGCCGGCCGGTAGGGGCTCCCGTCCGGACGGCGGGCGACGGCGCCGGCCTCGGTCAGCAGCAGGGTTCCCGGCGCATGATCCCAGGGCAGGGTCCGGTGGAACAGGATGAAGTCCTGCTCGCCGTCGAGCAGCCGTGGATATTCCACGCCCGCGCAGGCGGTGCCCGGTCCGAGAGCGGCGAAGCGCGGCGCCGCCGCCTCCACCCGCGCCCTCGCCGGGGGATCGAAGAACCTGGTCAGCGCGGCGCCGCGCAGCTTCGTGGGATCGGCGGGGGCGGGCTTCCGACGCACCCGGACCCCGTCACGCCAGGCCCCCGATCCCCGCTCGGCGACATATGCACACCCTTCGGTGGGACGGACGATCCATGACGCGACGGTCTCGCCGTCGCGCACCAGGGCCGCCATGACCGCGTACTCGGGGCGGCCGGCGACGAAGTTCGAGGTTCCGTCGAGCGGATCGACCACCCAGGCAGCGGGCGCCTCCCGCAGCGCCGCGACGAGCCGGGGATCGGCGGCGGTGGCCTCCTCCCCCACGACCGGGATGTCCATCACGTCGCGCAGCCGGCGGCTGATCAGGGCCTCGGCCTCCCGGTCGGCCACGGTCACGACCTCGCCGGGCGACTTCTCCGCGATGTCGCCCTCTTCCAGTGCCCGGAACCGGGGCAGGATCGCGACCTCGGCGGCCTCACTCAGGATTTCGGTCACCTTGTCGATCCACATATCCCCGACCCTAACCCCTGAGTCAGCGGGCGAGATGACGGCTGATCACCAGGCGCTGGATCTGGTTGGTGCCCTCGAAGATCTGCATGATCTTGGCCTCGCGCATGTAGCGTTCGACGCGGAACTCCCGCGTGTAGCCGTACCCACCGAAGACCTGCACCGCGTCGGTGGTGACCTTCATGGCGGCGTCGGTGGCGACCAGCTTGGCCACGCTGGCCTGCCTGCTGTACGGCAGGCCGGCGTCGCGGCGGCGGGCCGCGTCGACGTAGGTCGCCCGGGCCGCGTCCACGCCGGCGGCCATGTCGGCGAGCAGGAAACCGAGCCCCTGATGATCGATGATCTTCTTGCCGAAGGTCTCGCGCTCCTTGGCGTAGGCGACCGCCTCGTCCAGCGCGGCCTGGGCGAGTCCGGTGGCGCAGGCGGCGATGCCGAGCCGGCCCGAGTCGAGCGCGCTGAACGCGATCTGCAGGCCCTGTCCCTCCGCGCCGAGCAGCCTGTCGTCCTCCAGGAACGCGCCCTCCCAGTGGGCGGTGGTGGTGGGGACGGCGTGCAGCCCCATTTTCTCCTCGGGCCGGCCGAAGGTCAGGCCGTCGGCCGCCCCCGGCGCGAGGAAGCAGGAGATGCCGCGGCCGCCCTCGGCCGTGCGGGCGAACAGGGCGTAGAAGTCGGCGATGCCGCCGTGGGTGATCCACGCCTTGTTGCCGCTGATCCGGTAGCCGCCCTCGACTTTCTCGGCCTTGCACCTGAGTGCGCCCGCGTCCGATCCGGCCTGCGGCTCCGACAGGCTGTAGCCTCCGACGAGCCGCCCGGCCAGCATGTCCGGCAGCCACCGCTCCCGCTGCCGCGCCGTGCCGTACTCCGCCACCGGGAAGCAGGCGAGCGTGTGCACGCTGCACGCGACGGCGACCGCCGCCCAGCGCGCCGCCAACTCCTCGATCACCTGCAGATACACCTCGTACGGCTGCCCGCCCCCGCCGAGCTCCTCCGGGTACGGCAGGCCGAGCAGCCCGGCGTCGCCCAGCAGGGTGAACAGGCCCTCGGGGTAGGTCTCCGCGCGTTCGTGCTCGTCCGCCCGGGAGGCGAGCTCCCGGTCGGCGATCTCTCGGGTGAGCTCGATGAGGTCCGCTGCCTCCTGGGTGGGCAGCAGGCGGTCCACGGTCACGGTCGTGCTCCTCGGCAGGTCCTGGACTAGGTCACGGGTCAGGGGTCACGGGTCAGGGGCCACGGGTCAGGGGTCACGGGTCAGGTGGATTGCGCGGCGGGCTCGGTAAGGCGGGCGAGAGCGGTCCGGGCGCGCTCGCGGAACTCGGCGACGCGGGCGAGCTTGATGTCCTCGTAGCCGCGGATCACCTCCGGCAGCGCGGCGATCTCAGCTACGGAGTCCACCGTGTCCGGCGTGAGCCGGGTGAGGGCCTCGCGCACCATGCCACGGTATTCGCCGACGAGTTCCCGTTCGACCCGCCGGACCTTGGCGTACCCGAACACGTCCAGCGCGGTGCCGCGCACGACACGGGCGGCGCGCAGCCCACGGAACAGAACGCCCGCCGACCGCCGCAGCCTGATCTTGCGCTTCATGCCCATCGCCCGCAGCAGCGGCGGGTGCAGCAGCACCGACACGACGGCGTCGGGGCCGAACTCCCGCTCCCGCCTCGCCTTCTCCTCCGGGTCGAGGTGCAGCCGGGCGACCTCGTACTCGTCCTTGTAGGCCATGAGCTTGTGCAGCCCCCGGGCGTAGGCGAGCCCGATCCGCTCCCCGGCATCCGCCCCCGCACGTTCGGCGGCGGCGTCAGTCACGCTGCGCACGTCCTCAGCGTACTTCCGGGCATAAGCCGCGTTCTGGTAATCGGTCAGGTCGGCGGTCCGGATGGCGAGCGCCTCCTCCAGCCCGGCCGGTTCGACGCTGTCCGGCCGGGGATCCGCCGCGTCGAGCACGGCCTTGCGGTCGGCCACCGCCGCCCGGCCCCAGCGGAAGGCCGCGAGGTTCTTGTCGACCGCGGCCCCGTTGAGCCGGATCGCCTGCTCGATCGACCCGGCCGAGACCGGGATGCAGCCGTGCTGGTAGGCCGCGCCGACGAGCAGCATGTTGGCGGGCATGTGATCGCCGAACAGCGCCTCGGCGAGACCGTGCGCGTCGAGGTAGACGTTGTCGGCGGCCCCGGTCTCACCTCCACGGGTGGCCGACTCGACGCGGACGACCGCGTCGGCGGGCGAGCCGGGCAGGGCATCGCGGCCGGTCACCATGGCGGCGGTGGGCACGATGCCGGTGTTGACCACCGCGATCGTGTGCCCGGGGGAGGCGACGACGAGGTTGCCGTCGGCGGCCGCGCCCAGCAGGTCGAAGCCGATCAGCACGTCGGCCGTGCCGCGCGAGGCGCGCACCGCGCCGGTGATCGGCCGCGGGGAGATGCGGATGTCGCTGATGACGGGCCCGCCCTTCTGGGCCAGCCCGGTCTGCTCCAGCCCGGCCGCGTGCAGCCCGTCGAGGTGGGCCGCCATCTGCAGGATCTGCGAGACCGTGACGACGCCGGTGCCGCCGATGCCGGGCATCCGGATGAGGACCGGTCGTCCGGCGAACCTGCCGACAGGCTCGGGCGGCTCGACCGGCAGCGACGGCAGCACCCGCTCCCGTCGCCGTCCCTTGAGGGGCTCGACGAGCAGGAACGACGGGCAGTCGCCCTTGAGGCAGCTCAGGTCCGTGTTGCACGACGGCTGGTGGATGCGGGTCTTGCGGCCGAACTCGGTCTCCACGGGCTGCACCGACAGGCAGGTGGAGACGTCGCCACAGTCGCCGCAGCCCTCGCAGACCCGCTCGTTGACCACGACCTTCACGGCCGGGGTCGGCAGCTGTCCACGCTTGCGCAGCCGCCGTTCCTCGGCCGCGCACCGATCGTCGTGGATCAGCACGGTCACCCCGTCGAGCGCGGCCAGCTCCTTCTCCACCTCCGCCAACTCGTCACGGTGTCGTACGTCCGCGATCGGCGCCAGCCGGACGCCCCGGTAGCGCTCCGGCTCCGGCGTGGTGATCACGATGCGTCGGACGCCCTCGACGGCGAGCGAGCGCGTGATCGCGGGGACGTCCATGCGGCCCTCGGCCCGCTGCCCCCCGGTCATCGCCACCGCGTCGTTGTAGAGCAGCTTGTACGTCATCGTCACCCCGGCGGCCACGGCCGCGCGTACCGCCAGCGAGCCGGAGTGATGGAAGGTGCCGTCGCCGAGGTTCTGCACGAAATGCCGGTCGTCGGTGAAGGGAGCGAGGCCGAGCCACTGGGCGCCCTCGCCGCCCATCTGGGTGATGCCGACCTGGGTGCCGCGCCCGTTCCCGTCCAGCGCGATCATGGCGTGACAGCCGATGCCGACGCCGACCAGCGTGCTGTCGGATGTTCGGGTCGAGATGTTGTGCGGGCAGCCCGAGCAGAAGTACGGCGTGCGCGCCGCCACCATCGGCAGCAGCCGACGCGTGGCCCGGCGAGACGTGGTGGGGTGCGGCGGGGTCAGGTGGACGGCCGGGCGGGGCAGCCTGTCGGCGCCGACGCAGGCGACCAGCGCCTTGGCGACGTCCTCGGCGCCGAGGGCGCCCCGGGAGGTGAGCAGCTCGCGTCCCGTCTCGTCGAACCGTCCGATCACGGCGGGCACGCGCTCGTCCGGAGACCGTTCACCCGAAGACCGTTCGCCCAGTGCCCGCTCGTAGAGCGCCTGCTTGAGCCCTCCCTCCAGGAACGGCACCTTGTCCTCCACCACGAGCACCCGTTCGAGGCCGGACGTCAGACCGGCGAGCTCGCCGGAGTCCAGCGGGTACGGCATGGCGATCTTGATGAGCCTGAGCCCGAGATCGTCCATCGCCGGCTCGTCCAGCCCGAGGTCCTCCAGAGCGCGCCGGACCACGGCGTACGTCGTCCCGGCGGCGAGGATGCCGAGACTCGCCCGCCGCGACCCGAACGTCACCCGATTCAGGCCGCGTTCACGGGCGTAGTCACGGGCCAGGCGGAGTCTGCGGGTCAACTGGTCGTGCTCGGCGTCGACCGAGGCCGGCCCGACGAGAGTGCGCGGCGCGCCGCGCCCGACCGAGTTGGCCGGCGATGGGGGGATTCGATCACGCGACGCGCCGAGATCAGTGTCGAGATCAAGGATCGCCGAGGCGTCGGCGAGGTCCGCCACGATCTTCAGGCCCGCCCACAGACCGGTGGCGCGTGAAAGCGCCACCGCGTGCAGCCCCAGCTCGATGATCTCGCCGATGGAACCCGGCGCGAGCACCGGCATGAACAGGCTCTGGCACATCTGCTCGCAGGCGCTGGGCACGGTCGAGGACTTGCTGCCCGGATCGTCGCCGATCCAGGCGACCGCGCCGCCGAGCGGGGCCGTGCCCGCCAGGTTGCCGTGCCGGATCGCGTCGGCGGCTCGATCCAGGCCGGGGTTCTTGCCGTACCAGAAACCCGTCACCCCGTCGTGCCGCCGACCCGGCAGGTGACCGAGCAGCTGTGTGCCGGCCACCGCCGTGGCCGCCAGCTCCTCGTTCAGTCCGGGCCGGAACACCACGCCGGCCGGATCGAGGAACTTCGCCGCCCGCCCCATCTCCAGGTCGAGGCCGCCCAGTGGGGAGCCCTGGTAGCCGGAGACGAAGATCTGCGTGTTCAGCCCGCGCTCCCGGTCCAGACGTCGTTGCTCCAGCGTCAGGCGGACCAGGGCCTGGATGCCCGAGATCAACACTCTGCCGTCCGTGGCCGTGTACCTGTCGTCCAGCGACACCGATGCCGTCGAGGTGGTGGGAGTCACGCTCACGCGAAACCTCCTGGCTTGCTACCTGGGGGGATCTCCAGGACAGCAAGTCGCCGACAGGTGCGCAAGCATCACGCGAGAAGGCATGATAAAGACGCAAAGATCCTCGCGATTTCGCCTCCACAGCCCATCTTCTTTGCGTACAAGAGGGAGTGTCTCGCATGCCGGACGTCGACGACATCGACCACCAGGTGCTGCGTCTGCTCCGTGAGGACGGACGCCGGACCTTCTCGGAGCTGGCGGGCCAGGTCGGACTGTCCGTTGCCGCCGTCAAGCGTCGCGTGGACCGGCTCCGGGAGATCGGCGTCATCACCGGTTTCAGCGTCCAGATCGACTACGCCAAGCTCGGGTGGGGCATCGAGGCCTTCACCGAGCTGCGCTATCCCGGTACGACCCCGGTCAGCGAGATCGTCCGTACGGCCACGGACGTGCCGGAGGTCCAGCAGGTGTTCACCATCGCCGGCGACCCGGACGCGCTGATCCATGTCCGCGTCCGCGATCTCGGCCACCTCCAGCACGTCATCGACCGGCTGCGCCGGGCCGGGGACGTCAACGGCACCAAGACGCTGCTGGTGCTGGGGTCGTGGACCCGTGACGCGCTCAGGGCGCAGCCGCCGCGCCCCCAAATGCCCCGGTGAGCCCGATACCCCGGTGAAAGCGCCGTACCCCCGATCGCCTGTCTGACATATGGTCGCGGTGAGTCACGGATCGGAGGTTGCCAACTTGTCCGTCGAACTGCCGTCCATCCCGCACCGTCTGGGCGACAACGCGCCGCGGCCGTTCCGGGCCGAGCCGGGACGCCCTCGGTGAATGACCTCGTTCTTCGCGAGCTCCACTCCGTTGAGGAGTTCGAGGACGTCTTCCGGCTGTTCGACCGGATCTGGCATCCCCCGCCGGGCGGCGCGCCCGTCACAGTGGAGATGATGCGGGCGCTGTCGCACGCGGGCAACTACGTGGCCGGCGCCTACCGGTCCGACCGTCTTGTGGGCGCGTCGGTCGGCTTCCTGTCGGCGCCGGTGGGACGGGCGATGCACTCCCACGTCACCGGTGCCGTCACCGGTGCCGCGGCCGGAAGCGGGAACGGCTTCGCCCTGAAGCTGCACCAGCGGGAGTGGGCGCTGGCCCGCGGCCTGGAGATGATCACCTGGACCTTCGATCCGCTGATCCGCCGCAACGCCCACTTCAACCTGGCCAAGCTCGGCGCCCGTCCCGAGGAGTACCTGCCGTCCTTCTACGGGCAGCTGGACGACGCCGTCAACGCCGGCGACGAGTCGGACCGGCTACTCGTCGTCTGGCGGCTGTGCGAGCCGCGGGTGCTCGCCGCGGTGCGGCGGGAGCCGTACCGGATGGAGATTCCGCCGGACGCGATGGTGGGGCTCGCCGGCAGCGGCGGCAGGCCGGTGGCGGGTCGCACCGACGCCGCGACCGTGCTGGTCGCCGTGCCGCGAGACATCGAATCCCTGCGCACCGAGGACCCCGAGGCCGCCAGGGCGTGGCGGCTGGCCGTACGCGACGTGCTCGGCGGGCTGATGGGCGAGGGGGCCAGGGTCACCGGCTTCCACGACGGCGCCTATGTGGTGGAGCGCGCCTGACGGGCATCCAACCGGCGGCGAATCGCATTTCCGCCAGTCACGCCGTTCAGCCGACCTTCTCGGCGCCGAGCCGCTGAAGGGCATGGCTGCGGCGCTAGGATCGGAGCTATGTACGGGGGAACCGTCGGGGGACTGTACCGCTGGCCGATCAAGTCCTTACGCGGCGAGCGTCTGCCCGCCGTCCTGCTGGACGCCCGAGGGGTGGCAGGCGATCGGGCGTACGCGCTCATCGACGAGCGTCCGACCCACGCGGGCAAGCGGCTCACGGTGCGGCAGTCGCCCGGAATGCTGGCCTGGGAGGCGGCGTACCCCGCGGCCTGCGACGGCTCCCCCGAGCCGCCGAGCCCCCCGGTGCTCTACTCGCCCGAGGGCGTGCCGTGGGCGTGGGACGATCCCGATCTTCCCGCCGCGCTGACGGAGTCGTACGGCGTCCCGCTGTCGCTCCGGGCGGCCGACGGGCAGCAGGACCGGGGTCCGACCGTGCTGGTGACGTTCGAGGCGTCCCTGCGTGGGCTGGAGGAGGAGTTGGGCACGGAGATAGAGTTGGACAGGTTCCGGCCCAACATTCACCTGGTCACCGACGCACCGGCGTTCGCCGAGGAGACCTTCACGGAGGGCACCGTGATCACGGTGGGCGGGTCCGTCCTCGAGGTGACGGGCGATCGGGCCGGGCCGTGCATCCGCTGTGCCGTGCCGAGCTGGGACCCGTACGGCCGGGAGCGCTGGCCGGAGCTGCAGAAGCACCTCATCATGGCTCACGAGAACAAGTTCGGCGTGATCCTGCGGGTGACCGGTCCCGGCATCGTGCACATCGGCGAGACGGCCGTAGTGACGGCGATGGCGCCACAGCGGTCTCACACCTGAAAGGCGCTGTCAGGGGAACGCCAGCATGTCGAGCAGGGTATGCACCACGCCCGCGAGCGCCCAGGCGACGATGACGCTCACTACGAAGCTGAGGCCGATGGCCATGGCGCATCCCTGACCACCGCCCATCTGGCCGGTGTGGGCCGATCTCTGGGGTTCGAGGCCGTACGAGAGGGGGCGGGGCTCGGAGAACAGGAACATGACGGCCCCGATCTGGCCGACGGTGAAGAGCCAGAACCACGCCCATCGATTGCCGATGCGCGGCCGTGCCGTACCGAGCATGATCAGAAAGGTGACGATCCACGCGAACCTGACCGTCCAGCTCAGATGGGGAACCGGAACCCGGAACGGCCAGCCGGGAAACAGGCCCGTTCTGTTGTTGTGCGCGGAAACGTCCCGCACGACCGGACCGGCCCGCGCCGTGTTGGGAAGCTCCGTGCTGAGTTCCCGCTGCAGATCATGCTTCGTGTAGGTCAGGTTCCACGGATCTGTCAGCCGATACCAGAGGAGCGGGCTGGTGGACCAGCGCAGACCGTTCAGGTGACTGTTGTCGCCCTTGTAGATCACGTACGTGACCCGACCAGTGCGCAGCGCAGCCTGGAAATCCGCGACTGCACGATCGCGCGGGGTCTCGCTGAGAACCGTTACCAGACCACCCCAGAGCAGCACGACCAGCAGGATGACCCGCACCCACAGGCCCACGATCCGGTACGGCTCCCGCATGACCCAAGTTTCCTGGCGCAGGCCCACGTCTCCCCCGAGCCACCCGCTCTTTCAAACCGGCACGAATTTCACCCTGCGCCGATATCGTAAATCACCACGATTCCCCGTGGCCGTGCGGCTTCACGACTACCTGGCCGGCACCGTCGTGACCCACGATCGAGCCCTCGATCTTCAGCCGCAGGACCGACCGGAAGTGTCGTGGCCGCCTGGTAGATGTGGGGCATGGCGGTGAGTGTGGACGAGTTCATGAAGATGCTGGCCGAGTTGCCCGATGTCGAGCAGACCGAGGCGGGCAACTGGGTCTCCCTGAAGGTGCACGACAAGGGCTTCGGCTATCTCTGGGAGAAAACCCAGACCGTGGGGCTCAAGTCGACGATCGAGGAGCAGATGGCGCTCGTCGCGGAGCGCCCCGAGGTGTTCGAGGTCCAGTTCACGGCGGGCCAGTTCGGCTGGGTGGTGGTGCACCTCACGAAGATCGACGCCGACGAGCTCGCCGAGCTGGTGACCGAGGCATGGTGCCTGAGCGCTCCCGAGGAACTGGTCTCCTCGTACGAGGCCAAGCACCCTGTCCTGTCCCAAGCCCGGAACCGGGGAGCCTGAGATGATCATCGTCTCGGGACATCTGTACGTGGCTCCCGAGGTCCGCGACGCCTACCTCGCGGGCTGTGTCGAAGTCGTGGAGCAGGCACGAGCCACGGCGGGGTGCCTGGATTTCGCGCTCGCCGCCGACCTGGTGGAGCCCGGCAGGATAAACGTTTACGAACGCTGGGAGTCCGAGGCCGCTCTCGAAGCCTTCCGCGGTGACGGCACAAGCGACGAGCAGTCGGTGCAGATCCTCGACGCTGAGGTCCATCGGTACCGAATTTCTTCGGTCGAGCCCGCCTGACCTGGACGGCAGGACACACCCGCGCTTGGGCTCTGCTGACCGGGTCGCCAATGGTCGTCCGATCGTCAGTGTTGGAGGCGCTCGAACTGCTCGTCGGTCAGACGCAGATCCGCGGCGGCGGTGTTCTCCTCCAAGTGCGCGATCGTACTGGTGCCGGGGATCGGAAGCATGACCGGCGAACGGCGCAGCAACCAGGCGAGGGACACCTGCGCGGGGGCGACGCCCAGCTCCGCGGCGACCTCCGCGAGCGGTCCGGTCACCGACGCGTGGGCACCGGCGGCGATCGGCGACCACGGGATGAAGGCGATGCCTTCGCGTTCGCAGTAGTCCAGCACGTCCTCGTCATCGCGACGGGTCAGGTTGTAGAGGTTCTGCACGCTCACGACCTCGATGAGATCCCTGACCGCTTCGATCTCCGCGACGGACACCTGGGAGAGCCCGAAGTGCCGGATCTTTCCCTCGTCCTGGAGCTGCTTGGCAGCGCCGATCTGGTCGGCGAGCGGCACCTTGGGGTCGATGCGGTGGAGTTGGAACAGGTCGATGCGGTCCAGGCGGAGCCGCCGCAGGCTCAGCTCTGCCTGCTGACGGAGGTACTCGGGACGGCCCAGCGGGATCCACTCGGCCCGAGACGGGCGGGCCTGCCCCGCCTTGGTGGCGATGACCAGGTTGTCGGCATAGGGATGCAGCGCCTCGGCGAGCAGTTCCTCACTGGTGCCGGGGCCGTACGAATCCGCGGTGTCGATGAACGTGATGCCCAGCTCGACCGCACGGCGGACGAGCGCGAGGGCGGCGGGCACATCGGCCGGCGGCCCCCAGATGCCCGGCCCGGTGATCCGCATCGCCCCGAAGCCGAGACGGCCCACCATGAGGTCCTTGCCGATCGTGATCGTGTCCGGCATCGCCGTCAACTCCCCCTGCTGATCGTCGTCGGTGTTCCTGAGCGTATCGGCAGCCGGCCGGACCCGCGCCACCCGGTGACGGCGCGGGTCCGGCCATTCGGTGGAAGTCCTCAGCGGGCCTCGACGGTGAAGGGCGCCGTGATGACGTGCCCACTCGCCGTGCGGAACTGTCCCCACAACCGGTACAGGCCGGCGCGGGGGAAGTCGGCGTGCAGCCCGAGCTCGGGTCCGAAGGTCTGACCCGGCAGCGCGAACACGGGCCGGCCCTGGTCGTCCTCCACCTCGGCGTGCTCGTGGGCGAAGGCGCTGCCGTCGATCGGCATGATCACGACGTGTCCGGCCGCGGCCAGGTACGGCCTGAGACCGTCGATCGGCCTGCCGGTCGCGGCGTCGGCGAACCGGAAGGTGAACCGGCTTCCCGTACCGACCTCGGCGTCCCCGATGAGCGTGACACGCACTCCGTCCACGACCTGCTCCCGCGGCGACGGCGCGGGCACCGCACCACCGGGCTGTGCCTCCTCGCCGCGCTGCGTCGACCCGTTCAGCTGTGTTGCCCCGTTCAGTTGGGCCGGCTCGTTCAGTTGGGCCGGGTCACCGACCACGATCGCGTGGCGCTCCAGGATGTCGGTCATCTCACCGCGCCGCCGGAACTCGGTGTGGATGAGATAGGTGCCGGCCGTCGGGAACGTCAGCCGTACGGAGAACTCGCCGGGCCGGCCGTCAGGCGCCGGGTGGACGTGCGCGAAGGTGCCCAGGTCGAGCCGCGTGGCGATGAAGTGCATCCACGCCTCGTGGCTGCGCCCGATGTCGTCGACGAGCCGCCCGGACTCGGCGTCGGTCACGCGGACGCGGATGGTGGCCGGCTGCCCGGGGGTGACGTCGTCGGGGACCTCCAGGTCGACCTTCACCCCGGCGTCGTCGGCGTGACGCGGCTCGGTCTCCGCCTTCATCATGACGCTCATCGCCGGGCGCATCGGCATGCCGGTGCCCTGCATCCAGGCGAGGACGCCGTTCATGCCGCGCTGGGCGGTGTCCGTACGGCTCAGCGCGGTGAGTCCGGCACCGACGCACACCGCGAGCGCGGCGATGCCCGTGAGATAGCCATAATCGGCGATCTTGGCCAACACCCGGGCGCGCCCGGTCCGATCCGCGTCGGTACGGCGGAAGCCACGCAGACGCAGGGCGTTGGTGACGACGCTGACCGAGCTCATCGCCATCGCCGCGGCGGCCAGCGAGGGATCGAGGAGGACGCCGTTGATCGGGTAGAGCACTCCGGCGGCGACCGGGATCAGCAGCACGTTGTAGGCGAACGCCCAGCCCAGCCCCTGCTTGATCGTGGTCACGGTGCGGCGGGACAGTGCGATCGCCGAGACGATCCCCCGCAGGTCGCCGCCGACGAGGGTGATGTCTGAGGCGGCGATGGCGACATCGGTCCCGGTGCCGATCGCGATGCCGAGGTCGGCCGTCGCCAGCGCCGGGGCGTCGTTGATCCCGTCACCGACCATCGCGACGACGGCGCCCTCGCTTCGGAGCGCGGCGACGCGGGCGGCCTTCTCCTCGGGCCGGACGTCGGCGATGACCCGATCGCTCTCTATGCCCACCTGCCGGGCGACGACCTCCGCCGTGACCTGGTTGTCACCGGTCAGCATCCATACGTCGAGGCCGAGGGCGCGCAGCCGCTCGACGGCGTCCCGCGACTCGGGCTTGACGGTGTCGGCGACGCCGATCACACCGGCGAGACGCCCGTCGATGGCGACATACATGGGCGTCGCCCCCTGTGCGGCGACCCGTGCGGCCACCTGTGCGGCGGTCTCACGGGCCACCTCACCGGCCACCGCCGCCATGTCACCCGAATCAATGGCGTGGCGCCGCATCAGCGCGGCGTTT
The DNA here is from genome assembly GCF_042435035.1 of Sphaerimonospora cavernae. Lineage (NCBI taxonomy): Bacteria > Bacillati > Actinomycetota > Actinomycetes > Streptosporangiales > Streptosporangiaceae > Sphaerimonospora > Sphaerimonospora cavernae. Next base: position 26,315 of record NZ_JBHMQT010000037.1, read on the forward strand.
CCGATGAGTACGGCACGGCCGCCGACCCGTGCCTCGACTCCGTGGCCGGGCACGGCCTCGAACGACTCCACCGCCGGCAGGTCGAGCCCGCGCTCGCGTGCCTCCGCCACGATCGCCTCGCCCAGGGGATGCTCGGATCCCGTCTCCGCCGCTGCGGCGTACGCGAGCAGTTCGTCGGCGGACATCGCGGTGTCTCCCACGGTGTCTCCCACGGTGTCTCTCACGGTAACGGTGCTGACGTGGGCGACGCTGGGGCGGCCGCAGGTGATGGTGCCGGTCTTGTCCAGCACGACCGTGGTGATGCGGCGGGCCTGCTCCAGGGCCTCACCTCCGGAGATCAGGATCCCGAGCTCGGCCGCCTTCCCGGTGCCCACCATGATCGCGGTCGGGGTGGCCAGGCCGAGGGCACAGGGGCAGGCGATGATCAGTACGGCGATCGCCGTACCGATGCCCATCGCGAGCCGTCCCTGCTCGGGCCCGAGCACGGCCCAGACGGCGAAGGTGAGTACGGCGATGCCGATCACGACAGGGACGAACCATCCCGAGACGGTGTCAGCCAGGCGCTGCATCGGGGCCTTGGAACCCTGGGCGTCCTCCACCAGCCGGACGATCTGCGCCAGCGTGGTGTCCCGGCCCACGGCGGTGGCCCGCATGACCACCGAACCCGTGCGGTTGAGGGTGGATCCGATCAGCGGATCGCCGACATCCCTGCGCACCGGCAGGCTCTCGCCGGTGATCATGCTCTCGTCGACCGTTGAAACGCCTTCGACGACCACGCCGTCGACCGGGATCTTCTCGCCGGGACGGACACGGACGAGGTCTCCGACGACGACCTCCTCGACCGGCAGCTCCACCTCGACACCGTGCCCCTCCGCATTGGCGCGCAGCACGCGGGCGGTCTTCGGCTGCAGCCCCATCAGCTTCTTGATGGCCGTGGTCGTACGCCGCTTGGCCAGGGCCTCCAGCCACCGGCCCATCAGGACGAGTGCGATGACCACGACGGAGATCTCGAAGTACACGTGCAGCGGCAGCCCGAACCGCTCGGCCGCGGCCGGCCACAGGGTGACGAACGCGCTGTAGCCGTACGCCACGGTGGTCCCCATGGCGACGAGCGTGTTCATGTTGACCGCGCCGTGGAGGCCCGCCGCCCAGGCCGCGCGGTAGAACGGCCGGCCTGCCCAGAACTGCACCACCGTCGAGACGACCAGCAGCAGCGGCATCAGCCAGTCCATCGCGTCGATGGGGAGCGGAAGGTACATCAGCACCATCATCGACAGCCCGACCGGGAGGGTGACCTGCCATTTCCGCTTCAGGTCGGTGATCTCACGGTCACGCGCCGCCTCGGCGAGGTCGGCGGGCGAGGCCGGTGACGGGGTCAGTGGCTGGGTCGGCGGCGGGGCCGCTGGTGGCGGCGCAGGTGGGAGCGCCGGCGGGAGCGCGGCCCTGCCGGGGTCCCCGACCTCCCCCACGTTGCCGGTCATGCTCTCGAAGCGAGGGGCGGCGGTGTATCCGGCCCTGCGCACGGCCTCGGTCAGCGCCTCGATCGTGACGCGGGCGGCGTCGTAGGTGACGGTGGCGACCTCGGTCGCGAGGTTCACCTCGGCCACCTCGACGCCCTCGACCCGGCCGAGGGCCCGTTCCACCCGCCGCACGCAGGACGCGCAGGTCATACCGCCGATGCCCAGCGTGCAGGAAGCCTTCGTCGCTGTCGTCATGGCTCAGCTCCTCATCGACATGGGCCCGCCGGCGCGGGCCATCGATGCGACTGTTCCGACCACCGCTTTCCCGGCGCTGCCGGTTCGCTGTCCGAGCCGCTGTCCGAGCCGCTGTCTGACTCATGGGTGGCCGAAATCCGGAGAACAGCAGGCGGACAGCGGATGCCCGCAGGCTGCTCTCATCCCCGGCGGGCCGCATCGGGCGGCCCGCCACCGAGATCCCGGATCGGACTCGCGATCCGGATCAAGATTCACGACAAGGAGCATCCCGTGAGCCAGCTCGTTCTCTCCGTCCCCGGCATCACCTGCGGCCACTGTGTCAACGCCATCTCCGAGGCCGTCGGCGAGATCCCCGGCGTCAGCGCGGTGGAGGTGGACCTGTCGGCCAAGACCGTGACCGTCGCCGGCGCCGCCGACCCTTCCGCCGTGCGCGCGGCGATCGACGACGCCGGTTACGAGACCGTCTGAGATAGATATCTAGAAATGAACACCCAAGAACTCGACACGTTGATCATTGGAGGTGGGCAGGCCGGGCTGGCGCTCGGCCACCACCTCCGGCAGGCCGGTCGCCGCTTCGTGATTCTCGACGCCCACTCCCGGGTCGGTGACACGTGGCGGCGGCGGTGGGACTCGCTGACGCTGTTCACCCCGCGCCGGTACGACGCCCTGCCCGGCATGCCGTTCCCCGGAGACCCGGACGGCCATCCGGGCAAGGACGAGGTGGCCGACTACCTCGAGGCGTACGCGGCGCGGTTCGACCTGCCGGTGCTGCTGGACCACACCGTGACCTCCGTACGCCCGGACCGGCCCACGGGGTTCGCGGTCGACACGTCGGCGGGGTCGTTCACCGCGCGGCAGGTGGTGATCGCCACCGGTCCGTTCCACACCCCGCGGACACCCGACTTCGCGTCGCGGCTGTCCCCCGGCGTGGTGCGACTGCACAGCAGCGACTACCGCGACCCGGCCCGGCTTCCCGCAGGTGACGTCCTCGTCGTGGGCGCGGGCAACACCGGAGTGCAGATCGCCGCCGAACTCGTCGACCACGGCCGGAACGTCGCGCTGTCAGCCCCCACGCTGGGCCTGGCACTGCCGCAGCGGCTGCTGGGCAGAGACATCTTCTGGTGGTGTTCGCTGCTCGGCTTGATGGACTTCGGCGGCGACAGCCGCATCGGACGCCGCCTCAAGAAGCAGGACCCGATCTTCGGGACCGACGTGAAGGCCCTGATCCGGCGGGTGCGGCGGCTGGACCGCGTGGTGGACGCCGACGGACCGGACGTCGTCCTCTCCGACGGAACGCGGCACAGTCCCGACGTGGTGGTGTGGGCGACCGGTTTCCGTCCGCATTATCCCTGGCTCGACGTGCCCGTCCTGGACGACGCCGGCGCACCCGCCCATCGGGAGGGGGTGACCACGTGGCCCGGCCTGTACTTCCTCGGCCTGCCCTGGCAGCGCAATCGCGGCTCGGCGCTGCTCGGCTGGGTCGGACGGGACGCGGAGTCGCTCGCCGAGCGGCTGACCTTCGCAAGCCGGGCCGTACCCGTTTGACGGGTGATCTGTTTCATGCCGGGCCGCACGCGTACCATGTCGGGGCAAACCGGGCAATGTGCCGGGAAGGCCGTCAAGGAGCGACATGGGACACCCGCCCGCCTCACCTGAGGACCTGCTGTGACGGCCGCGGCCTTCCGGGTCCTCGGCCCGGTCGAGCTCCAGGCCCCCGGCGGCGAGACAGGCACGCTGCCCCCGTCCGTGCGGGTCCTCTTGGCCCGCCTGGCCCTCGCCCCCGGACGCGTCGTGTCGGTCGACGGACTGACCGACGCGCTGTGGGGCGAGAACCTCCCGGCCGATGCCACGAACGCGCTGCAGATCCGGGTGTCCAAGCTTCGCAGGGCCCTCGTCGCCGCGGGCGTCGGCGGGGACGTCCTCGTCACCCGGGCACCCGGCTACCTGCTGGCCGTCCCCGCCGAGTCGGTGGACGCGTACCGGTTCGAGCACCTGGTGGGCGAGGCGCGCGGCGCCGCGGCCCGCGGCCTGACGGGACCGGCGTTGGAATGCCTCGACGAGGCCCTGCGACTGTGGCGGGGGTCGGCGCTGGCCGACGTCGGGGAGACGGACTGGGCGCTGGCCGAAAGCGCCCGCCTGGCGGAGTTGCGGCTGGGCGCCGTCGAGGACCGGCTCGAACTCCTCCTGGAGACCGGGCGGCACGTCGAGACCGTCGCCGATCTCGAACGCCTCGTGGCGGACAACCCGCTCCGTGAACGGCTGCACCGACTGCTGATGCTCGCGCTTTATCGGAACGGGCGGCAGGCCGACGCGCTCACCGCCTACCAGGCGCTGCGCCACCATCTGGCCGACGAGCTCGGGATCGACCCGGCACCGGAACTGCAGGCGCTGGCCGAGGCCATCCTCCGCCAGCAGGTGCCGTCCCAGAACCCGGCCAACCCCTCTGGCAGTTCCTCTGGCAGCTTCTCGGGCAGCCTCTTGACCGGTTCCACGGGGAGTTCCTCAGGCGGTACGGCACCGGCCACCGCGACTGCCGCCCCTGTCGACCGGCCCCCGGCGGCGACCGCTCCGACATCACCCGCTCCGGCATCACCCGTTCCGTCCCGGGCTGGGAGCGAGGCTCGGGTGGAGGCAGCACACGCCGACCGGCTTCCCCAGCGGCTGACCTCGTTGATCGGCCGAGACGACGACATGGTCACCACGCTGCGTCGGTTGGCTGAGGCACGGGTGGTGACGTTGACCGGCCCCGGCGGCGTCGGCAAGACGACCCTGGCGCTGGAGATCGCACGCGGCGCGGACGACGCGATCGCCGATCGGGTCCACCTGATCCGCCTGGCCGCGCTGGAGGCCGGCGCCGAAACCGTGGAGACCTTCATCACTGAGCTGGGCCTGATGAGCGGCGGGCCCGGCACCGATTCGATCGAGGCGATCGCCGAACATCTCGGGCCGGGCCGGACCCTGCTCGTGGTGGACAACTGCGAGCACGTCATCGACGACGTCGCCGCCCTGATAGAGCGGCTGGTCGGGCGCTGTCCCGGACTGCGCGTGCTGGCGACCAGCCGGGAGGCACTGGCCATCCCCGGCGAGGTTCAGGTGGCCGTCGGCCCGCTGGCCGTACCGGACGAGACCGAGACCTCGGCGGCGATCTCGGCGGCGCCGGCCGTACAACTGTTCCTCGATCGGGCTCGGGCGGTGCGTCCCGCCTTCGCCCTGGACGCCGAGACGGCGCCGGTGGTCGCGACCATCTGCCGGCAGCTCGACGGCATGCCGCTCGCCATCGAACTGGCTGCCGCGAGGATCAAGGCGCTGTCGGCCGCCGACATCGCGGTGCGGCTGCGCGACAGGTTCTCCCTGCTGACGGCGGGACCCCGCACCAGCGAGGCACGCCACCGCACCCTGCGGGCCACCCTGGACTGGAGTCACGACCTGCTGTCCGACTCCGAGCGCCGCCTGCTGCGACGGCTCGCGGTGTTCCGGGGCGGCTGGACGGTGCAGGCGGCGGAAGAGGTGTGCGCCTTCGGCGGCATCGCCCCCGACGAGGTGCTCGACCTGCTGTTCCGCTTGGTCGACCGGTCACTCGTGGTGCCCGACCCGGCCAACGGGCGGTTCCGGTTGCTCGTCACGGTGCACGAGTACGCCCGGGCCCGCTTGGTGGAGGCCGGCGAGGCGGCGACGTGCCACGACCGCCATCTCGATCACTACCTGCGGCTGGCCGAGGAGCTCGGCCCGCAGGTCCGCTCGCAGGAGCTCGCCTGGTCGCGGCTGACTGAGGAGCACGACAACTTCCGGGCCGCGCTGGACCACGCTGTGGATTCCGGCAAAGCCGGCGGGGACAACGAGCCTGACAGAGTCGGCGAGTCGGGCGAGCGGGACGCGGTCGAGATCGGATTCCGGCTCGCGGGTGCGCTCGTCTGGTTCTGGAGCTACGGCCTGCGCTATGAAGGCGACCGGGCGCTGACCGCGCTGTTGGAGACCGGCGGAGGGTCCACCGCGGCCCGGGCGCTCGCACTGCAGGGCATCGGAGTGCTCAGCGTCTACTACCCGACCCCGCGCTCGCATGCGGCCGTCGAGGAGAGCCTCGCGCTCTTCGAGGAGATCGGCGACCGCCGCAACGCCGCGATCTCCCGGCTCACCATGGTCTGGGCGGGCCAGTACGGCGGAGACGCCGACGAATACCGACGCATGATCGCGAAAGGCCGCGACGAGCTGGGCGACTCCGACGACGGCTGGTGGCAGGCGATGACCCACTACCTCGAAGCCGCGCTGACCCTGCGTCTCGGGGAATTCGAGGAGTCGGCCCGCCAGTGGCGGCACAGCATCGGTCTCCTCCGCTCCACCCGTGATCTGATGCTGGGCAGCGCGGCGCTGGCACACCTCGGTGTCGCCCTGCGTGAGGCCGGACGCCATGCGGAGGCCCGAGCCGTACTGGAGGAGGCCGTCGACGAGAACCGCCGGGTGGATTCCCTGCACGGGCTGACCTTCGCCCTGGTCCATCTGGCGCACACCCGGCTCGACCTGGCGGAAGGCGAGGGCAGGGGAGCCGAGGGGACGGACGGTGAGACGACTGCCGTGCTCAACGAGGCGGACGAGATCGCCAGGCGGGCACGCAATCCCCGCTGCCAGGCGTGGGCGGCCTGGGGTCGCGCCCGCATCGCCCGTACGGGCGGCAACGTCTCGCGTGCCTACGACGAGTGTCGGCGAGCACTGACCCTGCTCGAGGAGCGCGAATTCCCCTGGGCCAGGGCGCGACTGTGGTCGTTCACCGCCGAATGCGCCGCGGCCACGGGCCACCGCGACGAGGCCGCGCAGGCCCGCCACGCTGCCACAACAGTTGCTACAACAGCTGCCCCGACAGCTGCCACAACAGCCGAAACCACCACCTAACCCCCCTCCCCACCCCCGTGATCCTGTACCCACCCCCGTGATCTTGCGAATACTCGCAAGATGGCCTTCCGACCTGCATAGACGAATTCCGTGATCTTGCAGTTTCTCGCAGACGAGCCGTCCGACCTGCGCCTATACACTTGGTGATCTCGCAGTGAGAAGTGCAAGATCACCAAGCATGTTCGCACTGCTCATTGGCCCTGCATGCGAGAAACTGCAAGATCACGAATGAGAAATGTCTGCTCGTGGCTTCGACTGCGAGAATTCGCAAGATCACCACCTTGGGGGGTGGGGCGATCAGGGGGTGAACACGACCCAGGTCATGTTCCGTGGACCTAGGGAATCTCCGCGGCACACCCTTTGCCTGAGCATCCCGAGCAGGGCGCATCGGCCAGGCATACGGCTGAACCCAGGGCTTTCACAAGTTCCCGCTCGTCCACGTCTCCCTGAACCAGCAGGAGACCCCGCGCGGCGTCGACCTCGAATGAAACGACGCCTGGTACGTCTCTGACCAGGCGGCTCACGGCGCGAACGCACCGCCGGCACAGCCTGGCTTGTACGGATACGGTCAACATGTCCGCCTCTTGACGGCTCCCCTCTGCCATGCGATCAGGCTGCCCGACCTTGCTGGCGCCCCGCTGTCCGTCCGCTGTCCGTCCGGCTGTCCCGGCACCTGTCTGGGCGGCCCGGCCATAACCGGCGCCGCCAGCGGGCGGCCAGTCGATGGCCAGCCAGTGGACAGCGCGGCCCGCGACGCTCCTCGTGTCAGATCCGATTCCGGCCAAGGAGCCCGCCGTGCACCTCAGCCTCATGTCCGAACTGCTCCTGCTTAAGCACGCCGAACTGCTGCAGGAGGCCGATAACCACCGATTGGTCACCAAACTACGGCGTTCCTGTGCCGCCAACCGCGCGGCCCGCAGGGCCGCCCAGCGACGCGCCGGGCCCGACTCCCGCTGAGTCGCCCGAGCCCCCGCCCATCCCGCACAGACCGTTCCTCATCAACCGAACTCAACCGAACTCAACGTCGCCCTCCACACCCCCTCCCCCATCCAGGAGCCCGTCATGACCATCAGCATCGCCCCGCCCCTATCCCTCCAGAGCGGATCGGCGCAGGCCGGAACGGCGAGCGCCGCGCAGGCATGTAACGTCGTGAAGATCTACGGCCGCGGCGACACGGCCGTCCGCGCCCTGGACGGCGCCACCCTGGCGATCCCGGCCGGGCAGTTCACCGCCGTTATGGGGCCGTCCGGCTCCGGCAAGTCCACCCTGATGCACGCCCTGGCCGGCCTCGACACGATCGACGGGGGCCAGGTGCTTCTCGGCGACACGGACCTGAGCCGGCTCGGCGAGCGGCAGCGCACGCTGCTGCGCCGCGAGCGTGTCGGCTTCGTCTTCCAGAGCTTCAACCTCGTGCCGACCCTGACCGCGGCGGAGAACATCGCCCTGCCGCTGACCCTCGCCGGACGGCGGCCCGATCAGGAGTGGATCGACGAGCTCGTCGCGATTCTCGGGCTGGCCGATCGGTTGCGGCACCGCCCGACCGAGCTGTCCGGTGGTCAGCAGCAGCGCGTCGCCGTGGCCCGGGCCCTGGCCGCCCGGCCCGAGATCGTGTTCGCCGACGAGCCGACCGGCAACCTCGACTCCCGCGCCGGGGAGGCACTGCTGAGCTTCCTGCGTCGCGCCGCACGTGAGCTCGGCCAGACCATCGTGATGGTCACCCACGACCCGAGCACCGCCGCGTACGCCGACCGCGTGGTGTTCCTCGCCGACGGGCGCGTCGTCGACGAGCTGTCCGCGCCGGCCGTACCAGCCATCCTGTCCCGCATGGCGAGCCTCGACACGTCGGCTCCGGCGTACGCGACCAAGACCGCGACCAAGACCGCGATCGACTCCGCGATCGACTCCGCGATCGACACCGTGATGGACGAGGGGAAGTGATCCCGATGTGGCGTCTGGCCCTCCGCAACGCTCTCGCACATCGCGCCAGGCTGGCGCTGACCCTGATCGCCGTGCTCCTCGGGGTCACCTTCGTGACCGGCAGCCTGGTGCTCACCGACACCTCCCAGCGGCTGCTGGACGACCAGTTCCGTACGGCTACCGCCGGCGTCGACCTGACCGTACGCGACGCCGCCGCCTTCGACTCGGCCATGGGCGTCGAGGTCGAACGCGACCCGCTGCCCCCCACGGTCGTGGATCAGGTCCGCGCGGTGCCCGGTGTGGCGACCGCCCGCCCGGTCGTCCGGGGCAGCGGGCTGCTCAGCACCGACAAGACGGCCGGCGGGAAGGCGATCGTCCCCTCAGGCTCTTCGCTCCTCGCTTCCTGGGAGCCCGCCCCCGTCGGGGCGTTCACGATGCGGGCGGGTCGCCCGCCGGCGGCGGACGACGAGATCGTCATCGACGCCGCGACCGCCGAGGGGCACCACATCGCCCTGGGTGACACCATCACCGTTCAGGCAGAACGTACGGCAGGCCTGCGGGTCGTGGGGCTGGCCGGATTCGGCGGCGCCGCCGGCCTGCCGGGCAGCACCGTGGGGCTGGTCAATCTACCCACGGCGCAGCGCCTGCTCGGACTGGGCGACGGCGTGACCGAGGTCGCCGTCATCGCCGCCGAAGGCATCGACCCCCAGCAGCTGCGGAACCGCGTCGCCGCCGCGCTCGGGACCGGATACGCGGTGGCCGCCAGCCGCGACATCGCCGCGGCGAGCGCGGCGGCGGCGAAGACCCAGGTCGCCTACCTACAGCTCATGCTGCTCGCCCTCGCGGCAGCGGCCCTGCTCGTCGGCGCGTTCCTGATCGCCAATACCTTCTCGATCGTCATCACCCAGCGCACCCGTGAGATCGCCGTCCTGCGCGCCGCCGGCGCCACCGGGGGTCAGGTCCTCCGATCCGTGCTCGGTGAGGCGTTCCTGGTGGGGATCACCGCGTCGATCGCGGGGGGCGGGCTCGGCGTCGCCACAGCGGCCTGGCTACGCGGCCTCGCCGGAGCCTTCGGCATCACCCTCCCCGATGGAGGCCTCATCGTCGCACCGCGAACCGTGATCATCGCATTCTTGGTCGGCATCGGCGTCACAATCGTCTCCGCGATCGGACCCGCCCGCCGCGCGGCCACCGTGGCGCCGGTCGAGGCGATGCGGCTGTCCTCGGCGAGCGCTGCCACCGGAGGCCGCGCCCGTACCGTCATCGGGTGGATCATGACCGGGCTCGGCACCGCCGGCCTGACCGCCGTCATCGCCGGGCCGCGTTCGTCGGTCGGCCTGATCGCCCCGGTCGGCGCCGCCGCGCTCAGCGTCATCGTGGGACTCACCCTGCTCGGACCGGCGGTCACCCCGGTCCTGGCCCGGCTCATCGGACGGCCGCTGGACGCCGCCGGAGTCCCCGGTCGGCTGGCGCGCGAGTCGGCGGCCCGGGCACCGCGACGCACCGCCGCGACCGCCCTTGCCCTGGCGATCGGCCTCGCGCTGATCAGCTTCATGACCGTGCTGGCCACCTCCATCAAGGCGTCGGTCGCGAGCTCGTACAAAGAGGTGATCTCGGCCGACTACGTCATCGAAAGCGCACGCAACGAGATGCTCGGCGGCCTTTCCCACCACGTGCACCATCATGTGAGCGAGCTGGCCGAAGTCGCGGTGGCGTCCCGCCTGCGGTACGGCCACTGGAAGGACGGCGAGGCCACCCGGGCCCTCACCGCCGTGGACCCGGCCACGCTGCCGGAGGTCGCGTCACCGCGCATGGTCGTGGGTGGTCTGAACGCTCTCTCCGGCGGCGGCATCGTCCTGGCGGAGAGCGTCGCCCGGCAGCGACACCTCTCCGTCGGCGACAGCCTGCCGATGACGTTCTCTCTCACCGGCACGCAGCGCATCCCGGTGGTCGGTCTCATGCTCGATCGTGACGCGCACGCCCTGTCCACCGACTACCTGATCTCGCTGGACACGTTCTCGGAGAACTACCGAGAGCACGTCGACGCCAGTGTCTTCGTGAAGATCGCCGACGGGGTGAGTGACGCCGCGGCCAAGAAGGCGATCAACGGCGTCCTCGCCGACTACCCGACCGCGCAACTGCGCGACCAGGCCGCCGCGGTCGCCGGCCGGACCCTGATGATCGATCAGGTTCTCGGCATGGTGACCGCCCTGCTGATGCTCACCATCTTGATCGCCGCGCTGGGCATCACCAACACCCTCGCCCTCTCGATCATGGAGCGGACACGGGAGATCGGGCTGCTGCGCGCGGTCGGGATGACCGGCGGCCAGTTGCGCTGGATGATCCGCGGCGAGGCGGTCCTCATCGCGGCGCTGGCGATCGTTCTCGGTGTCGGTATGGGCATCGCCTTCGCGGCCGGCACGGTCGCCGCCCTGGGCAGCGCCATCGAGGCCCCGCTGGTGCTGCCCGTGGGCCGGCTCCTGGCCATCGTGACCGTGGCCGCCCTCGCCGGGCTGCTGGCCGGGCTACTGCCCGCCCGCCGCGCCGCCAGGCTCGACGTGCTGACCGCGATCGCCGCATCCTGACGGCCCCCCCCCCCCCCCCCCCCCCCCCCCCCCCCCCCCCCCCCCCCCCCCCCCCCCCCCCCC
>NZ_JBHMQT010000037.1:37525-185812 GCF_042435035.1 Sphaerimonospora cavernae
CCCCACCCCGACACCCCATCCCGACGGCCCTCCCGTGACAGCCCTGCCCTACCGGACAAGGCGGTCGCCGTGCCGAACTGCATGCTCGGTACGGCGACCGCCGCATTTTTCCCGTTTTACGCCTTACCCCCATATCTACATTCTCCATTACCGGCATTTCGGACTTATAAAGCAAGTGGTATCTATTTCTCATAATTCTTTCCAAACAGATCGAGGAAGGTATTGCGATCCTCGGGTGGGCATGAGATTATTCAGACAGGCTTTCGACAATCGAAGTCTCGGCAAGAAGTGGCACCGAAAGGGGGGCTATGGAGTCGGAAAAGCTAACCAACCTCGACGAGCTGTTCCCGTCGGGTTTGCCGCGTCCAGGGATTCCACCCCTACTTGGGCCCGAGTGGTGGGCCGAGGTGAAGGCGGAAGCCGCAGCACGTGCTGCGGCCCGTTCCTCAGGCTCTTCGACGGACGCCTCATCGTGGACCGACTGGTCCGCAGCGTTCCGCCGTACGCCTCCGGACGCTTCATCTCCAAGTGCCGACTCTCCGCAAGGCGGCTGGCCGGCCAATGCGGTTGTCGGTGATAGGACTCGTACGACTGGCGGTTCCCGGGCGCGCGTCGCAGATGGTGACGGCCCCCATCGGCAGCGCGCCCCAGAGACCACGGCTGCGCCTTCTGATGGCCCATCTGACAATCCCCCTGGCAAGCACTCTGAAAAGCACTCTGGCAACGCCCCTGATAATTCTTCTGACGGCCCCTCGGGCGGCTCAGCGGACGACCCTAAGGGTGCCTCTGCGACTTTTTCCGCAGTCGGGTCGGCGTCGTGGCCGTTGGTGAGTGAGATCCGGGAGAGCACCCTGTCGCTGGCATTGACCCCGGCGCCGGACTCGCCCCAACAGTGCCTGGCCCAGATGGAGGAGTTGGCTTTCGCGCGTGACCGACTGGAAGCGGCGATCGCGATGCGGACCCAGCGGGTGCACGCCGCCGGGGCCGCCCGCGAGCACGGACACGCCTCCACCAAGACATGGCTGCGCTCGGCATGCGGGATGAGCCGACGTGCCGCCAACCGCCTGGTGGCTCTGGGGACCGATCTGGAGCGGCTACCGGAGGTCCGGCACCGGTACGCCGCTGGGATGCTGAATGAGGGGATCGTGTCGGCGATCTGCGCGGCCACGAGCGGTCTCGGTGACGAGGACGCCGCCAAGGCCGAGGCCATCTTGTTGGAACTGGCCGTCGCCGCCGGTCCGGATGAGATCGCCAAGGCGGGGCGATACCTGCGGGCGGTTCTGGATCCCGACGGGGAGATCGCCGACGCGAACGCCGACAATGATGCCCGGTTCCTCCTGGTGCGGGAGACCGGCACCGGTGGGCTGGAAGGGGAGTTCCGCCTGCCGCGTGAGGCCGCGGCCCGACTACGAACGCTCCTCGACTCGTATGCCAAGCCCAAGGCGCGGGAGGATGACCGGCCGCTTCGGGTCCGCAACGCCGACGCGTTCATCGCGTTCTTGGAACAGCAGATCACAACCGAACTGCTGGTGCTGGTAAACGCCGAGTCCCTCCCCGACGACCCGGCACCCGCCGGCGGCCCCGCCCCCAGTGCCCCCGCTCGCGACGACGATACCGCTCGCGACGACGACACCGCCGACCACGGCGATGCCGCCTCCAAGACTCCCACCCGAGACGACGCCGAAGCCGACGCCGACGCCGACGCCGACGCCGATGACGATGCCGGCTCCGAGGCTCCCGCCCCTGCTCGGGAGGGCGTCGCCGCCGACTCCGCACATGGTGGCGGCTCAGCGAGCGGGGCTGGTGAGGGCGAGGCCGCCGGAGGTGAGACCGCCGGAGACGGCCACCTCGGGAGCGGGGTCGATGAGGGCCACGATCCCGCATCCCCGCCGGCAGCGGGCATCGGTAGCACTCTGGCGCGCCCGCGACACGGAGGCGAAACCGCTGACGGTGACCAGACGGGCCGGACCGGCGACCATGACGAGAGCCGCGCCCACGATGAGAATGGCGGCCAGGGCCAAAACGGCGGACGGGGAAGGAACCACGGCAGCGGGACCGACACCCGCAGGAGCGGCGATCCCGGCAGGAGCGGCGATCCCGGCAGGAGCGGCGATCCCGGCAGGAGCGGCGATCCCGGCAGGAGCGGCGATCCCGGCAGGGGCGGCGATCCCGGCAGGGGCGGCGATCCCGGCAGGGGCGGCTACCAGATCGGTGACTGGCGGTGGCACGCTGTGCTGCGGACCCTGCCCGGGCTGCTGCTGTCCACCGGACACCTGCTACCCATCACCGACGTCCACCGCCTGGCCCGCACCTCCACCCTCATGCGCATCGTCATGAACGCCCAAGGGCAGGTCCTGGACATGGGCCGCAAAGTCCGGCTGGCCACCCCCGCCCAGCGTCGCGCCGTCCTGGCCCGTTACGCCACCTGCATGGTGGACGGCTGCCCCCTCCCGGCGAGCATGTGCCAGGTCGACCACGTGGACAACTGGAGCGACGGCGGCCGCACCGACCTGACCAAACTCGGCCCCACCTGCCAACATCACAACCGGGACCGCTACCGGCACCCCGACCGCTACATACGCCGCCAGATCGGCCCCGACCGATGGGCCTTCATCTACACCGGCCCCTCCCGTACGAGACAACAGACACGTTGGTAGCGATCGTCGGGCAGACCTCCTAGCGCGCGCCCAGAAGGTGGCGGACGACGTCGGCGGCGCCGTACTCGCCGGACGGGAAACCGTCCAGGAATCCCTCCAGGAAGCTCACGTCCTGGCCGAGGGTCAGCAGCGGGGGTTCGACGTAGCCGTCGCGCCGGTGCTGCCCGAGGCCGACGTCGGCGGTGAGCGCGTTGCACAGACAGCGGCGTCCGGTCGTGTCCGCCGCCGACCCGCCCTTGCGCACATAGTCGTCGACCGGCTCGGCCGGGCAGCGGTAGCCGACCCCGCCGTCGGCCTTCAGATACGGCGTGCGCAGATATCCCAGGTCGCACAGGCGTGGGCGCTCGGCGTAGACCTCCTCCTCCGACAGCGTCCCCGGCGCCTTGGCGACCTTGAACGGGAATCCCGTCGGCGAGGCGTACGGGTCGTTGCGCACCTCGAGCGTGCCGTCGGCCGCGTCGCTGAGCAGCCGCCGCCGCAGCTCCGGCGTCATGCCGGACTCCCGGCACAGCGCGAAAGCCGTGCCGACCTGGATCCCCGCCGCCCCAGCCGCCCGGGCGTCCGCCAGCGCCTCCGGCGTCGCCTGGCCGCCGGCGAGCCAGAACGGCAGGCCGAGGGCGGCGACCTTCGCCAGATCGGCGCGGTCACGCGGGCCGTAGACGGGCTCGCCGGTGTCGTCCAGCCGCAGGCGTCCCCGCGGCGGGGCGCTGTGACCTCCGGCCGACGGCGCCTCCACGACGAACCCGTCCGGCCGGGTGATCGGAGACCGGTTCAGGTAGAGGGCGAGCACGTCGGAGGAGACGATGGCCAGGAAGCGCGGCCTGCGTGGCGGGTTCCCAGCCGATGCGAGCAGCAGGGCGGGATCGAACGCGACGATGTGCCGGTCGTCGGATCCGGCCACCGTCACCGACAGCTCCGCCTTGGCGGGCACGGCGAGCGCGTCCAGCAGCGCCGGGATCTCGCTGGGAATGCCGGCCCCCATCAGAACGTAGTCGACCCCGGCCAACATCGCGCCGAACACGGCGGCCGGCGTGGCGAGCTGGATCTTCTCCAGATAGTTGACCCCCACCAGACCGTCGTGGCCCTCCTTGGCGAGCCATACCTCGACGAAGTTGCCGGCGACGGTCAACTCGTCGCGCCACCGGTTGGGGCGCAGGCCCAGCCGCGGGACCGGCCTGAACGGGCTTCCCTTGGCGATCCCGCCGGGCACGTAGAACTTCCGCAGGATCCGCTCGACGACCTCCTGGTTCGGGAAGCTCGCCAGCGCCCGGCGCACATGCCCGTCGGGATCGCCGAGCTGCAGGCGGCGGGCCATCAGCGCGTCCTGGGCGACGCCGGACACGACGCCGAGCTGCCCGGCCATGGCCACCGCCCGGGCCAGCCGCCACCCGGAGACCCCGACCCCCATGCCGCCCTGGATCATGAGCGGAAGAGCGGACTCGGCAGCTGGTTCAGCCACGACGATGCCCGGCCCGGGCCGTCTCGGTGAATTCTTGAAGCATGGAGTTCCCCTCCCCGTTGGAACCGTCCCGGCCTAAGATCATGCCCGGTCGCCGGACCGAAATACTGGGGACTTTGGTCCCCAAAACCCGGCTCATGGTCCCATCCTGATCACAGCGGAAACGGCTGGCCGAGCCGTACGGCTGTCAGAGGTGAGCGATCCCTCGCATGAAACATGCCCTGCGCCTACGCTGGGATTTGCTGAGATCGTCAGGAGGGGCAGGGCCTTGAACGACGCTACGAATGATTTCACCGGACCAACACTCACTCTCGGGCAGCGCATCCGCTCCTTGCGTGAACGCCGCGGCATGACCCGCGAAGTCCTCGCCGGACTGGTCGGGAAATCCGCGTCCTGGCTCAAGCAGGTCGAGACCGGCCGCCTGCAGCAGAGTCCACGACTGCCGATTCTCCTGCAGCTCGCCGAGGCACTCCGGGTTCGCGATCTCTCAGAGTTGACCGGTGACCAGTCCATGCCGGTGCGGATGTTCACCGGCCCCGGCCATCCCGCCCTGGACGCGGTACGGCACGCCATCAACGCCGCGCCGCTGCAGCCCACCGGGGTCGTGCAACCGCTCAGCACGCTCCGTGCACGACTGGACACCGCATGGCGGGCTCGGCACGCCTCCCCCGACCACCGGACCATGCTCGGCCGGATCCTGCCCGACCTGATCCGAGACGCCCAGCTCGCCGCGGCCATGTACGTCGGGCTTGATCGTCGCCGCGCCCAGGCGTTGCTCGCTGAGACCTACGGCCTCACTCAGATGTTCCTCGCCTATCAGCCGGCCCAAGATCTGCTGTGGCGGGTTGCCGACCGCGCACTGCTCGCCGCCCAGGAGTCCGAGGACCCGCTTGCCCTGTCATGCGCCGTGTGGTTCCTCGGGCAGGCCCACCGCGACGCCGGGGACCTCGACTCCGCTTGGGATATCAACGAGCAGGGCCTGGCCGCGATCGAGCCGCACATGGACTCCGTAGGCGTGGAACTGCGGGCGATGTGGGGAGCGCTGAGCTTCGAGTTGGCCTTCACCGCCGCCCGGCTCGGCGAGGTCGGCGAGGCCTGGCGGCACTGGGAAGAGGCCGGGCGAGTGGCCGACCGGCTGCCGTACGACTACTACCAGCCATGGACAAGCTTCTCCCAGGTCGTCATGGGCGCGCACGCGGTCACGGTCGCGGTCGAGCTGCATCAGGGCGGCGAATCGGCGCGGCAGGCCGACCGGGCGCTCTCCGCGCCGATCCCGTCGCGGCCACGGAGGGGACGCCACCTGATCGAAGTGGCCCGGGCGCACCACCTGCAACGCGACCACGCTGCAGTACTCGGCACGCTGCAACTCGCCCAGCAGACCGCCCCGGAGACGATCCGCTACAACGGCTATGCGCGAAGGATGACGCTGGAACTGACGGAGCTGCCCGGCATACGGCAGCAGGCGCATGAACTCGCGGACAAAATCGGGCTGATGGCCTGACCAGAACCGGGGGGCAGAAACTGTGCCCCCGCTAGCACGGAGCGTTATCTACGGTCCTCGCTATGACATCGGAACATGCCCTGGAGGAGCAGGCGGCCGACTCGGTGGCGGCCCTGGCTGAGCAGTTCCCCGAATGGACGATATGGCGCAGCTCAGCCAGACGGCTGTGGGCGACCAGGGCACGGTCGTTCCCCCCGGCCGCCGAGCGCGCAGGAGCGTATCGAACCGTCGACGCCGACGACATTGGCGAGCTATGCCAGATCATCGCTGAGCAGGAGCGCAAGGCCGAGGGCCTGTGATGACCCCAGAGGGCTCTCAATCGTCACGTCTCCCTATCCCGAACTCATCAGCCCTACTACCGTGTCGCGGGCGTGGCCCACCCACAAATCGGCCATCGCAGTAACGGCGGCGAACCCTGGAGACCACCGATGTACATGCTCGATCACCCCGGCTGGGACACCGCAGACGGGACGCTCATCCGGGCCATGCGCACTCTGGCCGGGACCTGGCTGATCCCTGCTGTAGGTGAGGCAAAGCTGATCAGCGGTTCGGGAGACGCCCCACCCGTGGACACCTATGAGCC
Source organism: Sphaerimonospora cavernae (assembly GCF_042435035.1). Classification (NCBI taxonomy): domain Bacteria; kingdom Bacillati; phylum Actinomycetota; class Actinomycetes; order Streptosporangiales; family Streptosporangiaceae; genus Sphaerimonospora; species Sphaerimonospora cavernae. The sequence continues at coordinate 43,726 of NZ_JBHMQT010000037.1, forward strand.
GGTCGCCCTCGACCTGGCCGCGCTCCCCCCAGGGCTCGCCCATGCGCTCCGGACTCTCGGCCCGGTACGGCGGTGGCGGAACACTGACCTGTGGGACGCTCTGGCCACTGCGATCATCCGGCAGGTCATCCGCGCCGGGCAGGCCAGGAAGATGCATCAGGTGTTCCGTGCCGTATCCGGCGACAAGGTCGCCGTGACCGCGCTGATACCGACCCCGGAGCAGGTACTCGCCATGTCCGCCGAGAAGTTCGCCGACCTGGGGATGGCGTTCAAGCGCCGGCCGTTGCAGGCGGCGGCCGGCGCCTATCTCGACCACCACGCCGAATGGTCGCAGTTGCCCGCCGACGTTCTGGTCAAGGCCCTGCAGGCTGTCCCCCGCATCGGCCCGTGGACCGCAGGCACCGCCGTCGCCGACCACACCGGGGACTTCTCGGTCTATCCGCACGCCGACCTGGCCGTGCGCACATGGGCCGCGACCGCAGACCCCACCACCGCGTGGCCCGCCGACGAACCCGGCTTCACCGCCGTCTGGCAGCGGCTGGCCGGTCCGCACCTGTCCACCCTGACCGTGCTCACCCTCGCATGGGGAGACGACCATGCCCGAAAAACCCCCGTTGATCCAGGGACCCAACCCCGCTGACCCCCTCGACCTGCTGCTCGTCAACGCCCCACTCCGCGACTACGCCACCCGACCACGGGTCAACGACTACACGCTGCCCGTCCTCGGGATGGCCTACATCGCCACCTACGCCGCCGCCCACGGTTACAACGTCGCCGTGCTCGATGCCGAAGCCGTCGGGCTGCCCATCGCCGACACCATCGCCCTGATCAACCGGGTCACACCCCGCTGGGTCGGGTTCAATCTGCTGGCACCCACATACGAGGTCAGCGCCACGATCACCGCATCCATCGACCCGGGCATCCGCATCATGGTCGGCGGCCACCACGCCAAGGCGATGCCGACCCGGATTCTCACCGATGCCCGCATGGCCCGGTGTGACGCCTTGATCCTTGGCGAAGCCGAAACCCGTGTCGTCGAACTTCTCGCCGACCACCGCAACCGTGCCGACCTTCCCGGGATTATGTGGCTCGACCCCGTCCTCGGCACACCGGTGACCGGGGGACGCCCCGGGACAGGCCACTATCTGGCCCCGGACATCAACACGTTGCCGTTCGTCGACCGCACGTACCTCGCCCAGGACCCGTACCGGGCGGGTGACGGCCGGATCGAGGCGAACATGGTGGGCGCCCGCGGCTGCCCGTACGACTGCTCGTTCTGCGGCGCAGCCGTCTCGGCGAACCCCGACGTGACGATCAGGGTGCGCGACCCGCTCAACATCCTGTCGGAGATGCATCGGCTACGTGATCAGGGCGAGGTGACCGCGTTCCGGTTCGTCGACGACCTGTTCCTCGGCGCCCGCCGGGTGATCGACCAGATGATGGCCGCGTTCGCCAGCGAACACGTCGGCGACTGGGCGGTCTGGGATGCGACCGGCCGCATCAACGTCCTTCACCGTGCACCAGACGCCACGCTGGATCTGCTCGCGGCGTGCGGCCTACGGGAGGTCGCACTCGGCATCGAAAGCGGATCCGAGCGCATGCTCACCTACATCGACAAGCGGATCACCTGCGACATGGTGACCAGCGTCGTCGAGCGGCTCACCCGCAGGGGAATCAAGGTGAAGGGCTACTTCATCCTCGGATTCCCCACGGAGACCCGGACCGAAATGGCCGCGACGGTCGAACTGATCCACCGCCTGTGGGACCTTACCGACAGCCGTATTGGAACGTTCCGGGCATCCGTCTTCCAGTTCCGTCCCTACCCGGGCACCCCCGAATGGGACCGGCTCATAGCCACCAGCCGCTACACCCCCGAGCAGCTCCTGAACTACACCCCCGTCGACCTCGGCAGCGACGACGAAGCGCTCCGCGGGCGAGACGAGTTCAACTTCTCCTCCCGACTCAAGTTCGGCGAGGCAACCGAGGAGGAGATCCACGCCCACCTCGTCGAGCTCGCCCGCGAGCAACACGCTCGAACCCAGGGGAGCAGCTGATGCCCGGCCTGTTCGTGACTCTCGACGGGCCAGGCGGCGCCGGGAAATCCACCCTCGCCCGGCTCCTGGCCGACCACCTCGCCGATACTGGGTATCCCGTAACAGCAACCCGCGAGCCCTCCGATGGACCGCTGGGACAGGTCGCCCGCCACCAGACCGCCGCCTACGCCGGGCCGGCGCTGGCCTGCCTGGTCGCTGCCGACCGCTACCACCACCTGGCTGGGGAGATCCAGCCCGCACTGCAGGCCGACCGGCTCGTTCTCTGCGACCGATACGTGCCGTCCTCCTATGTCCTGCAGACCCGTGACGGCGTGCCGCTGGAGTACGTCCGTCGCCTCAACGCGCTCGCACTGCGGCCCGACCTGGCCGTGCTCGTGACCACCGACCCGGCCATCCTCGAAGAGCGGTTAGCCCTGCGAGGCGCGCACTCCCGGTTCGAGCACGCCGGGTCCAGCCACGTAGAAGCCCGGCTCTACGACGATTTGGCCGACGTGCTCGCCGAGGACGAGTTCCCGATGTACCGACTGGACACCGGGGACGTTCCCCCGCAAGTCGCCGTCCAGGCCATATCCGAACGCATCAGTGAGCTATGGTCGCGTCGGCAACGGGAGTAGCTGGAGGTGCGTGATGTCGCAGAGGTACCAGGTCACCGTCGACGTCCACGTGCTCCTGGAGCGAGCCGGCCAGATCCTGCTCTGCCTACGCCAAGGGACCGGGTACGCCGACGGCCTGTACTGCCTGCCATCGGGGCACCTGGAAGAAGGCGAGACCGTCGTGCAGTGCGCGATCCGCGAAGCCCGGGAGGAGGTCGGCGTCATCATCGACCCGGCCGACCTGCGGCCGGCCACCGTCGTCCACCACCTGTCCCCCGAAGGCTGGCCACGGATCGGCGTGTTCTTCGCAGTCTCACGATGGAGCGGCGAGCCGTACAACGCCGAGCCAGGCAAGTGCGGCGGCCTGGCCTGGGCGCCGATCGACGCCCTCCCGGACAGCACCGTCCCCTACACAGCAGCCGGAGTTGAGCTGTACCGGTCGGACATGGGCATCGGCGTGCACGGCTGGCCCGAATTGGCCACTACCCGGTAGACCAGTGCCTTCATCGCCGGAAAGGCACCCCGATGTCGACCCGAATGCGGCGACGTGGCGGATCCACGCCGGGTGGTGGCCGTACCTGGGCCGAGCAGCCCCGCGCCAGCGAGGATGGGCCGACTTCTCGAGGGTAGCTCAGCAGGCCGGACGGCGTTGAGCAAGAATCAGCCGTTCATGCCTTTCGCCCCGAAATGTCGGGACCATGGCCTCTAAACTAGGCTTCGGCACGAGGGAGACACTCGACCCCGCCCCTTCGCCGTCACGCCGTGGAGACCTCCTTGGCCGACCAGATCACTCCGATGCCGCACGTCAGCCGACCGTCCGGGGAGAAGCGCCTCGGGGTGGTGCGCCGGCTGTATCCCGGCTACTTCGCGCTGGTGATGGCGACGGGGATCGTATCGACGGGGCTGTATGACATCGGCTGGTCGACCGTGTCGGCGCTACTGCTGATCATCGGCGCGGTCTGCCTCGCCGTGCTGCTGGCGGCGACGGCGATCCGCGTCGCGCTCTTCCCTCGCGAGGTCGCCGCGGACCTGTCGGCACCCGATCGGGCGTACGCGTTCTTCACTTTCGTCGCCGCGTGCACGGTGATCGGCGCCCGGTCGGCCGGGGCCGGTCTGCCCTCCGTCGCCTGTGTGCTGGGCGGGATCGCCTTCCTCGCCTGGATGGGCCTGAGCTACGGCATCCCGGTGCGCCTCGTCCTCGGCCCGCGCCCACAGCCGGTGCTCGCGGGCGTGAACGGCACCTGGTTCATCTGGGTGGTCGGCACCCAGTCACTGGCTGTGATCTCCGCCGTACTCGGCACGGCGTACCGCGGACATGCCGAGTTCGTGCACTTCACCGGGCTCACCGCCGTACTCATGTGGTCGGTCGGCGTGGTGCTGTACCTGATGGTCGCGACGCTGGTGCTGACCCGGCTGCTGCTGCTCGAAGTGCGGCCCGAAGACCTGACGCCGCCGTACTGGGTCACCATGGGCGCGACGGCGATCACCGTGCTCGCCGCGGCCGAGATCCTCGCCATGCCCGTGACCCCGGCGACCAGCGCGGCCCGGCCCGTGCTCGCGGGCCTCGGCATCGTGCTGTGGGCGTTCGGGACCTGGCTGATCCCGATGCTCGTTCTGTTCGGCCTGTGGCGGCACGTGCTGCGCCGTACCCGGCTCGAGTATCTGCCCCAGCTGTGGAGCATCGTCTTCCCGCTCGGCATGTACGCCACGGCCAGCATGGAGCTCGGCCGGGCCGTGGGGCTGCCGATCATCGAGGAGATCGGCCGGACCTGGGTCTGGGTGGCCTTCCCCGCCTGGGCGGTCACCTTCACAGCCATGCTCGTCAAATTGCTCGTCACGCTGTCCGCCCGTCTCACTCCCCGTCTCACTCAGCGGATGAGACCCAGGGCCGCGAGGTCCGACTCGTAGGGGAAGCTGCCGGGAGTGTAGGCGCACCAGGGATCACCCGCCATCGGATCGCCCGTGAGGGCATAGGCCCGGGACCTCGAACCCCCGCATACGGTACGGAACTCGCAGGCGCCGCACCGGCCGCCCAGCCGGTCGGGGTCGCGCAACCAGTTGAACACCGACGAGGTCCGGTAGATGTCGGTCAGCGGGTGATCACGGACGTTGCCGGCCAGGAGCGGCAGGAAACCCGAGGGGTAGACGTCGCCGGTGTGCGACACGAACACGAACCCCCTGGCCGCGTTGACGTCCAGCGGCGGGCGCCGTACCCGGGTGTCCCGCATGAGGCCGGCGCCGACCGCCTGCTTGCGGAGCGAACGGTAGAGACGGCCCACGCCGAGCGCCCGCATGTGGTCGATCCCGCGCTGCTCCAGGACATGCCGCTGGATCATGACCCGGCGGAAGTGGTGCGCCTCAGTCGTCTTGATCGGGATCGCCGATCCGAGATCGTAGGCGAAGTGCAGGACGTCCTCGGCCTCGCGCGCGGTGAGCCCCTCCAGGCGACGGGCCCGGCCGGTGGGGACGAGGAAGAACAGGCTCCACAGCGCCGCGCCGTGGTCGCGGACGAGTCGCGCCATCTGCGGCAACTCGTCCAGGTTGTTCTTGGCGACCGTGGTGTTGATCTGCACCCTCAGGCCCGCCTGCTTGGCCGCCTGCCAGGCGTGGAACGTCTGCCGGAACACGCCGTCGATGCCGCGGAAGCCGTCGTGGGTCCGGGCGCTCGCCCCGTCCAGACTGAGCGAGACGGCCCTCGCGCCCGCCTCGTGCAGGCGGCCGAGTGCCGCCGGGGTGACGGCCGATGTGACCGAAGGCGACACCGCGGGGGCCAGGCCGAGCCGTACGGCCTGCCGTACCAGGTCGAACAGGTCGGGCCGCTGGAAGGGGTCACCGCCGGTGATGACGAACAGCGGGGCCGGCCGGCCGAACGCCGCGATCTGGCTCATCATCTCGCGCGCCTCCGCCGTGGTGAGCTCGGCGGGATGCCGCTGCGGCCTGGCCTCGGCCCGGCAGTGCAGGCAGGCCAGCGGGCAGGCCCGGGTCGCCTCCCAGATCACGATGAAGGGAGCGAGCGCGGCATCGTGGCGGACCTGCCGCAGGGGACGGCGGGCGCGTACGGCGACGCGCGCCGGTTCGTCGTTCATCACGGCTCCGAACGCTCAGGCGGAGCGGGGACGGACGGTGCCGGCCCAGGAGAGGAGGTCGAGCCCCTTCTCCATCGCCGTGTCCCGCGTCGACAGGATGTCGATGACGTCCTCGTCGGGGAAGGTCTCCACCATGATCGAAAGCCCGTCGCAGTCGCTCACGTGCGGCAGGATCTGCCGGACGAGATGGACGGCCCGCTCGGCCTGGGCGGGCTCGAGGGAGTCGAGATCGGCCAGCTCGGCGAGCTCGCGGGCATTGCGGATCGCACCGTCGTGGTCGGCGAGGAGCTTGTCGACGTACTCGCCGCCGAAGATCCGTACGAGGCGGGGATACATCGACTCCTCCTCGTACCTGAAGTGCGGGCCGGTGGCGCGGGCCACCGCGGCGACCCCCCGTCGCGCCGCGGTCATGTCCCCCGCCTCGAAGTCGCGGACCAGCGACAGGAGCAGGTCGCGGACCTCGCGGTGCTCCTCGCGGAAGATGTCGATGAACTGCTCGGCGATGGTCACGGAAGACCTCCTGCGTCGAAGTCGGAAACCCGTCACCGATTCAACGCCGAGGTACGACGTCGGCTGTAGTGACCAAAGCCCCCCGAAGGGGGGCCGCCGGTCACACTCCCTACAGGCCGGGAGTCCACCACGGGAAGGCCCGGGGCTCACCCTTCGGCGGGCGCCTCCGCCAGAACAGGGGCGGGCGCCTCCGCGAGAACAGGGGCGGGCGCCTCCGCGAGAACAGGGGCGGGCGCCTCCGCTCCCGATTCGCCGCGCCGGACCAGCGCGTCCAGTGACCACGGGCCGGGTCCGAGCACGAAGATCAGGAAGAACGACCAGCAGAACACCACGGGGAGTTCGCCCCCGTTCTGCATCGGCAGCACGGCGTGCGGCTGGTGGACGACGAAGTACGCGTACGCCATCGAGCCCGACGAGAGGAAGGCTCCGGCGCGGGTGAAGAGGCCGATGAGAACGAGCCCGCCGCAGATGACCTGAATGAGCGCGGCCCACCACCCGGGCCAGGTGCCGATCGGGATGGCGTGGCCCGACCCCTGGTTGCCGCCGAACACGTTGAACACCGACGACAGCCCGTGGCAGACGAACAGGAGTCCCGTCACGATGCGGAACAGCGAGAGCACGGGTCCGGCGTGCCTGTCGAACTTCATGTGATCACCTCTTGATCCTCGCGGTGGCCATCGTGTCGATTCCACGATCACGAAAGAAGGCCACGACGGCATTTAGAAAATGCCATTGTCAGGCGTCGGCGGACAATGGCCAGAACCGGCACCCTTAGTGCAAACAGCTATCAACAGAACTGGTGAAGCGCGGAAGAGAACTGGTCCGCGACGATGTCACGACCGGCGCATATTCCTCCCTTGTACCTTGATTCCACCGACCGTCGGCGGAATCGCCGAAACCGTGTGGGCACGCCCGAGACGCCCACACAGGCGCGAAAGGAGCGCAACCTGGTGACATTTTCGCTGGATATGACCGTCTTCTCGATCATGAGCCGCGAGGGTCGCCCGGCCCGGATTCGCCATCGAACAGGATCCGAGCGACAAACATGAGAATACGTACAGGGGTACCCCTAGTCAACATTTCAACCGCACCTCAGTTAAGGATATTTTTGGAACATTCCACGCTCGCCTGCCACGCCCTCCTTTACCTGCCGTCTTCCCGGATGCGAGGAGACGGCGACCCCGCATACCGACGAATATTCCGTTGAAAGTCCCCTTGTCAGAGCGCACGCGCCACGGTGAGAGCCCGGCGGGAACTCAGGGGAAGCTCAGGGGGGGGGCCGGAGGGGGCAGGTGGCGGGAACAGGCGGCGAACCAAGATCATTAGAGATGGGGCCCACCGGCCCGAGGCCGGCTTTCGAGGACGTCGCCACAACCCCCTATCCATAATCCCGATTGGTTAGGTAGGGTTATGACGTGCATTTCGACTACAGCATGGCGATCGGCTCGTTCCTGGTCGCCGTCGTCGTCGGATTGACCGGCATGGGCGGCGGCGCACTCATGACGCCCATGCTCGTCACGTTCTTCGGCGTTCCCCCGCTCACCGCCGTCTCGAGCGACCTCGTGGCCGCGGCCGTGATGAAACCGGTCGGCGGCCTCGTCCATCTCCGGCACGGCACCGTCAATCTCAAGCTCGTCGGCTGGCTGTGCGCGGGCTCGATCCCGGCGGCGTTCTGCGGCGTACTGCTCGCGCGTGCGCTGGGGAACGGAGAGGGCGTCCAGCACGTGATCCAGACGGGCATGGGCATCGCGCTCCTGCTCGCGGCCGGCGGCCTGGCCGTACGGGGCTGGCTCACGCTGAAGGATCGGGCTCGGGGCCGAACCACCGACGCCGACCTCGCCGCGTCCGCCCTGCCCGCCGTTTCGGCGCGGCCACTCCCGACCGCGCTGGTCGGCGCGGTCGGCGGACTGGTGGTCGGGATCACCTCTGTGGGCTCCGGCTCGCTGATCATCGTCGCCCTGCTGGCCCTCTATCCCGCGCTCAAGGCCAACCAACTCGTCGGCACCGACCTGGTGCAGGCCGTGCCGCTCGTCATGTCGGCCGCGCTCGGCCACCTGTTGTTCGGCGACTTCAGGCTCGAGGTCACCGCCGCGCTGCTGGCCGGTTCCATCCCGGGCGTCTATCTCGGCTCGCGGATCTCCGCCCGGGCGCACGGCGGTCTGATCCGCCGGGCTCTGGCGTTCGTGCTGCTGGCTTCGGCGCTGAAGATGTTCGGCTTCGGCAACGCCGTCACCGTTTGGGTGCTCGCCGGTGTGGCCGTCGCCGCCCCGGCTCTCTGGATGGGACTGCGCTCCCGGTACGGCCTCCCGGCGCTCCCCCGGGCTCTCCGGATTCCCCGGATTCCCCGACCGCGTCGGTCTCACCCCGGAGCTCGCCTGCCGACGCCGTGGACCGTGGCGTCCACGGCCGACAACCCCTCGAAATCCCCAGACGTGGCAGCCTGACAGGGCCGGTTCAGAGCCGGTTCAGGGCCGGTTCAGAGCCGGTTCAGGGCCGGTTCAGAGCCGGTTCAGGGCCGGTTCAGGGCCGGTTCAGAGCCGTCGAAGCGCCGGCAGCAGCTCCTTCTCCGACCAGTCGAAGAACTCCCGCTGGTGCTCGTACCCGATCTGGACCAGCGCGACGTGCGTGAACCCCGCATCGGTGTACTGCCGCACCGCCTCCACGACGGCGTCCACGTCCGGACCGCACGGCACCTTCTGTGCGACGTCCTCCGGGCGCACCGTTTCGGTGCTCGCGGCGAAGCTGACCGGCGCGGGCAGCTCGGACATCACCTTCCAGCCCGGCAGCGACCAGCGCCACAGCCGGTGCGCCCGCTCGACGGCGGCCGCGCGATCGGAGTCGTAGCAGATGGCGAGCTGGCCGTAGACCGGCTTGCCGTCGCCCCCCGAGGCGGCGAAGCCCTCGACCAGGTGATCGTCCGGAGCAGTCGCCACGAGAGCGTCGCCGTACTCCGCGGCTATCTCCATCGACTGGGTGCCCGACGCCGCGATCGCGAGGGGCACCGGCCGCTCCGGCAGGTCGTACAGCTTGGCCGAGTCGATGTCGAAGAATTCGCCCCGGAAGTTCCGGTAGTCGCCCTCGAACAGCATCTTGATGATCTCGATGGCCTCCCGGAACATCTCGTGCCGCGTGTTGACGGGTGGCCAGCCGTGGCCGACGACGTGCTCGTTGAGGTTCTCCCCCGAACCCAGGCCGAGCGTGAACCTGCCCTCGCTGAGCACGCCCATCGTGGCCGCCTTCTGCGCCACCACGGCGGGGTGGTAGCGCATGATCGGACAGGTCACGTAGGTCATCAGCGGCAGCCGTTCGGTGGCCCGCGCCGCGGCGCCGAGCACCGACCACGCGTACGGCGAATGCCCCAGCTCCTCCAACCAGGGAAAATAGTGGTCGGAGACGACGGCGTAGCCGAAGCCGACCCGTTCCGCCGTGACGGCGTCGTCCACCATCTGCCCGGCCGGTGTCTGCTCGCTCATCATCGTGTAGCCGATCTCTGCCATGGTTCCGCTCCTACCCACCGGTACGGAATTCTCTCGGCACGAAGCGTCTTTGCCGATGATCGGCTCGGCGGGCTCAGACCGCCCGGTGGTACTGGATGGGCCGGCGGGGGGACGCGCCGAGCTCACCGGCCGCGATGTTGGGCCAGTAGGGGCTGCGGAGCAACTCCCGGCCGAGCATCACCGCGTCGGCCCGGCCGGAGGCGACGATCTCCTCCGCCTGGCGCGCCTCAGTGATCATCCCGACCGCGGACACCGGCAGGTCGCTCTCCGCCTTGACCTTGGCCGCGAACGGCACCTGGTAGCCGGGCCCCACGGGGATCCGCGCTCCCGCGGCGTTGCCGCCCGTCGAGGTGTCCAGCAGGTCGACACCGTGCGCGAGCAGTTCCTTGGCGAGCCGCACGGTGTCGTCCGCGGTCCAGCCCTCCCGGTCGTCCTCCGGGTTCTCGGTCAGCCAGTCGGTCGCGGAGACGCGGAAGAAGACCGGCAGGTCGTCGGGCCACACCGCACGCACCGCGTCGACGACCTCCAGCGCGAAGCGGGTCCGGTTCTCGAAGGAGCCACCATAGGCATCAGTGCGATGGTTGCTGTACGGCGAGAGGAACTCGTTGATCAGGTAACCGTGCGCGCCGTGGATCTCGACCACCTGGAAACCCGCGGCCAAGGCCCGCCGCGCCGCCGCCGCGAAAGCCTCCACCAGTTCACCGATCCGCTCCACGGTCAGCTCCGCCGGGACCGGGTGGCCGTCGGCGAACGGGATCGGGCTGGGGGCGACCGGCTGCCAGCCGTACGCCTCCGGACCGACGGGCGCGCCACCGCGCCACGGCCGGTCGGTGGAGGCCTTGCGCCCGGCGTGGCCGAGCTGGATGCCCGGCACCGCGCCGTGCTCGCGCACGAACCGGGTGATGCGGGTGAACGCCTGCTGCTGACGTTCGTTCCACAGCCCCAGATCGGCCGGGCTGATCCGGCCCTCGGGGGTCACGGCGGTGGCCTCCACCATGATCAGCCCGGCCCCGCCGACGGCGCGGCTCGCCAGGTGAGCGAGATGCCAGTCGTTCGACACCCCCTGATCGGGCCCTTCGACGTCCGCGGAGTACTGGCACATGGGGGACATCCACACTCTGTTGGGGATGGTCAGGCTCCGCAGTGTCAACGGCTCGAACAACGCGCTCATGAAGCGCTCCTTCCCATGGGATCGAATAGTGATAGTACGATAAACATCGTAGTACGACAGATGTCAAACCAGATGCCCGTGAGCGCATCGGCGAACCGCGGGTAAGAAGACGGACGGAAGGCCCGGGGGAAGGCGATGGGACGCGATGACCGATCAGCCGGTGGCGAATCAGTCCGTGGCGAATCAGGCGGTGGCGAATCAGCCGGTGGCAGATCAGCCGCGCCACGGAACCGCATACGCGTCGGCCGCGCCGTCGACGACGCGGCGGGTGGTGAAGCCCACGCCGACCGACCTGATGGAGGACGCCGGCACCGGCCTTGACTACGGTACTCGTCCCGACCGCCTGCCCGGCTTCCTCACCCCCGTCGGCCGCTTCTTCATACGCAACCACGCGCCCACCCCCCGGCTGGACCCGGCAGCGTGGACGCTGCGGATCGAGGGCGACGGCGTACGGCGGGCCGTCTCCTATACCTACGACGACCTGTGGCGGCGCTTTCCGCTGACCTCTGTCGTACGCACACTGGAGTGCGCGGGCAACCGACGGAGGCTGCTCTGCGCGGAGCACGGATGCCGGTTCGAGGGCGTCTCATGGGGGCGTGGCGCGATCGGCACCGCCGAGTGGACCGGAGTCCGGCTGCGCGACCTGCTGAAAGCGGCCGGCCTCACCGACGACGCGTGCGAGGTCATGCCGGAAGGCCTCGACGAGGTACGCGCCCGCCGCCCGATGCCGGTGGCCAAGGCGTTGGCCTCCGACACCCTGCTCGCGCTCGCCATGAACGGCGAAGTGCTGCCGCCCGATCACGGCTACCCGGCCCGCGTCGTGGTCTCCGGCTGGCTCGGCGCCGCCAGCATCAAGTGGGTGGGCCGGATCGAGGTCGCCACCCGAGAGCTCCGTGTCCCGTGGAACACCGATGACTACGTCCTCGTCCCGGAGCGCCACACCCCCGATCAGTCGGCCGGCCACTCCGAGCCGGGCATCCCGATCACAAGTGTCCCGGTCGCGAGCCTGGTCGAACTGCCCTGGCCCGCCCGCCTGCCGCCGGGGCCGAACGTCGTCAGAGGGCGGGCTTTCGCCGGCGAGCACCTCATCGACGCGGTGCACTATCGCGTCGACGACGGCCCATGGCAGGCCGCCGAGATCGGGACGCGCCAGGAAACGGGCGCGTGGGTGCGCTGGCAGTTCCGTTGGGACGCCCAGCCGGGCGACCACGCGATCCGGGTCCGGGCCACCGACGACCGGGGGCGCACCCAGCCGGAACGCACCTCCTGGAACGCCCTCGGCTACTGCCAGCACTCGGTGCTGGCCCACCCCGTCCACATAGGCGAAGGGGTGGGCGATGGGGGACTCGTTGATCCGAATTCTCTTGATTAGCCGCCCCCGGCCCATATGCTCGCGGTAGGGAGTGTCTGACAAATGCTGCCCGCGCGCAGCAGGGCATGATTTGACAGACACGACCTGGGAGCAGATCTCGACCGACAGTGAGAGGAGACGGCGCTTGGCCGAGGACGCAGCGGTGCCCCCGGGCATCGACTCGCATATTCCGAACGCCGCCCGCATGTACAACTACTTTCTCGGAGGCAAGGACAACTTTCCAACGGACCGGGAGGCGGCCGAGCGCGTACTGACCCTCGCGCCCGAAGCCCGCGAACTGGCGCGGCAGAACCGTGCGTTCCTGCGCAGAGCCGTCCATCATCTCGTCGCCGAGGCCGGGATCCGGCAGTTCGTCGACATCGGCGCCGGCCTGCCGACGGAAGGCAACGTCCACGAGGTGGCGGCGGAGGTGGACCCCGGCACCCAGGTGGCCTACGTGGACAACGACCCCGTGGTGCTCACCCATGCCAGGGCCCTGCTGTCCAACGCGACCAACACCGTCGCCGTGCAGGGCGACCTTCGGGATCCGGAGGCCATCCTCGACAGCCCCGAGCTGAACTCCCTGATCGACTTCACCGAGCCTGTCGCGATCCTGCTGGTCGCCGTGCTGCACTTCGTCCCCGACGGCGACAAACCAGACGAACTCATCGGCCGGCTGCGCGACGCCGTACCACGTGGGAGCTATCTGGTGCTGTCGCACGTGACCGCCGAAGAGCGATCCGACACCGCACACCAGGCTGCCGACGTCTACCGGAACGCCAACATGAGCGTGACGCTCCGGAGCCGGGAGCGGATCCGGCGGATGTTCGACGGGTTCGAACTCATCGAGCCGGGTCTCGTACGAGAGGACGAGTGGCGCTCCGGCCCGGATGCCGCATTGGCCGGATCCGCCGGGCAGGCCACGCCCACCTGGTTCCTCTGCGGAGTGGGCCGCTCGATCTGAGCTCGATGCGCACACGTCACCGTCGGGCCCTGAATGCGTGATCGGCGGCGGGATCGTTGACGGGATCGTTGGCGGGGTCACCGCCTGCCCGGGAGCCGCCGGCCACCAGGTGGTCGTCGCCCCGACGCGTGGCGCCCTCGGACGCGGAGCGTGGGCCGTTTTCGGGGCCGGGAGCCGTCTGGGCCCGGGCGTTTTCCAGCTTCCGCTCCAGGTCGCGCTTCTCCGACGCCAGCCGGTCCAGGCGCTCGCGTTCAGATCGCCGCTCCTCGCGCAGCCGCCGATGCCGGGCCGTGGTACGGCGCATGCCCGCGCTGACGAGGGCCAGGCCGATCACGAACACGATCGCCGTGGCCGCGCCCGCGGCGAACGTCTCGAACGGGGTCAGGTTGAACGTCCGGTCCAGGACGGTGATCGGGATGGCGCCATCGGCGCCGTTCATCCAGAGTCCGATCACGGCCGCGGCGGCGACCAGGATGAGAAGAACACCCAGGAAGACCATTTCCCCTCTCCTCTCTCCTCCACACAGTGATGCGCTTCGTAGACGATGCGCTGGCGTGGACGATGCGCTTCGTGTACGCGGTCCGGCTGCCCCCAGCGCGCCCGATCATGTCCCGAGGTAAGAAGACCATCACCCGTCAAGCCCCTCCCCCACCCCCCTCCTCGTGATCTTGCACTTTCTCGCATACCCGCCCGGCTGCCTGGGCGTACACCCTTCATGATCTTGCACTACACGACCACGGAGCTGGACGCGCCCAGAGGCCCGCGACATCGGAGTGCATTTGACAATCATTTTCATTTGCGTCACGATTCGGCGGTAGCTCCCCTCAACTACGGCAAACTGCGTGAGGAACCGTCGTGCTGTCGCTGCTGGCCCGATCACCGGCCCGATCGCTGTCCGCGGTGCTCCTCGTGCTCTTCGTGGTGCTCTTCGTGACCGCCTGCGGCGGCGGTGCGGGCACCTCGTCGTTCAGTCAGGTCGACGTGCTGAAGGTCGTGGCGACGACCACCGAGGTCGCCGACTTCGCCCGCAATGTGGGTGGCGACAAGGTGGAGGTCCATCAGATCCTCAAGTCGAACGTCGACCCGCACGACTATGAGCCGTCCCCACTGGATCTCCAGGCCATCGCCGAGGCCGACGTCGTCGTGAAGAACGGCGTGGGCCTGGAGAAGTGGCTGGACCCGGTCATCGCCTCGGCCGGGTTCGAGGGCGCCGTGGTGGACGCCAGCAGCGGCGTGTCCATCCGCAAGGGCGGCGGCTCGGCGGAGGACGCGGAGGGCGACCCGCACATCTGGCACAACCCCATGAACGTCAAGACCATGACCGCCAACATCGAGAAGGCGTTCGCGGCGGCCGACCCGGCTGACGCGGCCGCCTATCGGGCCAACCTTGCCGCCTACACCGTTAAGATCGACGCGCTGGACGCGGAGATCGCCGAGAAGATCGAGACGATCCCCGCGGACAGACGCAAGCTGGTGACCAACCATGACGCCTTCGGCTACTACATCGAGCGGTACAAGCTGTCCTTCGTCGGGTCGATCATCCCCAGCTTCGACACCTCCGCAGAGCTGTCCGGCAGACAGATCTCCGATCTGGTCGTCAAGATCAGGGACGCGGGGGTGACCGCGGTCTTCTCCGAGGCGTCGCTGCCTCCGAAGACGGCGGACGCCATCGGGCGGGAGGCCGGCGTGAAGGTCGTGGCCGGCGAGGACTCGCTGTACGGCGACACGCTCGGCCCCGCAGAGTCCGCCGGGGCGACCTACCTGCAGATGGAAGCACACAACACGGACACCATCGTCAACGCGTTGAAGGATCCGGCGGGATGATCGAGGAAACCACTACCGGGCAGATCGCGACAGAACAGCCGGGCCGTACGGCTGCGCTCGTGCTCGACCGGGCCAGCGTCGCCTACGGGGACGTCCCCGCGCTCGAGGAGCTGGACGGGGTCGTCCACCCCGGCGAGGCGGTGGCGCTGATCGGCCCGAACGGCGCCGGCAAGTCCACGCTGATCAAGGCGCTCCTGGGCCTGGTCCCGGTGGTGCGCGGCAGGATCGAGGTGCTCGGTACGACTCCGGCCCGGGCGCGGCGCCAGGTGGCGTACGTGCCGCAGGCCGACACGCTCGACCCGGACTTCCCGGTCTCGGTCGAGCAGGTCGTGATGATGGGCCGGTACCGGAAGATCGGGTGGCTGCGCCGTCCCTCCGCCGCCGACCGCGCCGAGGTGGCCGCCGCCCTGGAACAGGTCGGGCTGGCCCGCCGGGCCCGTGACAGGTTCGGCACGCTGTCCGGCGGCCAGCGCCAGCGCGTCCTGCTCGCCCGTGCGATCGCCGCCCGTCCCCGGCTGCTGCTGCTCGATGAGCCGTTCAACGGCGTCGACGCGGTCAGCCAGCATGCCCTGCTGGAGGCGATGGCCGCGCTCAAGGAGCAGGGCGCCGCCGTCGTCGTCAGCACCCACGACCTGGCCATCGCGCACCTGGCTTGTGAAGAGGTGTGCCTGCTCAACAAGCATCAGTACGGCTTCGGCCCGACCGAGTCGGTGCTCACCCCGGAGCGACTGCGCGCGACGTACGGCGGGCAGGCGCTGGAGTTGCGGGGTGACCGAGTGATCGTGACGCGCACATGAGCGCCGGTTTTCTGAGTGGCCTGTTCGAGCCGTTCCACCTGCCGTTCATGGCCCGGGCGCTGGCCGAACTGGTCATCCTCGGTGCGCTCGCCGGCACGGTCGGGGTGCTGGTCCTGCTCCGCCGCCTCGCGTTCGTCACCGACACCCTCACCCACACCGTCTTCCCCGGCGTGGTGATCGGTTACATCCTGGCCGGAGACGGCGGCGTCTTCTGGGGCGCACTGGGCGCGGGAGCCGTCACGGCCGTGCTTCTCACGCTTTTCACCCACCGGCGCCGGGTGAGCGAGGACGCCGCACTGGCCATGCTGCTCACCACGCTGTTCGCGGTCGGGGTGGTGCTGGTCTCACGGCGCAGCGGCTACACCTCCGATCTGACCGCGTTCCTGTTCGGCCGGGTGCTCACGGTCACCGGGGAACAACTCGTGCAGACCGGCGTGGTGACCGTACTGGTGGTGGCGCTGCTGGCCGTGCTGCGACGGCCGCTGACGCTGCGCACGTTCGACCCCGAGGGCGCGCGGGCCGCCGGCGTCAGCGTCGGCCTGCTCGACCTGGTCCTGAACGCCGCGATCGCGCTGGTGGTCGTGGCCGCGGTGCGCGCGGTCGGCACGATCCTGGTGATCGCACTGCTGATCGTGCCGGCCGCCGCCGCCCGCACGCTGTCCGACCGGCTCGCGGTCATCGTGCCGCTCGCCTGCCTCATCGGCGCGGCCGGCGGCTGGCTCGGGCTCGCCGTCAGCTACGAGGCCGCCGTCCACCACGACCTGCGGCTCGCCGCCGGCGGCACCGTCGTGCTGGTCCTCGTCGCGATGTACGGCCTGGCGTCCGCCGCCGGGTTCGTACGACGCAGGCGGGCCCTGTCGCGGGTCTCCCACGAGGTCGTACGAGAGGTCGAACCGGCATGAACTGGCTTGACGCGGGTTTGTTCGACACCACCTGGTTCGACTCGACCATCCACCGGGCCATGTTCGAGGCGGCCCTGGTCGGCGCGCTGGGCGGCCTGGTCGGGGTCCTGGTGGTCGTACGGCGGCTGCCGTTCTTCACGATGGCGCTGACCCATGCGACCTTCCCCGGGATCGTCGTCGCCGCGCTGCTGGGGATCGACCTCTACCTCGGCGGAGGGCTGTTCGGCCTGCTGGTCGTCCTCGCGGTCGTCGCGTTCTCCCGGATGCGCGGCCAGGATCTCACCGCGGCGACCGGCATAGCGCTGTCCGGCGGATTCGCCCTCGGCGTCGTGCTCGTGTCCGCCCAGGACGGGTTCTCGAAGAACCTGACGCACTACACGGTCGGCGACATCCTGGCGGTGAGCACCGCGGATCTCACCGTCACCCTGATCGTGGCCGTCGCGGTGGTGCTCGTGCTGGCCGCGCTCGGCAAGGAACTGCTGTTCTCCGCGTTCGACCCCGTCGGGGCGTCGGCCGCCGGGCTGCCCACGGTGCTGCTGGATCTCGCCCTGCTCGCCGTCATCGAGGTCACGGTCGTGGTGACCGTGCCCGCGCTCGGCGCCATCCTGGCCGTCGCCCTACTTGTGGGCCCGGCCGCGACCGCGCGGCTGCTCACCGACCGGCTGGCGCTGCTCTTCCCGATCTCGGCCGTGATCGGCATCGGCTGTGGCCTGGCCGGAGTTTGGCTTTCCACCCGGTTGGACATCGCGGCCGGAGCGTCCATCGCGCTGCTCGTCGGCGCCGTGTTCGGGCTCGCCTTCCTCGGCTCAGCCGTACGCGCCCGGCTGAAGCTCCCGGCCGCGGCCCGTCACCCGATCGCCCTGGAAGCCGTCAAAGACGGAACTGCTCCGCTGTGACACGATCCGGTCCTTGGCTCAGTCCTCGCCGGGCGAACCGGTCGGCAGGGTGGCCCGGGTCGCCGGGCGGCCGGCGGCGCGGGCGAGGCCGGCGAAGGTGACCGCGTTCCGTACGGCCGCGCCGCCGGGATCGTTGTTGAAATAGACGTAGGCGTCCGGGACGTCGCCCAGCCGGTCGAGCCGGCTCCGCAGCGCACGGGACCCGTAGCTCGGCCACGGCCGGGCGGCGCCCTCGTGAAACCGCAGGTACGCCCAGTCCGCCGTACGCCACAGGGGACCGTCCGGCCGACCCAGGTGATCGGCCCAGCACAGGGCGGCACCGGCCGCGGCGAGCACGTCGCGGATCTCCTCGGTCCACCACGAGGCGTGTCGCGGCTCGACCGCGATCCGGACACCGGCCGGGAACCGGGCCAGGCAGTGCCTGAGACGTTCGGCGTCGACGTGCAGCGTCGGCGGCAGCTGCAGCAGGATCGGGCCGAGTTTGCGGCCGAGACCGGCCGCGACCCCCATCAGGCGCTCGACCGGCTCCTCCGGGTCCTTCAACCGTTTGATGTGGGTGAGGAAACGGCTGGCCTTGACCGCCATCACGAAGTCGTCGGGCGTCCGGTCCCGCCATGCCTCGAACGTCTCCAGCTTCGGCAGCCGATAGAACGCGTTGTTGTTCTCGACCGTGGCGAACGCCTCGCCGTACCGTTCCAGCCAGAGCCGCTGCGGCACCCCCGAGTAGAGCACGTCACGCCAGTCGGCGTACTGCCACCCCGATGTCCCGACGAACACGGGCATGTCGTTCCCCTACCCGGCTCACCTCCTTGATACCGCGGGCTCAGGAGGCCTCGAACGCGTGGGCGACCGCGGTCCGGGTCTCATCCATCGACGCCCGGCCGATCTCGTGGGCGATCGAGGTCATCTCGACGTCCGGCATGCCGCACGGGATCGCGAGGTCCCACGGCGTCAGGTCGCCGTCGACGTTGAGGGCGAAGCCGTGGCTGGTGACCGACCGGCTGGCGCGCATGCCGATGGACACGATCTTCCGTCCGGTGCCCCGGGTCCAGACCCCGGTCAGCAACTCCGATCCGGGCGGCGTGTCCCGGCGCTCGGCCGCGACCCCGAGCTTGTCCAGCGCCTCGACCAGCCGCAGTTCCACCTCGCGGATGTAGTCCACGACGCCCTCGCCGGTCCGCAGCTTGACGATCAGGTAGCCGACGAGCTGGCCGGGACCGTGATAGGTGAGCTGCCCGCCGCGGCCGGTGGTCACGACGGGGATGCCGTGCGTCGGGTCGGGCAGGTGCTCCGTCAGGGTGCGCTTGCCGATCGTGAAGACCGCCGGGTGGCTGAGCAGCCACAGCGTGTCGGGCCGCTCGTCTTCCTGCCGTTCGCCTACCAGCGCGGCCATGCGTTCCATGGCCTTGTCGTAGTCGACCAGGTCGTCCTGGACCAGCGCCAGGGGCCGTTCCTGCATAGTCATGTCACCTCTCCGGATGCGAGCATATGCCGCCGACCGTGAGAGAGCTTCAGTAGTAGCCCGGTCGCTCCGGCTCCTTCGGGATCAGCACCCACATGATGAGGTAGATCACGAACTGTGGACCAGGCAGGATGCAGGAGAGCAGGAAGAGCAGCCTGACCATCGTCGGCCGCATGCCGTACCGCTCCGCGATCCCGCCGCAGACACCTGCGATGATCTTGTATCGTCTCGATCGGTACATCACCGAACCTCCTTCGTCACCCGTCCACCATCACCTGGTCAAACGGGCCGCCGTCAACTCCCGGTTCCACCGGCGACCCTGAGATAACCCCGAGAAGACCCTGATCCGGCGTTCAAATGGTGATCTCCCGACGGATCAGGGCATATAGGGGAAGTCGGATCCGGCGATGGAGATTCCCATGGACATCTCGGCACTGCAGGGGCAGACCAGGCTGCTGCTGCGACAGAAGATCACCGTGATGGTGAACCGGTACGTCGTCCATGTGGCCGGACCCGGCGGCTCGGAAGGACCGGTCGTGGCCTTCGCCGAGCAGAAACGGATGGCGCTAAAGGAGCAGGTGACGCTCTACACCGACGAGTCCCGCGGGCAGGTGCTCGCCGGTTTCAAGGCCCGCAAAGTGATCGACCTGGCCGGCGGGTACGACGTGGTCGACGAGGCGGGCAGGCCCCTCGGCATGTTCCGCAAGGATTTCGGGCGGTCGCTGATGCGCTCGACCTGGCATCTCCAGCAGCCCGGCCTGCCCACGCTCAAGGGTCACGAGCGCAATCTGCCGGTGGCGCTGCTGCGCCGGTCCTCCGACTCGCTGTCGTGGCTGCCGTACCACTTCGACTTCAGCATCGGCGCCTCGATCGCGTTCTCGGTCGACCGCCGGTGGGGCCTTCGTGACCGCTATCTGATCGAAGTCCACGATCCCCGCCTCGACCGCCGACTGGTCATCGCGATGGCCGTGGCCCTGGACGCGCTGCAGGCCCGCTAGATCACGCTAGATCCTTGCCCCGTGATCACACACCCCACCCCCCGGCCCGTGATCTTGCGAATACTCGCACATCGGGCCTTGACCAGGCATTTCACGTTCGCGATCTTGCAGTTCCTCGCAGACATGCGCTCCCACGTCCGGCCATATGGGGATCACCGGGCGTGCCCTATCGGTCTCGAGCCGCGCATCCCTCCTCGGTCGCGCCCTCGGGCTCCTCGGCCGCCATCTCTGAATCGTTGACAGGATGCTGAACGCGATTTAGCCTGAATCCAGTTCAGCATGCTGATGGAAGTTCAGGGAAGTACGGATATGAGTGCGCAGTCCCAACCCAGACGGAGACGGTCGTCCGACGACCGCGACCGCACCGCGCGGGCGCGGATCCGAGACGCCGCGATCGAACGGTTCGCAGACAAGGGCGTGGCGGCCACCAACCTGAAGGACATCGCCGCCGACGCGGGAGTCTCGACACCGCTCGTCATCCACCACTTCGGCTCGAAAGACGGGCTTCGGGTCGCCTGCGATGAGCACGTCGCTTCGCTGATCAAGGAACAGAAGACCAAGGCGATGGCGGCCAGCAGGGGTTTCGACCCGTTCCAGGCGGTCCGGGAGGCGTACGAAGGCACCCCGATCATCAGGTATCTCGCGAAGACGATCGTGGACGGTTCTCCCCACGTGGACGAACTCCTCGACGAAATGATCGAGGACGCGCTGGTCTACATGGCCGAGGGCGTCGAGAACGGAATCCTCAAACCGGCCGAGAACCCCCGGGAGCAGGCGATCGCCCTCATGCTGTGGCAGTTGGGCGCGCTCGCCATGCACGAGCAGGTCAAGCGGCTGCTGGGCATCGACCTGATCGACAACACCGCCGGTTCCACGCTCAGGTGGGCGCGGATCAACTTCGACATCCTCGCCAAGGGCGTCATCACCGATGAGTTCTACGAGAAGTGGCGGGACGCCATGAAGGCCGCCGAACAGTAGAGCGAATAACCACAAAAAAGGCACAGGCACAGACCGGGAAACGACATGACCACTGCCATCGCCATCTCCGGGCTCGTCAAGACCTTCGGGTCGACGCGGGCCCTCGACGGGCTCGACCTCACCGTGAACGAGGGAGAGGTGCACGGCTTCCTGGGGCCGAACGGCGCCGGGAAGTCCACGACCATCAGGGTCCTGCTGGGCATCCTGCGGGCGGATTCGGGCTCGGTCACCATGCTGGGCGGTGATCCGTGGGCCGACGCGGTGGCGCTGCATCCGCGCCTGGCGTACGTGCCCGGCGATGTCGAGCTGTGGCCGGGCCTCACCGGCGGTGAGGCCATCGACCTGCTCGGCAGGCTGCGCGGCGGACTGGACAGGCGACGCCGCGACGAGCTGATCGAGCGGTTCGACCTCGACCCGTCGAAGAAGGGCCGTACGTACTCCAAAGGCAACCGGCAGAAGGTCGCCATCGTGGCCGCGCTCGCGTCCGACGCCGAGCTGCTGCTGCTCGACGAGCCGACGGCCGGCCTCGACCCGTTGATGGAGGTCGTGTTCCAGGACGTGATCGGCGAGGCCAAGGCGGCGGGCCGTACGGTCCTGCTGTCCAGCCACATCCTCGCCCAGGTCGAGAAGCTCGCCGACCGGGTCGGCATCATCCGGCTGGGCAAGATCGTGCAGTCCGGAACGTTGGCCGAGATGCGGCACCTCACCCGTACGACCATCGAGGCCGACACCGCCGGCCCGGTGACCGGCCTGGAGCGACTGCCCGGCGTGCACGACGCCGAGGTCGGCGACGGCCGTGTGCGGTTCGCGGTGGACGGCGCCCACCTCGACGGCGCGATCAGGCACCTCAGCGGGTTCGGCATCCGGGCGCTCACCAGCCATCCGCCGACGCTCGAAGAGCTCATGCTCCGGCACTACGGCGACGAACTCGCCGCCGAACACGCCGCCGAACACCAGGGAACCCGTCAGGCGGTGCGGAAATGACCGCGACCGCCACGCCCGCCGTGGGCCGTACGACCGAACGGGCCGGCGGAGGCGCCCTGGCCGGAACGGGCGTCCTCCTGCGGTTCGACCTCCGGCGCGACCGCGTCCGCATCCCGGTATGGCTCGCGGCCCTGACCCTCGGCACCCTGTGGGTGGCGGCCGCCTTCCCGCAGCTGTACCCGACCGCCACCGAGCGGCAGGCCGCGGCCGCCACCATGAACAGCCCCGCCGGGCTAGCGTTCACCGGGCCCGCCCACTACCTGACCGACTACCACTACGGCTCGATGCTGAGCCACCAGATGCTCGGCTTCATGGTGATCATGGTCGGGATCATGAGTGTGCTCATGGTGGCCCGGCACACCCGGACCGAAGAGGAGACCGGGCGGGCCGAGCTCGTCCGGGCGGCCGTGGTGGGGCGGCACGCTCAGCTCGCCGCGGCGCTGATCCTGACCGTCGCGGTGAACATCGCCCTAGCGCTGTTGCTCACCTTGAGCCTGGGTTCGCTCGGGATCGGCGGAGTGACCTGGGCGGGGTCGCTGCTGTACGGCGCGGCACACGCGGCGGCCGGCATCACGTTCGCCGGGGTCGCCGCGGTGACCGTCCAGATCACCGAGCACTCCCGGGGCGCGTCCGGCATGGGACTCGCCGTCGTGGGGGCGGCCTACCTCGTCCGGGCGGCCGGGGACTCTGCGGCCGGGGACTCGGCGGGCAGCGGCCTGTCGTGGGCCTCGCCGATCGGCTGGGCGCAGCAGACGTTCGCCTACCTCGACAATCACTGGTGGCCGCTGCTGCTGAACCTGGCCGCGGCCGCGGCGCTGGCCGCGCTCGGGTTCGCGCTCAGCACCCGCCGCGACCTCGGGGCCGGACTGCGGGCGGCCCGGCGCGGACGGCCGGAAGCCTCTGGCCTGCTCACCACGCCACTCGGGTTCGCCCTCCGGCTGCACCGGGGCATGCTGATCGGGTTCGCCATCGGCATGTTGGTGCTCGGGATGTCGTACGGGCCGTTCCTCGGTGACGTCGAAACGAGGCTCCAGGACGTCGAGGTGTTGAAGGAGGCGCTGGCTCAGCTGGGCGGGGCCACGTTCGTGGACTCGTTCATCGCCATGATCATGACATTGCTCGCGGTCGTCGCGGCGATCTACGTGGTGATCGCGACGCTGCGGCCGCGGTCGGAGGAGAGCTCCGGCCGGGCCGAGCCGGTGCTGGCGACCGGGCTCTCCCGAGCCGGCTGGCTCGGCAGCCATCTCGCGGTGGCGCTGGTCGGCGGACCGGTGATGATCCTGCTCGCCGGTCTGGCGCTCGCCGCGGCCGGGGCGCCCACCGTGGACGAGAGCGGCCTGTTCTGGGAGATCGTCGCGGCCGCCGCGGCCTACATCCCGGCGCTGTGGGTGACGGCCGGTCTCGCGGTCGCCCTCGTGGGATGGTTTCCCCGGGCGAGCGCGCTGGCCTGGCTGGTCGTGGTGTACGCCGGCGTGGTCGGGTATTTCGGGACGATCCTGCGGTTCCCGGGCTGGATGAGCGACCTGTCGCCGTTCGGCCACATCCCGCGGATCCCGGTCGAGGGCTTCAGCTGGACTCCGCTGCTGATCCTGACCGCGATCGCGGCCGGACTCATCGCCCTCGGGCTGTACGGCTTCCGCCGGCGCGATCTCGAGACCAAGTGACCGCGCAGGGCCTCCTCGGACATCGCGGGGACACCCCCACGACGCCCGAGGACGCCGGAGGATCAGGTGCCGATGGGATGCCAGACGGTCTTGGTCTCGAGGAAGGCCGCCATCCGCTCGGTCCCCGGGTCGGCCGGCCAGTCGACCGGGCCGGCCGGCGGGCGCAGCACCCGCTTGAGGTTCTCCGCGGCCAGGTCCTCGCAGGTCACAGCGAGCTCCGGGGTGGCACCGGTGAGGTCGATCGCGTTGACGTCCATGTGGCCGGCGAGCCACGGCGCGATCTCCCCCTGGTGCCCGGTCAGGATGTTGACAACGCCGCCCGGCAGATCGGAGGTGGCCAGCACCTCGGCCAGCGTGATCGACGGCAGCGGGGCACGCTCGGAGGCGACCACCACGCACGTGTTGCCCGTCACGATCACCGGGGCGATCACGCTGACCAGCCCGAGCAGCGGCCCCATCGGCGGCGCCAGGACCGCGACCACCCCGGTCGGCTCGGGGCTCGACAGGTTGAAGTACGGCCCGGCGACCGGGTTGGCCGACCCGAGGACCGCGCCGATCTTGTCGGACCAGCCCGCGTACCACACCAGCCGGTCGATCGCGGCGTCCACCAGCTCGCCGGCCTTCTTCGCCCCGACCCCGTCGGCCTGCACGACCTCGGCCACGAACTGCGCCCGGCGCCCTTCCAGCATCTCCGCGACGCGGTAGAGGATCTGCCCTCGGTTGTAGGCGGTGGCGCCCGACCAGCCGGGGAACGCCTTGCGGGCCGCGGCCACCGCGTCCCTGGCGTCCTTACGCGAGGCGCGGGCCGCGTTGGCCAGGAAGTCGCCCTTGGCCGAGGTCACGACATACGACCTTCCGCTCTCAGAACGCGGGAACGCGCCGCCGACGAACAGCTTGTACGTCTTGCGCACAACCAGGCGCTCACTCATCGATGGTTCCAATCCAGATAGGCCTCCAGCCCGTGCCGTCCGCCTTCGCGGCCGTAGCCGGACTCCTTGTAGCCGCCGAACGGCGAGGCGGGGTCGAACCGGTTGAACGTGTTGGACCACACGACGCCGGCCCGGAGCCGGGACGCCGTCCACAGCATGAGCGACCCCTTCTCCGTCCAGACGCCGGCGGACAGCCCGTACGGCGTGTTGTTGGCCTTCTCGACGGCCTCAGCCGGAGTACGGAACGTCAGCACCGACAGCACCGGGCCGAAGATCTCCTCCCGGGCGATGCGGTGCGACTGGGCGACGCCGGTGAAGACGGTCGGCGGGAACCAGAACCCCCGGTCCGGGAGCGGGCACGGCGGCGACCACCGCTCGGCGCCCTCCGACTCCCCCGCCGCCGACAGCTCCCGGATCTTGGCGAGCTGGGCCGCCGAGTTGATCGCGCCGATGTCGGTGTTCTTGTCGAGCGGATCGCCGAGCCTGAGCGTGGCCAGCCGCCGCTTCAGCGCCTCCAGCAGGTCGCCGGCGATCGACTCCTGGACGAGCAGCCGCGAACCGGCGCAGCACACGTGACCCTGGTTGAAGAAGATGCCGTTGACGATGCCCTCGACCGCCTGGTCCAGCGCGGCGTCCTCGAACACGATGTTGGCCGCCTTGCCGCCCAGCTCCAGGGTCAGCTTCTTGCGGGTCCCGGCCAGGGTCCTGGCGATCTTCCTGCCGACCTCGGTCGACCCGGTGAACGCCACCTTGTCGACACCGGGGTGGGCGACCAGCGCCGCTCCCGTCGCGCCCGCGCCGGTCACGATGTTGACCACGCCGGGCGGCAGATCCGCCTGCCGGCAGATCTCGGCGAACGCGAGCGCGGTCAGCGGGGTGGTCTCGGCCGGCTTGAGCACCACCGTGTTCCCGCAGGCGAGCGCGGGTGCGATCTTCCAGGCCAGCATGAGCAGCGGGAAGTTCCACGGGATGACCTGCCCGGCCACGCCGAGCGGCCGGGGGTCCACCCCGAGCCCTGCGTAGGCGAGCTTGTCGGCCCAGCCGGCGTAGTAGAAGAAGTGCGCCGCGACCAGCGGCAGGTCCACATCACGCGACTCCCGGATCGGCTTGCCGTTGTCCAGCGACTCCAGCACGGCCAGCTCCCGCGACCGTTCCTGGATGATCCTGGCGATCCGGAAGATGTACTTGGCCCGCTCGGCGCCCGGCAGCGCCGACCAGGTGGTGAACGCCGTGCGCGCGGCCTGGACCGCGCGGTCGACGTCGGCCTCGCTCGCCCAGCCGATCTCCGCCAGGACCTCCTCGGTCGCCGGGTTGATCGTCTTGTGGCGCTCCTCCCCCTGCGGCTCGACCCACTCGCCGTTGATGAACAGGCCGTACGACGGCCTGATGTCGACGATGTCCCGCGACTCCGGCGCGGGTGCGTACTCGAACATGATCAGTCCAGAGTGAAGTAGTCGGGGCCGGCGTATCGGCCGGTGGCCATCTTCTGACGCTGCATGAGCAGGTCGTTGAGCAGCGACGACGCGCCGAGCCGGAACAGGTCGGGGTCGAGCCAGTCCGGCCCGGCGGTCTCGTTGACCAGCACCAGGTACTTGATCGCGTCCTTGGTGGTGCGGATGCCGCCGGCCGGCTTCACGCCGATCTTCCGTCCGGTCCGCCGGGCGAAGTCCCGTACGGCCTCCAGCATGATCAGCGTCACGGGCAGCGTCGCGGCCGGAGACACCTTGCCGGTCGAGGTCTTGATGAAGTCCCCGCCCGCGACCATCGCGAGCCAGGACGCCCGCCGCACGTTGTCGTACGTCGCGAGCTCACCGGTCTCCAGGATCACCTTCAAATGGGCGCCGCCACAGGCGGCCTTGACGGTGGCGATCTCCTCGAAGACCTTGAGGTAGTCACCGGCCAGGAACGCGCCGCGGTCGATCACCATGTCGATCTCGCTCGCCCCGGCGGCGACCGCGAGCCCGGTCTCGGCCACCTTCACCTCAAGCGACGAGCGCCCGCTCGGGAACGCCGTCGCGACCGACGCCACCTTCACCCCCGAGCCCTCGACTGCCTGTACGGCCGTCGCGACGAGGTCGGGGTAGACGCAGACCGCGGCGGCGGACGGCACGGAAGGGTCGGCCGGGTCGGGCCGTACGGCCTTGGCGCACATCGCCCTGACCTTGCCGGGGGTGTCCGCGCCTTCGAGCGTGGTGAGGTCGACCATGCCGATGGCCAGATCGATGGCCTGCCGCTTGGCCGTGGTCTTGATGGATCGCGTGGCCAGCATCGCGGCCCGGGCATCGGCGCCCACCCGGTCGACCCCGGGCAGCCCGTGCAGGAACGCCCGCAACGACGCATTGGAGGTGGCGACCTCCGCGAACGGAGTAGTCAAAGTTGACACCACCCCAGCATCCCCGACCGGTCCGACAGATTCCAAACCCACCCGAGCCGAGATCCCACCTGGGATTTTGGCAGCTCTGGCCGTCAGTAGGGTCGGGACTACGCTCGTTTACGGCTGAGAAGCTGACGGCCTGTTCAGGTAGGTGAGAACGGCGAGGACCCGGCGGCCGTAGCTGTCGTCATCGGTGATGCCGAGCTACGCCGACCACCTCAGGAGCGGGCGGCGTTAGGTACGCCTCCACAGTTAAGTCGCGAGAGCGAACCCATCCACACTGCGGTACCGACGACGGCGTCCACTTTCGACTGGTTGTAGGCGACGCCGGACGGGTGGTGTTGCGTTTACTTCACTTGTTGCGGATACTGCGAATGAGGAGGTTGGCATGGCAGACGTCCAGGCCAAACGTGTTCGCCCGGGAACGATCGACGCCGAGGTAGCCGGCCGCGCGATGCGTCGGATCAAGGACTATCTGATGCGGCATCCCGGGCAGGCGGCCATCCCTGTCGCAGGTGAGCATGGCGGCGAGGACGCGTTGGTCTTGCCCCGTGAGGCCGTGAGCCTGCTCGCCTTCATCCTTGCCCAGGCTGCAGAAGGGCGAGGCGTGACGGTCATCCCGTCTCACGCCGAACTCACCACCCAGGAGGCGGCGGACATGCTGAATGTGTCACGGCCGTACCTGATCAAGCTTCTGGAGACGGGCGAGATTCCCTTCCGCCTGGTAGGCAGGCATCGGCGCATCACCTATGAGGCCCTCCAGGAATACAAGCGCCGCGACGACGCCGAACGGCGGGCCGCGGCTGACCGACTGGCCGCGCTGGGCCAGGAGCTGGGCATCTGATCATGAGCCATGTGGTGATCTACGATGCCAACGTGCTCTACGGCAACACGCTCCGCGACCTGCTCATTCGCTTCGCGATGACGGGCCGTGTGCAGGCCAGATGGACCAACGACATCCTTGACGAGATGCAGCGTAATCTCGCCGCCAATCGACCGGGATATCCCCGAAGAGAAGCTGGTCAAGCTCCGCCGCCTCATGAACTCGGCCATTCGGGACTGCTTATCCGTTGAGGCGGCCCCGCGTTGCTACCGTGGGCCCGTGACGGCAGAGGTACGGCGTGAAGTGATGAGTGACTCTCCGCGGCTGCCCGCCTGGGTGTTCCCACCCCCGGGAGGGTTCACCGCAGCGGACCCCGACCACTGATCTCTGAGCAGTGAGTCGATCGCCCGATCGCACCCGGAGGGGGCCACGGACCGGCCGGGGGCGGTTAGACTCGGGGGCATCCGAAGGGGAGTAGTCCGAAATCCACTGATCGACATACTGGCCTAGCGTTCTGCGCTCGTGCCCGGTCGTGGAGCCCGTGCGGCGGACGAGACCTTCGGCCCGACAGTCATGTCCATCATGCTGCCGGGCCGAAGACCTGTCCGGAGAACTCCCCCGGTACGGAACGGCGGCCCGGCCGCGCCTTACGGAAAGGCGGCCAGTGCAAGCCTTCTGGATCTCCCTGGCGGTCATCTTCGTGGCCGAGCTCGGCGACAAGAGCCAGCTCATGGCCCTGACCTTCGCGACCAGGTTCAAGCCGCTGCCGGTGCTGGCCGGCATCACGGCGGCGACCGCGGCCGTACACCTGGCGAGCGTCGCCCTCGGCCAGGTGGTCGGCGGCGCGATGCCGACCACCGCCATCTCGATCGTCGGCGGGATCGCGTTCCTCGGCTTCGCCGCGTGGACGCTGCGCGGCGACGAGCTCACCGAGGCGGAGTCGGCCAAGGCGGCCAGGACCACGCGGAACGCGTTCTTCGCCGTCGCCGCGGCGTTCTTCCTCAGCGAGCTCGGCGACAAGACCATGCTCGCGACGATCACGCTGGCCACCCAGCACGGCTGGTTCGGCACGTGGATCGGCTCGACGATCGGCATGGTCGCGGCCGACGCCCTGGCCATCCTCGTCGGCCGCTGGCTCGGCTCCCACCTGCCCGAGAAGTGGATCAGGTACGGCGCGGCCGCCGCCTTCGCCGCCTTCGGCCTGCTCCTGCTGGCCGAGCCGCTCCTGACGTGATTCAGCCCAGGAGGGAGAGGCGGTGGGCGGCGGCCGCCGCCTCGGCCCGGGTGGAGACACCCAGCTTGGGCAGGATGTTCGACACGTGGACGCTGACGGTCTTGGCGGAGATGAACAGCTCGGCCGCGATGTCGCGGTTGCCGCGCCCGGCCGCCACCAGCCGGAGCACCTCCAGCTCACGCCGGGTCAGCGCCGCCGATGCGACAGCCTGTGCCGACGCGGCGGCCTGCCGTACCGGATCGTCGTCGAGGGGCGTGCCGACGCGGCGGGCGAGGGTCTCGATCCGGGTCACCAGTGGGGTGGCCCGCAGGGACATGGCGACCGGATGCGCCTCGCGCAGCCGGTCGGCGGCCCCCTCACGGTCACCCGCTCCGGCGGACCCGGCGGCCGCGTGCAGCAGCGCCTCGGCCCGGACATATGGCCGCCCCAGTTGCCGCCACGCCTGGGCCGCCGCGTCGAAGTCGCCCTGGTGGACGAGGCGGTATGCCGCGCACGCCGCCCCGTTGCCGCGCATGTCGGCGGCCAGGTCGCCGGTCCCCGCGCGCAGCGCCGCGACCCGGACGGCGTCGACGGGCGCGGCGGCGTCGCAGACGAGCCGCATGGTGGCGAGCAGCCGCCAGCCCAGGGTGTCCTTCTTCGCCGGCACCGATTCGGCCAGGATCTTCTCCGCGACTTCGACCGCCTTCAGCGGTTCACCGCGCAGCAGATGCCAGGTGAGCAGCAGGAACGCGTTGTTCGCATGCTCCTGGGCGGTTTCATCCGAGCGCGGGGCGAAGGCGCCGATCTCGGTGAGGAACTCCCGGGCGAGGTCCTCCTCACCCCGCCCGATGGCGATCTCCGCCTTCACCCGCAGCATGTGCCAGCGGTTACGCAGGGTGGAGCCCATCCGCATCGCGTGTTCGACGACTTCGATCGCCTCGTCCCAGCGGCCGAGCGACGTCAGCGCCTCCGCCCGGTTGTTGGCGATGAACACCCCCTGATGGCGATATCTGCCGTACTGCCGGGCGAGCTTCTCGCCCTCGACGGCGAGCTCGACGGCCTCCTCCGACCGGCCGAGTTTGTCGAGCGCGTCCACGTTGTTGGCCAGCGCGCGCAGCACGATGCGGGGCGAGCTCAGCCGTCTCCCCATGCGCAGCGCGTGATCGTTCGTCTCGACCGTCCGGTCCAGGGCTCCGGAGACGGAGTGGCCGAGCGCCAGGTTGAGCAGCAGGTCGGCCTCCAGGCGTTCGTCGCCCATCTGGCGGGCGATGCGCAGCGCCTCCTCGGTGAAGGTGGTGCCCTCGATGGTCTGCTCGGTCAGCATGAGCACGGTGCCCAGCCGGGTCAGGACGTTGACCCGTGCCTCGGTCGGCAGCGGCACCAGACGCTCGGCACGCCGGAGGTCGTCGAGCGAACCGGACTTGCCCTTCTGGCTGTTGATGTTGGCCCGGCGCACCAGCAGCTCGGCAACCCGTTCGGGCGCCGTCTCCTCGTCGAGCTCACTGAGCGCGGCCCGGACGAACTTCAGCCCGCGGTCCATGTCGCCGCTGACGTACGCCGCCTCGGAGGCACGTTCCAAGATCGTCACGTGGTCGACGCCGATCCGCTCGGCGGCGTCCGGCACCTTGTCCCACAGGGTCAGCACGCGTTCGAGCAGCTGGATCTGCTCGGTGTACGCGAACGACCTGGCGGCCTTCCCCGCCGCGTCCCACGCCGAGGTCAGCGCCCACTGGTCGTTTCGCGCCGCGTACCAGTGGTGGGCGATCTCGATGGCGGCCCGGCCGGGCGGCACGAGCGACCGGTCCTGTTCGATCTCCTCGGCATATCGCGCGTGCATCCGGGCGTGCTCGCCCGGCAGCAGTTCGTCGTGTACGGCCTCGCGGATGAGCGCGTGCCGGAACGCGTACGCTCCCCCGTCGGCCACCTGCAGGACGTTGGCCGCTATCGCGGGCCGCAGTGCGTCCTCGAGCTCGGTGTCGGACAACACGCTGACCGAGGCGAGCAGTGCGTGGCCCACCCGGATGCCTCCGGCCGCGGCCGTACGGAGCACCCGCTGGGTCTCCTCGGGCAGGCGCTCGATCGACCCGAGGATCAGGTCATGGAGCGAGTCGGGGACCGTGCAGTCGTCCGCGGAGTCGAGCAGCGCCTCCACGAACAGCGGGACGCCGCCGCTTCGCGCGAAGACCGTGTCCACCTTGGTGAACTCCGGTGTGACGCCGAGAATGCCGGCCATCTGCGCGGCGACCTCGTCCTGGGTGAAGCGCGGCAGCTCGATCCGTACGACTCCCTCGACCCGGCCCAGCTCGGCGAGCACCGGCCGGAGGGGGTGCGTGCGGTGCAGTTCGTCGGACCGGTACGTCATGACCATGAGGACCGGCGACGCCCTGAGGTTGCGGCTGAGGAACGCGATCAGATCACGGCTCGACCGGTCGGCCCAGTGGACGTCCTCGATGACGAGGACCACGGGTCGCCGTTCCGCGAGCCGTTCCAGCAGCATGAGGATCAGCTCGAAGAGCCGGGCGCGCGCCGTCTCCGTCTCGCCGTCCCCGCTGGGCTCGCCGAACTCCGGAAGGAGCCGGGCCAGGTCGCGGGCGGCGCCGTCTGGTAGGAGCGCGGCCACCTCGGCCGCGCTCGTCTCTCTGACGAGCTGCCGCAGCGCCGCGGTGAACGGAGCGTAGGCGAGACCCTCGGCGGACAGTTCCACGCAGCCCCCGACGAGCACGTGGGCGTCCTGCTGACCGGCCTGTTCGGCGAAGCTGCCGATCAGCCGGGTCTTCCCGACGCCGGCCTCGCCTCCGAGGAGCACCGCCGCCGTGGCCTGCTTGCGGGCTTGGTCGAAGGCCTCTTTCAAGGTCTCCAGTTCCGCTTCCCGCCCGACGAAGACAGGACTCACTGCGCGGTGCGTCATGACCTCAAGCATGTCATGTCCCCTGTCGCGTTTCGCCGGATTTTTCGTGGGTTCGCCAGGCACTTAGCGACATGCCGGACACCATTCAGGGAGGCTGCCGAGCCCGGCCGGGAGGGAGGATCCGGCCGGGCCTTCGAACGCGGGTCATGACGTGCGGAGCTTGCCGAAGACGGCACGCGAGCGATGCCGCTCACCGCCGGACGGCTCGTCCCCCTTCCTCGCGGCCCGCGCCTCACGGGCGAGACGCTGCCGGGCGGCCTCCGCCCTGAGCTCGGCCGTACGACTCATGATCATCTGGTAGTGCAGCTCCGGACCCATCGTGGTCTCCCCTTGCGTGTGCCTTCGCTTACACACTCAAGGTTCGGTCTAAGACCCCTGTTGCCACATCGGGCGGATGCCTTATCTATCGCCCCATCTTTGGGCGTAGGTCCCCTAAGACATCCTCATGACGTCTTATCCGGGGTCCCGACGGCTCAGAGAGAGACCCCCACCATGACGGGTTCGTTCACGAGCAGCACGCCGAACTTCTCGTACACGCCGTCGCGGACCTCCCCCGCCAGGGCCAGCAGATCGCTGGTGGCCGCCGCGCCCGTGGGGTTGGTGAGGGCCAGCGTGTGCTTGGTCGAGATGCGCACAGCCCCCTTTTCGTACCCCTTCGGGAACCCCGCGTTCTCGATCAGCCAGGCGGCCGGCACCTTGACCGAGCCCGAGCCGTCCGGCATCTCCCAGCGGGGGTGACCGGGGGCACGCAACTCCAGGTCGGCCGCCTGCTCCGCGGTGAGGACCGGGTTGGTGAAGAACGAACCGGCGCTGCGGGTGTCCGGATCGGCGGGGTCGAGGACCATGCCCTTGCCCCGGCGCAGGTCGAGCACGGCGGCGCGGGCCTCGGCCAGCGGCACCCGTTCGCCCAGCCCCACGCCGAGCCGTACCGCCAACTCCTTGTACGCGATCGGCCCCGACATATCGGACCTGTGCAGGACGTAGGTGACCGCCAGCACGACATGGCGCCCCTGGTCGTCCTTGAACGCGCTGTGCCGGTAAGCGAAGCCGCACTCGGCAGGCGACAGGTCACGCGTCTGCCCGGTCATCCGGTCGTACACCCGGACTTCCGTGATCGTCTGGGCGACCTCCTGGCCGTACGCACCGACGTTCTGGATGGGCGTCGAGCCGACCCTGCCGGGAATGCCCGACAGGCACTCGATCCCCGACCATCCTTCGGCGACGCATCGGGCGGCCAGGGCATCCCAGTCCTCACCCGCCTGCGCGGTGACCACGACCCGCTCGCCGTTCCCGTCCGCGTCGGCTCTGACGTCGACCCCTTCGCTGGACACGTGTACGGCGAGGCCGTCGAATCCGTCGTCGGACACGACGAGGTTGCTGCCGCCGCCCAGGACCAGCACTGCCTCGCCCTCGCGGTCGGCCTCGGCCACGATGCCGACGATCTCCTCCGGAGATCGGGCCTCGCTGAAGGCTCGGGCGGGCCCGCCCAATCGCAACGTCGTGTACGGCGCGAGCCGTACCCCTGCCAACCGGTCGGCCATACGTCCTCTCAGCGGCTCCTCATCGGATTCCCGGCCCGGATTCCCGGCCGGATTCCCGGCCCGGGCCGCGCCGGCCGGACCAGGATATTCCTCAATCCGAGTCGGAGCCCGTGTCCGAGTCAGAGTCCTCGTCGTCCGCGTCGGTTTCCGCTTCCGTTTCCGCCTGGGCGATCGATCTGTCGATCCTCGACGTGGCCGAACTGCCGTCCCACAGCAGTTGCGAGGCGACCATGGACTCCGTCCCGGACTCCGTCAGAGCGGTCTCGATCGTGCCACCGGGGGCGATGTCGCGCTTGGCCTCCGTGATCTCGGCAGGACCCACGGTGTCCGCCGCCGCGCCGGCGGCCTCGGCCCGGGGCCGCGGCATCGCTCCCCCTATCGCGTCGCCGGTCCTCCCGGGCACCTGCTCCTCTGCCGCGACACCGGCGACGTCCTCGCTCTCCCGCTGCGAGACGACCGGGTCCTCGATGCGCGTCCCCGCGTCCTCACGCTCACACCGATCGTGTCCAGCTCCGCGTTCAGACCGGTCGCGTTCGCGGCGATCGTCTTTACTGCTTCCCTCATTCACATCCCGACCGCTACCCACCCCCACCCCACCCAATGGCGTGATCTTGGAAAAGCTCACGGCACGGCGGGTTCGGGTCGGGGGTCGGTTGAGGAGTCAGGCGAGTTGGACGATGGCGCGGGCCTTGGACAGGACCCGGGAGTCGCCGGATTTCGCGGTGAGGACCACGATCACTCGGTTGCCGTCGAGCTTCTCCTCGATCCGGCCACTGATCGAGACCGTGGCGCCCTCGTCGTCGTCCGGGACCACGACCATCGAGGAGAAGCGGACGCCGTAGTCCACCACCGCGCCCGGATCACCCGCCCAGTCGGTGATGAAACGCCCGCCCTGGGCCATGGTGTACATGCCGTGGGCGATGACGTCGGGCAACCCGACCGCCTTGGCGTGGCGCTCGTTCCAGTGGATGGGGTTGAAGTCGCCGGAGGCTCCCGCGTACATCACGAGGTTCACCCGGCGCACCGGGTAGCCGACGGCCGGGATCTCCTGGCCGACCTCCACCTCGTCGTACTTGACCGTCGCGATTCCGCCCTTGGCGGCCCCAGGCTTGGCCGTCATGGTCACGCCGCTCCCCCTCGTTCGACGATGGTGTTGTAGGCCCGACAGACCAACTCGCCCTCGCCGGTGCTGACATCGCTGCGGAGGGTCAGGAACTCGTTGCGGCCCACGCTGCGGATCTCGGTGATCGTGGTGGTGCAGTGCAGCCGGTCCCCCGCGTAGATGGGCCGCTCGTACTCGAAGCGCTGCTCGGCGTGGACCACCATGGCGAAGTCGAGCCCGAGTTCGGGATCGCCGAACGCTTCGCCGGCCGCGGACATGCTGAACACGATGGGGAAGGTCGGCGGTGCGACCACGTCCGGGTGTCCTGCCGCGACGGCGGCGTCTTCACGGTGGTAGATCGGGTTCTGATCGCCGATCGCGGTGGCGAACTCTGCGATCTTCACCCGGGATACCTCATAGGGGACGGACGCTTCGTACGCCCGCCCGACGAACTCACGGTTCAACGCCATCAGGCCGGTGCTCCTTCACGCCAAGAGCTTTCGAGGCGACGGTAGCAGTCACCCGGTCCCCGCCCAACGCAAGAACCCGCGAGAACCTGCGGCGCGCTGCGAGGAGCCACCGACTCGACGCACCCGGATGGGTGTGGACATGACAAACCGGCGTCCCGTACGGGAACGCCGGTCGTGCTGGTCTTGGCTGGCCGGAGCCTTCGGCGCTATCGGGTCTCGCGGTGCGCCCGGTGCGTCTTGCAGTTGGGGCAGTACTTCTTCAGCTCAAGCCGATCCGGGTCGTTGCGCCGGTTCTTCCGCGTAATGTAGTTGCGGTGCTTGCACTCCTGGCAGGCCAGCGTGATCTTCGGCCTAACGTCTGTGGCAGCCACGTGGGAGTGCCTTTCTGCGTCTGGGACTACTGGACAACCCGAGCCGGAACCGCGACATACACGGAGCCGACGAGGGTAGTAGCGGAGGCCGGACTTGAACCGGCGACACAGCGATTATGAGCCGCTTGCTCTGCCTGACTGAGCTACTCCGCCTGGACCGGCGAATTCGAACCGGCCACGCAAGGATACCCGACCTTCGCGGCAACTCGCGCACATGGACCGGGCCCCCGCCAAACCGAAAGCCCCATCCGAGAACGCCCGGACAGGACTTTTCAGCCAGAGCCCCCAAACGGAATCGAACCGTTGACCTTCTCCTTACCATGGAGACGCTCTGCCGACTGAGCTATAGGGGCAGGCCGCCTGCGCTCTCGCCCTGGCGGACAGGTGTAACCATACACGGCCACGACGAACGACGCGAATCCGATCTTCGGCTCGTCGTACGGCCACTTGGGGCCTCAGCGTCCCGTGCTCTCCGGTCCGGGGACGGACCCCCTGAGGTCGGCCTGTTCCCGCAGGTCAAGTGGCAGATCGGCGACGATCTCATATCGGGTGAAGTAGCCCTTGCCGCGCACCGGCACCACGCCGCTGAGCGTCACCGTCGCCGCGTACGGCGTGTCGGCGCACGCGGGGAGGCACCAAGATCCACTCAGCCCGCCCGTCCCGATGGCTCTCGTGGGGCCCCAGGTGCGCCAGGTCACCCCGTTCAGCGTGGTGAACTCGGAGATCACAAGGTCTGCCGGCCGCTGATCCGCCCTGCCCTGCTCGGCAGCGTAGAGGTTCATCACGTAGACCGGGGTCTCGGGGATGGCCCTCCTGCCGTCCGGTTGAGCCGTACCGGTCGAACCGCAGGCGACCGCTCCGAGGGTGACCGCGCTCACAAGGACCGCGCTCACGAAGACTGTGCCGAGACCGGCGGCGGACGGAGAGACACGCCGCGGATCCGGCATGGACAGGTGCGCCGAAGGCGCGTCGATCAGGCGCATGAAGTCCCCCTCGCGAGTCTGGTGCCCAGAGGCTGGAAGGGATACTCCGGCTATCGGGCGGCGGTCCGCGCGTCCCCGTTCCGTCCGGGAAACGGAAACACCTCGCACAGGTCGGCGAGGTCGACGTGACGGGCGACATCCTCAACGGACAGGCAGTCGGCGACGAGCCGGCCGTGGCGGCGGATGCGCAGGACCTGCCGGCCGCCAAGGTGCGCCGGCTCGATCTCGTACCCGTCGGGTCCCACCCATCGGCTGCTCACAGCAGTACAAGCTATCGTGTTTTCCCACCCTTATCCGGCAATGACACAGGTCACAGCCATGCTTCAGCGTCAAGCCGCCCCCCTGTGCACGCGATCTCACCATGCACCACTCACGCGCTCCAAGATCACGACAGGTGGCGCCACGATCGGACAGAACAGATGAAACCCATAAATGGCGACAATCGCGTTTTAAGGGAACTTTTCGCTGGCAGGGACGACAGCCTTTACCTTCCCGAATCGACGCTGCGGAGGAAAAGCGTTACTCTCGGTAAGACCGAGCTTGTCCCGCGCTTGTCTCGGTGACGACAGCGCGTGGTCGAGAGTGCTTGACAAATGCTGCCCATAGCGAGCGGAGACCCGGACGGGCGTTCCACGCACAGCAGGGCATGCTTTGTCGGGCACGACCTACTTCGTCGGTGCCCTGTTGTTTATACGATGACAATGTTTAGGCGATGACAGCGCGTTCGACGCGTCCACGGCGAGAAGAACGAGAGGAACCACCGTGGAGACGTGGACGGTACAGACACCTGATCACACCCGCTGGGCGGTGATGGGACTGCGCGGTGAGTTGGATCTGCACGCGGCGGGTGAGCTCCGCGAGCCCCTGCTCGAGCTGATCACAGACCGCGGCCCCTGGCTCGCCCTCGATCTGAGCGAGCTCCATTTCATCGACACGACCGGTGTGGGGCTGCTCGTGCGGCTCGTGCACAACCTTCGCGAGAAGGAGGGCGATCTCGCGCTCATCGGGCCGCGCGGACAGGTCCTGCGCATCCTGCGCTGGACCAACCTCACCCGCCTGTTCCCCGTGTTCGACTCGGTCGCCGACGTGGTGGCCGACCCTCCCGCCCATTGATCGGCAAAGTCGGACAAATTAGAGTACGTGAAATTTTCACTTCCTGTCACGGCATTGTCGCAGGCTGCGCGAGGCCAGTCCTTCTTCAGTTCCTCCCCCAACGCAGGCGCGGTCAGGTGGGCCGGGCAAGCCGAGCGACCTCCGCACGCACCGGCCCGCTGAGCCCGTTGAGCAGGCGATGGCCGCGGCCGTCCAGGGACTCGGGCAGCAGGTCGGCGATGAGGGCCGGCGGCACATACTCGAGCACCCGCCATGCCCGCTGCAACGTCATGGCCTCGACCAGTCGCACCGTCGCGGAGGCGACGCCGAGCGTACGGAGGACCTCCGCGACGACCCGTTCGTCGGCGTACGCCAGGATGCCCGCCCCCTGGCCGGGCGGCAGCACCCGGAACAGCTCGGCAGCTCCCTCGGCGGACATGTGGTTGACCGTCCGCCCCGCCGTCGTCTTCGGCAGCAGCGTGAGCACGGCGGCCGCCCGGGCCGGCTGGGCGGTCATCCCGTCCAGCAGCGGCCCGCCGGCTCTCGGTCCGACGGCGGCGAGCAGCGAGGCCGCCTCGTGTGGGGGCCGCGCGAGCAGCGACCGGCCGCCCTTCACCGGCCCCGCCGCACACAGCGCCTCCGGCGTGAGCCGTACGTGCGGGCCACGGTTCGGCCCGGACGGCCCGGACGGCCCGGACAGCCCGGGCAGCGGACGGTCCGGCGTGCCCGGCATGCCTCCCGCCGGCTCGTACGGGCCGGGCCGGGCTGTCGGATGCACAACGGGGGGCTTGGCCGGGGGTCGCGGCAGGCGCTGGGACCGGTACCGATCTGTGCGGGGGGCCGGCCTCACGATCTCGGCCAGTCTCCGGTCCAGTTCGGCGGCCCGCATCCGCCGCCCGGGGTCCTTTTCGAGCAGCCCGGCGATCGCGTCGAACAGCGGACCCTGCCGCCGGGGGCGCGGGAGGGGTTCTGCGGCGATGGCCCACAGAGTCGCCGGGTCGGTGTCACGCCTGAACGGCGAATGGCCCTCCAGGGCGTAGTACAAGGTGACGCCGAGCGACCACAGATCCAAGGGCGGTCCCGTCTGGGTGCCGTTGAACCGCTCAGGGGCCATGTACTCCATTGTTCCCACCCGGGCGTTCCGCTCGGTGAGTCCGCTCGTGCCGTCGATCCGCGCGATGCCGAAATCGATCAGGAAGACCTTGTTGTCGCGGCCG
This sequence comes from Sphaerimonospora cavernae, assembly GCF_042435035.1. NCBI lineage: Bacteria > Bacillati > Actinomycetota > Actinomycetes > Streptosporangiales > Streptosporangiaceae > Sphaerimonospora > Sphaerimonospora cavernae. Next base: position 82,480 of record NZ_JBHMQT010000037.1, read on the forward strand.
AGCAGGATGTTGGCGGGCGTGACGTCCCGATGCAGCACGCCCTTCGCATGCGCGGCCGTCAGCCCGCCCAGCACGTCCCGCCCGATGCCGGCGATCTCCCGCTCGCCGAGCGGCCCGGCCGAGATCCGGTCTCTCAGCGACTCGCCCTCGACGTGGGCCATGACGATCCACAGCGTGTCCCCCTCCTCGAACACGTCGTGGATCTCGACGACCGAGGGATGGCTGATCCGGGCGAGGGCCTGCGCCTCCCGCCGGGCCCGCCCCCGCTGGACGGCGACGGGCTCACTGCCGGAGCGCTTCAGCACGATCTCCTTCAGGGCGACCCTGCGTCCGAGTCTCCTGTCCACCGCCAGCCAGACCTTGCCCATGCCACCTTGGCCGAGCTGGGACAGCAGCTCATAGCGGCCGTTGATCAACCGTCCCGTCATGTCCGGCTGCCTCAGTCGTCATCCGGGAGCAGCTCGACCCCGCCGGAGTGCTGGGAGCCCCGGCCCGGCAGGTGCACGGTCCGCGTGTCCGTCATCCCGCGCAGCGCCTCGTCGTCCGGCGACCCGTACTCGCGCTCGTATTTGGGCTCGTATCCGGGTTCAGGCTCGGGCTCCCGCCGGAAGCCGGGCGCCGGCTCCACGCGGGTGCCCGTCGGTCCGCGGTACGGCCGCTGGTCGGTCTCGGTCAGGACGACGGTGGGCTGAGGCCCGGTGTCGCCGAGGCGGGACTCGTTCCAGATGGACCACAGATTCCCGGAGCCGTGGGCGGGCTCCGCCGGCATCGGTGTGGCCGACGACCTGGGGGCGAAGCCGGGCGTGAAGCTGCTGCGGGCGTCGCGGAACTCGTGCTGCTCGGCGAGCGCGAGCACCTTCTCGTAGTTCCCCGGCCGCTGCATCAGCTTGACCGTGACCGGGAGACACTCGATGACCAGGAACAGCAGGAACAGCAGCAGCCGGGTGATCCCGAGCGTCGTGTCCGTGCCGGTCACCTCGTTGAGCGCCTGAAGCCGGATCAGGATGCCGTTGGTCGCCATGTTCTCCGCGTCGAAGGACGCCTGCAGGTCGGCCTGCCGCCTGAGCCCGGCGTCCAGCTCCGCCCGGGCCTTCGGCAGCGACTCCTGCGCGCTGGCCAGCCGGGTCTGCTTGGCCGCGTCGTCGCTGGCTGTGAGCTCCTTCTTGCGCTTGTCGATCTGCCGGTTGAGCCGGTCGATGCGCTGCTTGTTCTTGTCGTACGCCCGCTTGCTGTCCTGGGCGAGGGGGCCGTCGCCCTTCTTCGGGCAGGCCGGCCCCCCGTAGAGCTGGCACTGCCATTCCTTGTAGTGCTTGTCGGCGCGCTTCTGCTCGTTCGCCCGGTCCTCGGTCAGCGCTTTGATCTTCGGGTCCTGGGCCGGATCGATGGGGACGTCACCGCCGGAGGAGATCACCTTCTCCAGGGCCGCCACCTCCCCGCGGAGTTGGGTGACGTCCTTGCCCACATTGCCCTGCTTCTGCTGCGCGGTGAACGTGTCGGCACGCCGCTGCTTGATCTCCACAATTTGGGCGTCGATTTCGCCCTTGAAAATCTGGAGCACCAACGGTGTGGAGATCACGAAACCGAGCAGCAGCGCCATGAGAAACCGCGGCAGGGCCGTGAACAGCCGATGGCGGAGCGACGCGTCCGCCCTGAGCGTGCTGACCAACCACCGGTCGAGACTCAAGATCGCCAACCCCCACAGGAGGCTGGCCACGATCGCCAGGAAGAGGTTGACCCCGAGGGCGCTGTGCAGCGCGAACGTCATGGAGACGACCGCGAGGACGCTCGTGGTGAGGACGGCGCCGCCGATGCCCTCGAACTTGCCGTATTCGGTCGGACAGCGCTGCAGAACCTCGGGCCGCGCCCCGGACAGGTTGATCAGAAAACGCCTCACGCTTCTCCTTGCGAATGGAGTCTCACCTTCAAGCGGCGCTTTGGAACGTCGCAAACCCCCTTAACTCGGGATATCGTAGTTGCCCCCACGGCTATGGCACGACAGGAAGTTTCGGCACATGGGACAAGTCGCCACCTTCTGGACGAGTTAGTTTAAATTTGGAGGACAGCGACATAACGAATTCGACACAATGACGGAGGATCCCCCTGTGTCGGAGCCCGACAAGGACCTGCTCCGCAAGGCCCTCGCCCGGGCCGTGGCACTGCTCACCGGCACCGACTGCCTCATCGTGGTGGAGGCCGCAGCCGACGGCATCGCCACGTTCGCCATCCACCAGGACGAGCACGGCACGCCCCGCGCCCGCCGCTGGTTCAGTTCCTGGGCCGATCTCACCGCGGCGTCCGCGCAGGAAGACCCCACAGCCGGTCGGGATGCCGTGCTCCAGACCGTCACAGCCGTCTCCCAGGCGCACCCGGGAGACATCTCCGAGGTCGTCCTCGCGCGCTCCGTCGCCGGGAACCCGGCGGCCGAGCAGGCGCTCGAATGGTTGTGCCAGGCCCATCCCCCGGACGTCTACTCGACCGACACGCCGGTCGCCGGGCTCGTCAAGGAGGCCATCCGCGACGACCCGCTGACACGGTCGTACGACCTGGTCGTCCTGCGGCCCGACCCCGCGACCGGCCGACTCGATCTGGGGGGCAGACAACTCTTCCCCGTCGGCACACGCCCGGGCACGCTCACCGACGTCACCGTCCGATGCGAGCCCGGCGACGAGTACGGCACAGCATTCGCCGTGGTCACCTGGCAGGGCCGGGAGCCGCGTCTGCTTTCCGTCGCGTCCGTCCATCTCGTCCCAGGGACCTACACGTTGACGGCCGAGCTGGTGCGTGCCGGAAAGGTCCGCTTCACCGGTCTGCCGGGGCTGGTTGAAGATCCGCGCGGCTGGGGCGAGCTGATCGCGTCCGTACCGTCCCTGCTGCCGCCCGCGACCCGTGCGGCGCACCTCATCTGCGGGGTCGAGATCTGCGGCCCGGACGAGAAGGTGATCGAGCGGCTCGGACGTGCCCACCAGGTCATCGCGTTCCTCGCCGCCGAGTTCGGCGACCGGCTGCGGGTCTCCCTCCTCGCGTACGGCGCGCACTCATTCGATCAGTCCGCCCCGGAGCATCCGGTCGAGGTCACCGCATGGCGGGCCACGCCCGAACATGCCCTGGCCGGACTGCGCCTGCTGGAGGAGCGTGGGGCGATCACCCGAGGTTTCCCCTACCATCCGCATGCCGCGCAGCTCGAGGACATGCTGGCTACCGTGGTCCGGCGGCTCCTTCGGGAGGGGACGGCCGTGGACGGCCTCGACCAGCATCGTCCCGCGCCGACAGTCCTGCTCACCGTGGGCGATCGGCCGCCGCACCCCGCCCGGGCCGACCGGTCGGGAGTCCTGCCGTGCCCCCATCGGCACGACTGGCAGACGATGTTCCAGCACCTCGGAAGCCGGCCGGGAACCGTGTTCGGGGCGATCTGGGACCAATCACCTGACCGGGCACGCACCGCACACCTGATCTGGCGCTACCTGGGGACGAGCGCGCTCGCGCACCTCGACGCCCTCGACGTCCGGGAGCTGACCGCCGACCTCGGACTGGCCGCACCCGTCGTCGGCCGCATCCCGTTCCCCCTCATCGACGATACGGAGTGAGACCACGCATGCCCGTTGAGGTCACGCCGGGGCAGACCTCCCATGGAGGCTCCCACGGCATCTCCATGTGGGGCGCCCCCGGCAGCGGCAAGACGACCTTCCTGGCCGCCCTGTCCATCGCCCTGTCCCGCCGGAACGACGACTGGAAGATCGTCGGCTCCGACCCGGCGTCCACCGACTACCTCATCGACAAGACGAGTGAGCTGTCGGGCGGCCGGGTCTTCCCCGAAGCGAGCAAGGTCGTGGAGCGATATCACTGGATGCTGATCGGCCCCACGGCCAGGAAGACCAGGTGGTGGCGCCGCAAGCCGAAGCTCGGCGCCCAGCCCCGGATCCGCATCAACATGATCGATGCGCCTGGCGGCCTCTACGCCCCGGGTGGGCGGGCCGCCGAAGGTCTCGCCGACCTCCGCCAGCGGGAACTGCTGGACAGCCTGACGCAGGGCCGGGGCATCGTCTTCCTCTTCGATCCGATCCGGGAGTTCAAGGTCGGGGACGCCTTCGACCACCTGCACGCGCCGCTCACCCGGCTCGCCGAACGGATGCTCGCCGCCGACGAGATGCAGGACGGGAAGCTCCCCCACCACATCGCGGTCTGCATCACCAAGTTCGACGACCGCCGGGTGCTGGACACGGCGATGGGCCAGCACCTGATCAACGTCGAGCCCGACGATCCGTACGGCTTCCCCAAGGTGAGCGACGAGGACGCCCAGACGCTCTTCCGCGAGCTGTGCCGGATCTCGCGGAGCGGCCATGCCGAGCTGGTCCTCAACACGCTCGGCAAGTACTTCCACCCCGACCGCATCCAGTTCTTCGTCACCTCGTCGATCGGGTTCTTCATGGACCGGCACAGGAACGTCTTCGACTGGGACGACTCGGAGAACCTGCTGCCCCAGGAGCCCGGCCAGGGCCTGCGCGTACGCGGCCAGGTCCGCCCGATCAACGTGGTCGAGCCCATGCTCTGGCTCGGCCAGCGCCTCGCCGCCACCAACCCGGCCGGGGTGATCCCCCGTTGAACGACGAGACCCGCGTCGTACGGATGATCCCCTTCGAATGGGCCCTCGAAGGCAAGCGGTCCGGCAGCTTCGACGACTACGAAATCCTGGACGACAGCAAAAAGACTATCGATAGCAGAAAGACTAACAACAGCAAAGAGCCCCTCGGCAGGACGGCGTTCGAGCAGATGAGAAGCCGGTACGCCACCGGCATCTCCCCCCAGCTGCCCCAGGTGACGATCGCGAGGGTGACGAGCAGGGACCATGTCCGCTACGTGGTGCTGGCAATCCAGGTGTGGTCCGAGCACCGAGACGGCACCGATCGAAGGATCGCCCACACTCGCTGGTTCTGCGTGCCGTACAAGGATCTCGCCGGGCATCCGGTGACGTACGAGTCCCTCTACGATGCCTTTTCAAGACACACGCTGGAACTGCCCCCACCAGAGGCCGTGGTCGTACCGGCGCTCGACCCACGGGCCGTTGTGCCGTCGACATCGGAGACGCTGTCCGCCGCGAAGTCCGCCGCAGCATTGCTCATGACAGGCGAACCCGTGTGTGTGACAGGTGCCGAGGGCGTCTCCATGCGTGAGCGCCTGCGGTTTCTCGACACCGTCGCGGCGCTGCTCCCGTACGGGATGCGGGCGGGCCTGACCGCGGCCACCTGGATCAGCAGCACAGCTTGGGACAGCAGCCCGGCAAAGTACAAGATCAGGCTGTTCTTCGCCCGGCACGCTCCAGGAGGGGCTCATCCCATCGCCTGGGGGAAACAGGCGGAAATCCCCGCCAATGCCGCTGAACTGGCGCGGAGCTACTTCGACGCGTTTGGCTCATCCGATGTCCCCTTGCCTCAAGTCATCGGATCACTCGCCCAGCAAACGAAGTCTCTCTCGTTTATCGACTCCGACCATCGGGACGAGGCGCTGCGTTTACTCAAACATGCCTGCCGTCCGTCACAGCAGCACGACACCCGTCCCCAGCCCGAAGAGATCTACTCCGCGGGCGATCCTGACTGGGTCCCCGTGTCCCCAGAATCGGTGCCGGTGGAAATCCAACACCCCGGCAAGCCAACCGAAATCCTCCCCGAATCCATGCGGCATCTCACTCAGGACAAGAAGCCCACCCGGCTCACGTGGCATCAGCGCCTCGGGAAGAAACTTTCCCATCCACTGCCATGGCTGTTTACGGCGATGGTGGCGGCCGCGGTCGCCGCACTTTTGATCGTTTTTCTACCCGATCGTGATGCCGCGCCTTCCGAAGGGCCGGTAGCCGCTCCGCCGCCGAAGATCTACGTCCAGGCGTCAGCCGAATCGACGGAGTCGTACGTCGCCCATTTCATAGGCGAAGCGCTCCAGCACGAGGGGTACGAGGCTGTCGCTGACGATGTCGACGAAACGAATCCCATCGGCCTCCGCATCGAACCAACCGTGGTAATCACCTACGACCTCGACATCCTGCGCCTTTTGCGGCATGGCGATGTTCCGGCCACGACCTCTGAGAAACTCCGGGACCTGCTGTCGACCGCGCTGACTGAGCAGCACCTGACCAAGGTTGCGGCCCTCCCGTGGGTCAGCCGAGATGTCCTGCTCTTCGACTCCGGTCAGATCACACGCAAGGATCTGGAGGCCGACCTGAAAGATGGCGCCACCCCGGTTGATGTCCTCGTGCCGGAGAACTTCGGCCAAGGCTTCGAAGACGAGTTGAAGCAGCACTATCCCGGACTTCGGCTGCACCCGACACCGGCTCAGGATCTTATGCGGGAGCTCCGGCAGAAGACCGCCACGGCCGCGATCATGCCCGGGGACCGCGACTTCGAGGACTACCGGCGTTCGGACCTGCTGAGGGACCGGCTACCGAAACGGCAGCTGATCGTCATCGCCAACACCTCCGTGGACGTCACGCTTCGCAGCATCCTGACCAGGATCTCAGGGCATCTTGATCAGAAGAGCATTGAGACGGGGCGGAACAATCCCCAGCAGGCGGCGAAGGACCTGGCCGACCGCGTCTACCAGCAGCAGGCCGCCGAGCAGAACGCATCCATCATCGTTGCGACTGACACCCCACAGGAACCTGGCCTATCCTTCAAAACCATTCTCATGATCTTAGCCATGGCTGCGCTCGCGATCTGCGGAGTCCTGCTGTTCTTCCGCTTCTTCCGGCTGCCCGACCGGCTGCCCGACCGACTGCCCGAGTCTTCGGGGCGGTCGCAGCGGAAGGGTCAGCACCACCGGAAGGAGACTTGACCTCGGCGGGGAGCGGATCGATCCCTGGAACTGGGGATCAGGTGGGGCGGATGAGGCCTTTCTTGGTGGCGGTGGCGACGGCGGCGGTGCGGGAGTCGACGCCGAGCTTGGTGTAGATGTGCACCAGGTGGGTCTTGACGGTGGTCTCGCTCAGGAACATCCGCTTGCTGATCTGCCGGTTGGACAGCCCGGCGGCGACGTGGCCGAGGACCTCCAGTTCCCTGGGGCTCAGCGTGGCCCGCGGGGTGCGTACCCGGCCCAGCAGGCGGGAGGCGACGCTGGGCGCCAGCGTGCTGGCACCGGTCGCGGCCGAGCGGATCGCGGCGTGCAGGTCGTCGGAAGGTGCGTCTTTGAGCAGGTAGCCGGTGGCTCCCGCCTCGATCGCGGCCACGATGTCGGCATCGGTGTCGAACGTGGTGAGCACGAGCACCCGGGGAGCGATCGCGGCGGTGCCCAGGGAGGTGGTGTCCGTGGCGGCGGTGCCCAGGGCGACGGTGTCCAGGGCGACGGTGTCCAGGGCGACGATGAGCCTGGTGGCCTCGCTGCCGTGCATGCCCGCGCCTAGCTGGAGGTCCATCAGGACGACGTCCGGGCGGAGCCGGCGGGCCGCCTCGACGCCCTCCTCGCCGGTGGCGGCCTCCCCGACCAGCTCGAAATCGGGCTGCCCGGCGAGCATCGCGCGGATGCCCGAGCGCACCACGGGGTGATCGTCCACCAGGAGGATGCGGATCGGCGACGTCATCGGCCTTCTTCTCCCTCGCCCTCTCCCCTGCCGAGTGGCAGGGTGGCGACGACGGCGGTGCCCTCTCCGGGCGCGGACTCGACCGTGAGCGCGCCGCCCAGCGCGGCCACCCGGTCGCGCATCGCACGCAGACCGAAGCCGGTGTCCCCGGTGTCCCTGGTCTCCGCGGCCGGCTGCGCCGCCGGGTCGAAACCGCGACCGTCGTCGTAGATGTCCAGCATGACCATGTCATCCAGGTAGGTGAGGGTCACCCGGGCGTTGTCGGCCTCCGAATGGCGGCTGACGTTGCCCAGTGCGCCCTGGGCGATGCGCAGCAGCGCGACGTCGTAGTCGGCCGGCAGCGGTACGGGAGCCCCGGACACCTCGAACCGCACCCGCGTGGCGGTGCCGGCCGCGGCCGAGTCGCTGACCCTGCCCAGCGCCTCGACCAGGGAGGAGTGCTGCAGGGCGGGCGGCGCCAGCGCGCGGACGAAGTTGCGCGCCTCCTCCAGGTTCTCCTGCGCGGCGCGCCCGGCCTCGGCGATGCGCTGCTCGGCGTCCGCCGGCCGGTCCCGCAGGTCTCGGTGGGCGGCGCGGAGCAGCAGGATGATGCTGGACATGCCCTGGGCGAGCGTGTCGTGGATCTCCCTGGCCAGGCGCTCCCGCTCGGCCAGGCGGGCCGCGTCGCTCTCGGCCTGGACGAGCATCCCGCGGGTGCGGACCAGATCGTCGATCAGCAGGCGGCGCTGCTCGCTTTCGGAGTAGAGCGCCTTGTAGACCAGCGCCATGAGGGTGGCGACCGCCGCGCCGAGGGACGGACCGATCACCTGTGGGGCGTGCACGCCGCCCGCGTGCCAGCCGGCCGCCGCGATCGCGGCCGCGGTCAGTACGGCCACGCCGGGCAGCGCGACCGCCAACGGCAGCAGGTGGAGATAGGCGAAGAACAGCGGGAAGGCCAGCCAGACGAACTTCGGCGCGTTCAGCGCGAGCGCGGCCCAGCCGAATGTGATCACGACCAGCCAGCTCCGCCCGAGGACCAGGTGCGTACGGCCGCCGAAATGCGACAGCCGCCCCTCGATGAAGATCCCCACGCCGTAGAGCAGGCCGAGCAGGCCACCGCCGACCGCCAGAGCCGTACCTCCCGAGCGGACGACCCCGGCGACCGCGATCACCAGCAGGACGGCGAAGGTGCCGTGGATGGCCCACCGCAGCAGCCTGAGCGCGGGCGGGAACGGAAAGTCCATCATTCTTTCTCAGGGTATGCACCCCATGCCACCTGGCACATCGTTCGAAAGGTGGATGTCCGGGTGACCGAAGGAGCGAACTCGGTCTGATCGACTTCACGATGTGTGAGAGCGGTCGCCGGGACAGGCTGAACCTGTCCAGTTCAGCCCAGTCAAAACGGGGGGATGCGCCGTGTTCGTGGCGCTGAGAGACCTGCGTTTCGCGAAGGGACGGTTCGCCCTCATGGGCGCGGTCGTCCTGCTCATCACGCTCCTGGTGACCATGTTGTCGGGTCTGACCGCCGGGTTGGCGCAGGAGAACATCTCGGCGATCGAAGGGCTGCCGGCCGACCGCGTCGTCTTCTCGAAGTCCGAGAAGCCGTCGTTCTCCGACAGCCGGATCACGGAGACGACCTGGCAGGAGTGGCGGAAGGTCGCCGGTGTCTCCGCGGTCGAACGGCTCGGCATCACCATGGGCCGGCTCACCTTCGGCGACGAAAGCACGGGGGCGGCGACGGCGCTGTTCGGCGTGGAGCCGGGCGGCTCCCTCGCCAAGGGGTCGGGCGCCACGGTGGACACCGGCAAGGTGGTCCTGTCCGCCGCGCTGGCCGCCGACACCGGGCTGACCACCGGCGACGACGTGCGGATCTCGGGCCGCGACTTCACGGTCGCGGGCATCGGCGGCAAGGCCTCCTACAGCCACGCTCCCGTCGCGTGGATCGGCATCGGCGACTGGGAGTGGATGGGCCGTCAGAGCGGCGCCGACACGGTCGCCACCGTGCTCGCGCTGCGCACCACCGGAGACACGGATCTCGCCGCTGTCGACACGCGCCTCAGCACGACCACGATCCCCTTGGCCGCCGCGCCCGCGGCCATCGGCTCCTTCTCTTCGGAGAACGGCTCGCTGCAGCTCATGCGCGGGTTCCTGTTCGCGATCTCGGCGCTGGTCATCGGGGCGTTCTTCACCGTGTGGACGATCCAGCGGCGCGCCGACGTCGCCGTGCTGAAGGCGCTCGGCGCGAGCACCGGCTACCTGCTGCGCGACGCGCTCGCCCAGGCCGTCATCGTGCTGCTGCTCGGCGCGGGCATCGGCGGCGCCATCGGTGCCGGGCTGGGGGCGCTGGCCGAGGGCACCGTCCCGTTCGTCCTGTCGATCTCGACGACCGTCGTCCCCGTCGCCGTGATGATCGCACTCGGCGCGCTGGGCGCCGCGCTGGCCATCCGAAAGATCACCTCTGTCGACCCGCTGACCGCCCTGGGAGCCTCCCGATGAGCCTCGTCCTGTCCGACATCGTGCTGACCTACCCCGACGGGGACCGCAGGCTGACCGCGCTCGACCACGTCGATCTCTCCGTCGCTCCCGGCGAGTTCACCGCGGTCGTCGGCCCGTCCGGGTCGGGCAAGTCCAGCCTGCTCGCCGTGGCCGCCACCCTGATCACCCCGGACTCGGGCACCGTACGGGTGGCCGGACACGACGTCACCCGGGCCGGGCAGGCGGCCAGGACCCGCATCCGCGGCGACCACATCGGCATCGTCTTCCAGCAGTCCAACCTGCTCGCCTCGCTGACCACCCTCGACCAACTCCTGGTCATGGCCCACCTGTCGGGAGGCTCGACGCGCGAGGCCGTGTCTCGGGCCCGCGAACTGCTCGATGCCGTGGACCTGGCCGGCAAGGAGCACAAGCGGCCCCACCAGCTCTCCGGTGGCGAGCGTCAGCGCGTCAACATCGCCCGCGCGCTGATGAACCGGCCCGAGGTGCTGCTGGTGGACGAGCCGACCAGCGCGCTGGACCACCACCGCGGCGAGCGGATCGTCTCCCTGCTGGCCGACCTGACCAGGCAGAACGGCCTGGCCACCGTCATGGTCACCCACGACCTGGCCACCCTCGCCAAGGTGGACACCGTACACACCATGTCCGACGGCAGGCTCGCCGCCGGCGACGATGCCGAGGCGGTCGCGGCCGTGGGCGGCGGCCGTTCCCCGCTCTGATCCGGCCCGTTCGACTGTCTGCCGGGGAGGGGATGCGGGCTGCTCGGGCCGTCCGCTAGTGTCTGCTATTACCAAGCGTTTGCTTGCGTAAGACGCTGGGAGGCTCGTGCGGTGAGGGACTTCGAGGGCAGGCCGGGCGTGGCTCTGGTCACGGGAGGAACCGGCGGCATCGGCGCGGCCATCTGCCGTCACCTGGCCCGGCGGGGTTCGGCCGTCGCGTTCACCTACCGGTCCAACTCCGCGGGCGCGGAGGCGCTGACCGCCGAGATCGCCGAGATCGCCGAGCAGGGCGGCGCGGTGGCGGCCGAACGTGTGGCGCTGACCGACGCCGACGCGGTGCGGGCGTACGTCGAATCGATTCTCGAGAGGTTCGGCGCGATCCACACACTCGTACACGCGGCGGGCCCGCACGTGCCGATGATCCACCTGTCCCGGGTCAGCCCCGAACAGTTCGCCGACCAGCTCCACGCCGACGTGTCCGGCTTCTTCACCATCGCCGCCGCCGTACTGCCCGCCCTGCGCGAGACCCGGGGATCGATCGTCGCCGTGACCACCGCGGCCACCCGCCGGTATCCCGTACGCGACGGCCTGTCCGCCGGGCCCAAGGGGGCCGTGGAAGCGCTGGCCCGCGGGCTCGCCGCCGAGGAGGGCCGTTTCGGCGTCAGGGTGAACTGCGTCGGCCCCGGCATGCTCACCGACGGCATGTCGGCCCGTCTGCAGGCGTCCGGCGACCTCGACCAGCGGGCCCTCGACGTCGCCATGGGCAACATCCCGCTCCGGACCTTCGGGTCCGCCGACGACGTCGCGGAAGCGGTCTGCTTCCTCGCCTCCGACCGGGCCCGGTTCGTCACGGGTCAGAAGCTCGACGTGGACGGCGGATACGGCCTCTGAAGCGACGAAACGATCAGGAGTGGACGTGGCGAACGGCATTCATCTGGGGTTCACCGCCGGGGACGTCGTCCTCGTCACCGGCGCCGGGAGCGGCATCGGCCGGGCGACGGCCCTCCGGGCCGCCGAACTCGGCCTGCGTGTGGCCGCCTGGGATCTCAACGGGACGGCGGCGGACGCCACGGTCGCCCGCATCGCCGAAGGCGGCGGCACGGCGATCGCGGTCAGCGCCGACGTGTCGAACCCGGCGGACATCGCGGCGGGGTTCGCCGCGAGCCGAAACCGGCTCGGGACCATCCGGTACCTGGTCAACAACGCCGGGCCCTCCTCGGCGGACGAGTTCGAGTTCGACGAGGCACTGCGGATCGCGGTAGGCAGCATGCGCCGGATGACCGACGCCTGGCTGTCCGGCGGCACGCCCACAGGCGCCGCCCTGGTCAACGTCGCCTCCGTCGCCGGCAACGTGGTCGGCACCGCATCGGACTGGTACTGCGCGGCGAAGGCCGCGATCGCCGGGTACACACGGCATCTCGCGGCATACCGCAGTCACGAGGTGCGCAGCAACGCCGTGGCCCCCGGGATGACCGACACGCCGCGGCTGACCGGCTTCGCGGAGAGCGAGGTCGGACAGCGCGTCCTACAGCGGATCCCGCTGGGCCGGATGGCCGACCCCGACGACATCGCGCATGCGATCCTGTTCCTGCTCTCGCCGCTCGCCGCGTACATCAACGGCGTCGTCCTCCCCGTCGACGGCGGCTGGACCATCACCCAGTGAGCACATCCTGAAACTTCCCGGCCGAGTCGGACAATCCGTCTTCAGCCCCATTTAGTTGGATTTTCACGTGATAATCTTCGCGTGAATCGGCTGAATGGGCGGACCCTGCATTCCAGGCGATTGTTTCTCCAGCTCGGCGGGGTCGCCGCGGCTGGAGTGCTCATCCCGGTGGCCTGTGCCGTACGGGCCTCATGCGCCGGACACGTCGGAGAAACGGTCGACCGGGCGTGGGATGGTTCCTTCACGGATGCCTTCGCCCTGCTGCGCCGCAACTGGCGGGATGTGATGGCGGGGTCGGGGTTCGACGCGGCGGCCGAGCCGTACAGGAAACGCCTGGCGGCGCTGGGGCGGACGGCTGCCCGGCACCGGGACGCCATGGCACCGACCGTCACGTCGCTCTGGCCCGATCTGGCGTTTCCCTCCTTCATCCGCATCCCGGCGCGGCTGCTGGCCATGGCCCGCGCGTACGTCCTGCCGGGGACCGGGGTGACCGGCGACGCGAGCTTGGGCGCCGCCGTCGCGGCCGGCATCGACCACTACCGGCGGCACGTGTACGTCGCGGGTGCCGACCCGGTCGGCAACTGGTGGGACTGGGAGATCGGCGTCCCGAAAAGGCTGCTTGACGCCGCAGTGCTGATCGGTTCACACCTGACGGATGAGCAGGGCGGGGCGCTGGCGAAGGCCGTGGACCATTTCGTCCCGGAATGCCGCCTGGACGATTACAGCGGCACCAGCACCGGGGCGAACCGTGTCGACCTGTGCACGGTGACCCTGCTGCGCGCCGCCCTCGGGTCGGACCCCGGCAGGGCGGCGCTGGCCGTCGCGGCGCTGGCCCCGGTGTTCTCCTACGTCGACGAGGGGGACGGGTTCCACCGGGACGGCTCCTTCCTGCAGCACACGAGGGTCCCCTACCAGGGCGGGTACGGCGCCGTGCTGCTGACCGGCGTCGCGACGCTGCTCGCGGTGCTGCGCGGCTCACCGTGGGAAATCGACAACCGGAGCAGGCAGTTCGTTTTCGATCTCGTGGAGAAGTCTTTCGCGCCATTCGTACACGACGGTTTCTGCATGGACGTCGTCCGGGGGCGCGGGATAGGACGGGAGCCGTACGGCGACCACCGGCGGGGACGCGAGATCGCCGCCGCGATCCTGCTGCTGAGCGAGGCGGCCCCGGCGCGTGAGCGCATCCGCTGGCAGGGCATGGTGAAGGGGTGGGCGGTGCCGGACAGCGGCAGGCCCATGCTCAAGGCGGCGCTGAACAGCGATCTGGGGTTCCACGCCCGCCTCGCCTCGATCATGACCGATGACGCGATCCCGGCGGCGGGCGAGCCGACCGGCCATCGGCTGTTTCCGAGCAGTGCCCGTGCCGTGCACCGCGGGCCGGACTGGTGCGCGGCGCTCAGCATGGCCTCCAGCCGGGTCGCGCACTATGAGTACGGCAACGGCGAGAACCTGCGGGGCTGGCACACCGGCTCGGGAATGCTCTGCTGGTGGGCCGGCGACGGCCACGGCGACCAGTATTCGGACGGCTACTGGCAGACGGTCGATCCGTACCGGCTGCCCGGCACGACCGTCTCCACTCGGCGACTGCCCGACGGCGCCGGCGAGGAGTGGGGTGAAACCTGTCCGCCGGCCCGCTGGGTGGGCGGTGCCACCGATGGCACGTACGCCATGATCGGACAGCATCTGCACGGCTTCGAGAGCAGCCTGGAGGCGTTCAAGTCGTGGCTTTTCCTCGATGACGCGGTGGTCTGCCTGGGCGCCGGGATCACCTGCGCCGACGGCGTCCCGGTCGAGACCGTGGTGGACAACCGGAGGACCGACGCGACGCTGATCGTCCACGAGGCCGCCGGCTGGGCCCACCTGGAGGGGCACGGCGGCTACGTCCTGCCCGCTCAAGCAGGTGGCGGGCGGATGCACAGGCTGCGCGAGGAGCGTAAGGGCGACTCGACGACCCGGAGCTATGTGACGCTCTGGCTCGACCACGGCGTCGACCCGGCATCAGCCGGCTATGTTTACCTGCTCCTGCCGGGCGCGAGTCCAGCGCGGACGTGTGCCCGGGCTTCCGATGCCGGATGGGTGCGGGTGCTCGCCAACACGGCCCGCCGGCAGGCGATCCAGGTTCCGTCGCTCGGCATCACCGCCGTCAACTTCTGGAACGCCGGAACCGTGGGCGGGTTGACCGCCGACGGTCCGTGCGCGGTTCTGGTCAGGGAGATCGGCGACGGTACGGCGACGCTGACCGTGTCGGACCCGCGGTGTGATCTGAGCGGGTTGACCGTCACCTGGGACCGGCCGGTCGCCGGGGTTCACCCGTCGCCGGTTGACGACCTGGTGAGCGTCACGACCGGGGACAGGCTCACGTTGACCTTCGGCCGTCTCGCGGACCTGGCCGGCTCGTCGACGACGGTCACCGTACGAATGTCGTAACGGCGGTAGTTCATTTCAGGCTTCTCATGACGCGCCGGACGGACCGAGAACGTACGGTGGTGTCATGCGGAAGATCATTGAGTTGCTGGGTTATGCCGTGGGCGCCTATCTGGTCGCCCGTGCCATCATCGCGCCGTTCGTCATCGACATGTCGGACCCGGCAACGTATCGAAACGACTGGGGCGGACCCAGCCTCGCGGGTGTGCTCGCAGTGCGCTGCGGACTCGGTGTCATCGCGGCCATGCTGATGGCCTGGCCACTCATCCGCCGCCGCTCTCGCCGCAGCCGCGACCAGAATCAGACGTCGTCGAATTCGATATGAAAGCTGCTCGAGTAGCCCGGGCCGGAATTCTCGGTCTCCCGGCCCCAGGACGGGGCCTCCCCTGCGATGAATATCTCGATCGCACTGAACGCGTACCCGTCCTGAGGGCGGTCCTCCCAGGTGAAGTGCACGTGCTGACCGGGTGACAGCGACCGGTAACCTCGTCCGAGCTGGGAAATCATGGAGAAGTGCGCGAACACCTCGCCCGGGACCTCCGGTGAGTCGAGCACTCCCCACCCCTCCTCGTCGTACCAGGCGGCGACCACACCACGCGTCATCACTCCACGATCGCACGCGCTCAGCCTCGTCTTGCCGTCGATTTCCCAGCAGCAGCGATCTCTGTGGGTAGGGTCAGGACATGGAACTGGTGGCCTGCGCCCTGATCGTGTTGACCCTGTTCGAACGTCTCTGGAGGTGGGCGGCCAAGGTACGGAAATCCGGTCGCTCCATCTCGGCGAGCGGATTCGACGAGTTCACGGCCGCATTCCTCGCCACGAAACGGACGCAGCTGGAACAGCAGCAGAGCGAGACGATGCTCCGCGACGACGAGACCGATGGCGCCCCACCCGCCAACCGCATCGACCTCACCCGCGACAAGATCACCATCGTCGTTCCGGACCAGAAATAGCTCCCTCACCACGACGCCGCGAAGGTGTCTCCCCCCGACAGGCGCTTGATCAGCCGCAGCGCTGCCCCCCGCGGGTCGTCCGTCCCCAGTTTTCTGCTCACCTGGCATGCGGCCTTGCCGTACATCCGCTGATCCGCGAACGCCGCCCTCAACCAGGCCGCAAGGGTCACGGGAAGCGCTTCCCGGGAGTCGACCAGGCATCGGTCCCCGGCTGTCTTGGGGGCGAGGTATCGGGGGTCATCGCTGACCAGGACGGCAAGACCTTCGTCGAACCACTGCGGGACCCGGCTTCCGCTTCCTCCGAGTCGGGCGTGGAGCTCGACGTGGGACAGCTCATGTGCGGCGATCACAGGGTCGATGCCGCGCGGGGACAGCATCACCGCGCGGTCCAGCACCGCGATGCCACGCTCCCGTCCGCCGCCGATCCGGCGGTAACACTCGTCCGTCAGGCATGCGAGGATGCGCGGCGAACTCTCCCTGCCTCCGTAGAAATCGCTCACCCGCTGATTCGCCTGCTCGGCGATCGCGACCACCTGTCGGCGCTGCGCATCCGACAGGCCCGACTCGACGTACAGGCCGGGTCCCAGCCGCTCCATCCGATAACAACCGGGGCATATCGTGGCCGCGACAGAGGGGAATGCCACCGCGACGACCACCGCTGCTGTGACGACGAGTACGGCGGCGACCCCGCCCAGGAGCAGCAACCTTCTTCTACCGCGGTTGCCGCAACCGGGGAGGCGAACCTACAAGACTCTGTTGTAGGTTCGCTAGACCTACAACATGCTGAGTCTTGTGTCTCGCAGTGCGCAGGCACCGGTGTCCTACGCGCCTCCGTATGGTCGCTACCCTCACTCGCCACACCTCCAGCCAGCGCCCGCGCGATCCCATGTGCAGGGGGCGATGCCGCCGCGCTAGGGAAGCATGCGAGTTCCACAGCACGAGACCGTGTCCCGAATATGCCCTGAGCCGTGGTCAACCACGAGGAAACACGGGCACTGACGGATCAAGGAACGAAGAAGCCCCCGACTGGCATCTCTGCTGGTCAGGGGCTCTTTTTTCTGCTGGTGGCAGGTCCAGGGTTCGAACCTGGGTAGGCTGAGCCGACGGTTTTACAGACCGCTCCCTTTGGCCGCTCGGGCAACCTGCCTCGTCTTCCGCTCGTTCGCGGCGACAGGTAGAAGAATAGCGGACTTCCCGGGTGCACGTGACATGCATTATCCCTGGATGCGTCTCCGGCGACCGCTGAGCCCACATCGGCGCACGTGACGACAGCGCGGGCCATAGTGGAGAAATGATCAGATGGGCGCGACACGAGGACCTCGCGGGACTGGCGGATCTGGAGCGTGCCGCGGACGGGATGTTCGCCGACGTGGGCATCGTCTTCCCGCCCGGGACGATGATCGAGGAATGCGATGATCCCGGGCGGGTCATCGTCGCGGGCCGGCCTCCGGTGGGTTTCGCCATGCTGGGACACGTCGACGACTGCGTGCACCTTGATCAGCTCGCCGTAGATCCGGAGCACGGCCGTCGGGGGATCGGGACACGGCTGCTCGACGCCGTGTGCGAGGCGGCGGCCGCCCTCGCGCCGGCCGTGACGCTGACGACCTTCCGGGATGTCCCGTGGAACGCCCCCTGGTATGCCCGCCGGGGCTTCGCCGTACTGCCTCCCGAGCAGTGGGGGCCCGAACTGGCCGCCCTGGTCGAGCATGAGCGGGCGCTCGGGATCGAGCTCGCGCCCCGTGTTGTGATGCGCAAAGAGCTCTGGCCACGCGAAGGCCACTAATGTCGGAGGGAACGAGGAGAGGACACTGACACCGATGGCCGACAGCAGTTTCGACGTGGTCAGCAAGATCGACCGGCAGGAGGTCGACAACGCTCTGAATCAGACGGTCAAGGAAGTTGGGCACCGTTTCGACTTCAGGGGCACCGGCGCGACCATCTCCTGGTCCGGGCAGCAGAATGTCGAGATCAAGGCGAACAGCGAGGAGCGGGCGAGCGCCGTGCTTGACGTCTTCAAGGAGAAGATCATCAAGCGTGGGCTGTCGCTCAAGATCCTCGATGCGGACGAGCCGAAGTTGTCCGGCAAGGAGTATCGCCTGATGGTCGCCCTCAAGGAGGGCATCGACCAGGACAACGCCAAGAAGATCTCGAAGATCATCCGGGACGAGGGGCCCAAGGGCGTGAAGGCCCAGATCCAGGGCGACGAACTCCGGGTCAGCTCCAAGAAGAAGGACGATCTCCAGGAGGTGATCGCTCTGCTGAAGGGCAAGGATCTCGAGATCGCCCTCCAGTTCACCAACTACCGTTAGCTGGGCGAAGCGCGAGGCTGTGACCTGCATGATGAGCGCACCCCTGTCTTCGAGGTGCACATCGAGTGCACACCGCCGAGCGCCAAGTTCACGATCGTGCTCGTGCGCTCCTGCGCCTCGGGCCACTCCCCCACGTACGTGTTGAGCGTCACCGTCGGAGTGGAGTGGCCCAGGGCCCTCTGCTCCGTCTTCACCGATGCCCCCTGATGGATCACCGCGTCGCGAGGTAGCGCCGAAGGCAGTGCAGGCCTGTCCCCTTCGGGATGCCCGCCGATCGGGCGGGTGGCGACCAGTAGTGCGACCAGGTCGCCCGGTGGATCGGGTTGAGCGTCGGCAGGCTGAATAGGAGCCGTACCGTGCGGCGTACCGGCTTACGCGGGTCCGTCTCATCGTTGATCTCGACCTCGACCGGGCCGTACGTCTCCAGGTGCCGGGCCAAGGCCACGCTGACCACATCGGGCAACTCGACCGTGCGCGCCGAGGTCTTCGTCTTCGGCGGTCCAAGGTACGGCTTCCGCCCTGTCACCGAGACGAGTTCATCCCGACGGCCGACCAAGTGCACGCCCTCGCGGACGCGCTTCCCGGAACGGTTCCACGCGATGGTCTACCTCGCCGCGGGCCGCGTTGTTCCCGGCCTCATGGATCGGCGGCCATCACCAGCGGACGTGTTCGGAGGCGTGCGCGCGGCTCGCCCGCCGTCGCGCGCTGGCCGTGGCACGCGAGAGGGCCGCCGCCAGGAGTTCCTCAGAGAACGCGGCGGCCCTGGCCTCGTAAAGGCCAGGGCCGTTCCGCGCTTACGGGTCAGGCACGTTCAAGTGGGCGGACGTTGACGCCAGCCTCGTCGATCTCGTAGACGATCGCATACTGCCGGGGGCCGGAGTCTTCCCAGCCTGGGGTGTAGCCGCCAGTCGCGTGAATGGCCGTGCGAAGCCAGCTGCCTGCGGTCTCGATAGTTTCGTCGACACTGCCGGCCTCAACGGTGAGCTCGAACTGAACGGCGTTGTCCGTCGCATCGGAGCCATAAGCAAAGTCCAGGAGCTTCCCGTTGCAGTCCTGGAGGCTGGCTAGTTCGTCAGCGATCTCATCGACGACGTCACCGAGGTCGTCGAAGTCGCCTCGTACCGATAACGCGGCCTTCATCGCATACTTCACAGAGCGTCTCCATTCCAGCAGCCAGTGCGCTTAAGCCATCCCCTTGCATTGCGTTCGTAGTTGGGATCGGACGGTGTTAGGTGTACCCCTCGCTGGTGCTTCCCGCACGGGCAACGCATTGAGTAGTATCGCTTACGGCGAGTAACCGTCCAACCCTTACCCTCGCCCTCTTTGAGGAGATCCTCCAGCTCCTTGACCGGATGCTTAGGTCTCTGCGGCATATGTCCGCTTCGCCTTCTCTATGCTCGATATTACGAAGCCAATGCGCGGAAGCGTAGACGGGGATGTTCCAACCTCGTGACGAAACGAAGATTTCTCACCTTTGAGATGAGATCGTCACCTTTGCGTCACTAGCGGCCCCGAGACGAGTGCGCCACCACAGGCCGACCAGAGCCCGCCTGCCGGAGCTCGTGGCAGGCGGGCGGTTGGATGGGCACACCTGGTACGCGGTTGCCGACCGAGCTGGAGATGGCAGGCCAGTACGGCGTCTCGCGGATATCCGTCCGCCGCGCCGTGAAGGAACTCGCCGCACAGGGCCTGCTCACCGTGGTGCACGGCCGAGGGACGTCCGTGAGCGACCGGGCCGGCGACGTCGGCCAGGCCGACGCCAGCGAGTAGCAGCGCGGCGGTGCGCGCCTGGGAATGGACTGCGCCGCCGCTGGGCCAGCCGCCCTATGCTCCGCCGGCCCGACAGCCAATCCCTGTTTCGCCCTGCCGTTCAGGGTCACGGGCCGGGCGTGACGAAAGCGTTCGTCATACTTCGCCTATCTCCCAGGGCATGAACAGGTAGAAACCGGGGCCGTCGTCGCTCACGCCGCATCGTCCGTCAGGAGCAGTCCGGCCGCGCGGGTCAGGGCGAGGCCGAGCCGGTGGCCGGGGCCCGAGGTGGCCGCCAGCGCCACGACGCGGCCGAGGGTGGCCGCCTGTGCGGGGGCCCGCGTCCCCGCGCCCCCTCCCCCGCGGTCCTGCGGCGATCTTGCCGCCTCTCTCGCCACGAATCACCGCCACCTCACCGCCACGCACCCTAGCAGTTGCCTTAGGCAACGATCTTATATACTTGCCCAGGGAAACCAATTTCGGCGGCCGCGACACCACGCCGCGGGCCTCTGCCGTACGACCCGCACACCGTTCACCGGCACATGCCCATGCCGTACGGCACGGCCAGCGAAAGGACTTTTATGGCGACGGGGCGACACACCCAGACAAGGAAGGCCACCGGCCACCAGGAGGCGGCCGTCCCGATGACTCATCGGGAGATCATGGAGGCCTTGTCGGGGCTGCTCCTCGGGATGTTCGTGGCGATTCTGTCCTCGACCGTGGTGGCGAACGCACTCCCGACGATCACTGCGGAGTTGCACGCGGACGAGACCACCTACACCTGGGTGATCACCGCGGCTCTGCTGGCGACCACGGTCTCCACCCCCATCTGGGGCAAGTTCGCCGACCTGACGAGCAAGAAGCTTCTGGTCCAGATCGGTCTGATCATCTACGTCATCGGCTCGGCGATCGCCGGCCTCGCGCAGAACCCCGGGATGCTCATCGGCGCGAGGATCATCCAGGGCCTCGGGGCAGGCGGCATGAGCGCCCTCTCCCAGGTGATCATGGCGGCGATGATCTCACCGCGTGAACGCGGACGCTACTCGGGCTACCTCGGCGCGGTGTTCGCCGTCGCGACGATCGGCGGCCCGCTGATCGGCGGCATCATCGTCGACACCTCGTGGCTCGGCTGGCGGTGGTGCTTCTACGTGGGCATGCCGTTCGCGATCATCGCGCTGATCGTGCTGCAGAAGACCCTGCACCTGCCCGTTGAGCGACGCGAGGTCAGCATCGACTGGGGCGGGGCGACGCTGATCACCGCCGCGGTCTCGCTGCTCCTGATCTGGGTCTCGTTCGCGGGCGACAAGTACGAGTGGATGTCGTGGCAGACCGGGGCGATGGTCGGCGTCGCCGTCGTGCTGACGCTGCTTTTCCTGCTGGTGGAGTCGAGGGCCCGTGAGCCGATCGTCCCGCTGCACCTGTTCCGCATCCGGACCCTCAGCCTGGCCGTGGTCGCCAGCGTGCTGGTCGGCATCGCGATGTTCGGTGCGACCACGTTCCTCAGCATGTACTTCCAGCTCGCCCGCGGCGAGACGCCGACGAAGGCCGGGCTCATGACCCTGCCCATGATCCTGGGCCTGGCGGCCTCCTCGACCATCGTCGGGCGGATCATCACGAGCACCGGACGGTGGAAGGTCTTCCTGGTCACCGGGGCGTTCTCCCTCACCGCCGGGTTCGCGCTCATGGGCACGCTGCGCTACGACACCAACTTCTGGCTCGCCGCCGTCTACATGTTCTTCGTCGGCGCCGGGGTCGGCATGACCCAGCAGAACCTCGTGCTGGCCGTACAGAACGAGGTGCGGCCGGAGGAGCTCGGCGTGGGCAGTTCGGTGGTCTCGTTCTTCCGTTCCCTCGGCGGCGCCATCGGTGTCTCGGCACTCGGCGCGGTGATGGGCGACCGGGTCGCGATCTACCTGCGGGACGGCCTGACCGCGCTGGGCGTGCACGCCACGGCGAGCGGCGACGGCGCGATCCCCAAGCTCTCCTCGCTGCCCGCCCCGGTCCGCACGGTCGTCGAGGCGGCGTACGGCCACGGCGCGGCCGACCTTTTCCTCTACACGGCGCCGGCCGCGTGCCTCGCCCTGATCGCGATTGTCTTCATCAAGGAGGTCCCGCTCAAGACCGTCGGCGCCCTCCACCAGCGGGCCACCGCGGAAGCACGTGCGTAATCTTCACCCCCGATTTGATCATTCCGACTACGTTGGGGCGTGTCGGTGGGAGCCAACGGGAGGAGGCGGCGGACCATGCCGGAGCCGGCGGACCTGGCGGCGTCCGAGGAGTACGCGGCGTTCTGCGAGGTCGAGCACGAGTTGGGCGTCCTCTTCCGGCGCGCGCACGCGCTCTCCGCACAGATGGGGCGTAATGTGCACCCCGAGCTGGAGCCCGGGGCGTACGGGCTACTCGTCCGCATCGACCGGGTCGCGCCCGTACGGCCCAGCGATCTCGCCGCCTATGTGGGTGTCGGCAAGGCGACCATCAGCCGGCAGGTGAAGGTGCTTGAGGGGCTTGGCCTGGTCGGCCGGGAGCCCGATCCGCTCGACCGGCGGGCCCATCTGCTGGTCCTGACCGAGGAGGGCGGGCAGCGGCTCGGCCGGGCGCGGGCCGCCCGCCAGCAGCAGCTCTACGCCCTGCTCGCCGCCTGGCCGGAGGAGGACGTACGGCTGCTCGCCCGGATGCTCCGGCGGTTCAACGCCCTCACCGAGACGACGCCGCCGGCGCCGCCCCAGCCGGGCTCGGCTCAGGACCCGTCTCAAGAGCCGACGAGTCCGTAAAGGGGAGATCGGCGAAAGGACAGCTGGCAAGCCCCGTTAGGCGTGTGTTACCACATCCTCCCCAACCAGGGGCCAAGCCGTCACCTCAGGTCCTCTACACTGCGCCTACTACGCAGTACGGCTCGCACCAAGAACTGAGGAGGCCGTGTGGCTCCCTGGTCCACTTATCGGAAAACGGCGGGAATCGGCGCGGTCGCGCTGGCGACGGCTCTCCTGATCTCCGCCTGTGGCGGAGAGTCCACCACGACCACGGCGGAGGGTTCGGCCGCCCCTTCAGCCGCCGGAGGCGTCGAGCTGGTCAACCCCGGCAAGCTCACGACCTGCACGAACGTCCCCTATGAGCCCTTCCAGTTCAACGACGAGAACGGCAAGGTCGTCGGCTTCGACGTCGACATCGTCGATCTCGTCGCCAAGAAGCTCGGTGTGACCCAGGACATCGTCGACATCGACTTCGCCGCCATCAAGAGCGGTGCCGCGATGAACGCCCGCAAGTGCGACCTCGCCGCGGCCGGCATGACGATCACTGACGAGCGCAAGCAGAACATCGACTTCTCCGTGCCCTACTTCGACTCCACCCAGGCGCTGATGGCGAAGAAGGGCAGCGGCATCACCTCGCTCGAGGACGTCAAGACCAAGGGCCTCAAGCTGGGCGCCCAAGCCTCCACCACCGGTCTCATGTACGTCAAGGACAAGGGCTACGACCCGGTCGAGTTCGCCGACTCGCCCAAGGAGCTGAACGGCCTGCAGGCCGGACGCGTCGACGTGATCATTCAGGACCTCCCGGTCGTGCTGACCTGGCTGAAGAAGTCGGACGTCGGCGAGAAGTTCGAGATGGTCGCCAGCCTGGACACCGGCGAGCAGTACGGCGTCGGCATGAAGAAGGGCAACACCGAGCTCCTCAAGGTCGTCGACGAGGCCATCAACGCGGCCAAGGCCGACGGCACGTACAACGAGATCTACAAGAAGTGGTTCGGCACTGAGCCCCCCGCTTCGTCATGAATTCCGTGAGTGAGCAGGAGGCGGCCCTCCCCGCAAAGGGAGGGCTCAGCCCGCGCAAGAGGCAGCAGATCGGGCGGGGCGCCCAGTACGCCGTGCTGGTCGTCGTCGTGGTCGCCCTCGTCGCGATCGCCGACTGGGAGCAGATCCGCCAGAACTTCCTCAACGGCGACGTCGCGGCCAAGGGCCTGCCCGATCTCTTCACGGTGGCATTGAAGAACACCGTGATCTACACGGTCTGCGGGTACATCCTCGGCTTCGTGCTCGGGTTGCTGCTGGCGCTGATGCGGCTGTCGTCGGTCGCACCGTACCGGTGGCTCGCGGCCGGCTACGTCGAGGTCTTCCGCGGCCTGCCGGCTCTGGTCATCTTCCTGATGATCATCAACCTGCCGATCGCCTTCCCCGGGCTCGACATCCCCGGAGACGTGTACGGTCAGGCGGCGCTCGGCCTCGGCCTGGTCTCGGCCGCCTACATGGCCGAGACGTTCCGCGCGGGTCTGCAGGCCGTTCCGAAGGGGCAGATGGAGGCGGCACGCTCGCTCGGCATGCCGTACATGCGGGCGATGGTGTCGATCATCATTCCGCAGGCCGTCAGAATCGTGATCCCGCCGCTCACCAACGAGTTGGTGCTGCTGTTCAAGGACAGCTCGCTGGTGTTGTTCCTCGGGGTCACGGCCGGCCAGGTAGAGCTGGCCAAGTTCGGCAACGACCAGGCCTCCACGTACGCCAGCCCGACGCCGATCTTCGTGGCCGGCGTGACCTACCTGCTGATCACGATCCCGCTGGGCTACGTCGCCCGGCGGCTGGAGGCGCGTCAGGGGGCGGGCAGATGAGCACGGTCGAGATCAAGGACCTGCACAAGTCGTTCGGCAGCCTGGAGGTCCTCAAGGGCATCGACTTCGCCGTCGAAACCGGTCAGGTGGTCTGCGTCATCGGGCCGTCCGGGTCGGGCAAGTCGACGCTCCTGCGCTGTGTGAACCTCCTCGAGCAGCCGACCTCCGGCAAGGTGGTCGTCGAGGGGATCGAGCTGACCCATCCCGACGTGGACATCGACGCCGCGCGGCGGCGGCTCGGCATGGTGTTCCAGCAGTTCAACCTGTTTCCGCACCTCACCGTGGTGCGCAACATCACGATCGCGCAGGAGCGGGTGCTCAAGCGCAAGCGCGCCGAGGCCGAGCGGATCGCCAGGGAGAACCTGGAGAAGGTGGGCCTCCTGGAGAAGGCTGACGCCTACCCGGCCCAGCTGTCCGGCGGTCAGCAGCAGCGCGTGGCGATCGCCCGGGCCCTGGCCATGAACCCGACGCTGATGCTCTTCGACGAGCCGACCTCGGCGCTCGACCCCGAACTCGTCGGCGACGTGCTGGGGGTCATGCGCCAGCTCGCCGAGGACGGCATGACCATGCTGGTCGTCACCCACGAGATGGCGTTCGCCCGCGAGGTCGCCGACCGCGTGGTGTTCATGGACCAGGGCGTGATCGTCGAGGAAGGCCCGCCTCAGCAGGTCATCGGCGACCCTCAGCATGAGCGGACCCGCGAGTTCCTCCGCCGCGTCCTCCATCCTGGGGACTGAGGGTCCCGGCTCCGCGGCGAACCAGCGCAAAGGCGGCCCAGCTCAAAGGCGGCCCGGCGATACCCGGCGGTGGAGATCCTGCCGGGTGTCGCCGTGGCCGTCGGCCACGCTTGCCCGACGTTCCGCCCCACACACGCGCCTGGCCACCCGGCTCTTTTCCGGCAGACCCGACTAGTGATCACAAATGCCGAATGCAATCATGTTTCGGCACAAACGATCACTAGGTGGAACAAAAACCATGAACAACCCGGAACTCGAGGAGAAGGCCGGCGTCGTCGACCTGCTCGAGCGCAGCGGCTCGGTCATCCTGCCCGTGGGCATCTCCCTCTACGCCCTGCTCTACCTCGGCATCCAGCAGGTCTACGGCATCTTCAACGTCAGCCCCGAACAGGCCGGCATCGACCAGGCGACGATGTTCGGCCGCCTGGTCGGCACCCTGATCCTGCTCGTCATCGGCGGCACACTGCTCATCGGCGTCGCGGTGGCGGGTTTCTGGCTGCTGGACAAGGCAACTTTCGGGCGGCTCGCCCGGTTCGCCCAGGCCG
Source organism: Sphaerimonospora cavernae (assembly GCF_042435035.1). NCBI lineage: Bacteria > Bacillati > Actinomycetota > Actinomycetes > Streptosporangiales > Streptosporangiaceae > Sphaerimonospora > Sphaerimonospora cavernae. The sequence continues at coordinate 108,212 of NZ_JBHMQT010000037.1, forward strand.
TACGGCAGCGCCCCTGGGCGGCGGCCGCCGTAGGGGCGCTGTGGTGCGGGGCGAGCTACTGGGGCTTCCTGGGCTATCTGGGGTTGGGCGACGGCACGACGCTGACCGCGATCGTGATCACTGCGGTGTCCATCGGCGTACTGTCGTTCCTCGTGCCGTTCCGGCTGCTGCGCTCGCGCCCGGTGGGCCGGGCCGGGATGAAGATCGTGGTCGCCGCGTTCACCGGCATCGGTCTGGGTTTCGCGTTGATGGGCCAAATGGAGAGCGACGCGCTCGCCGTCGCCGAGAAGGGCGAACCGGCCAGCCTGCTGCTCAGCATGGTCGGATTCCAGGACCAATGGGTCGTCGCCACCGACCGCGAGAGCGGCGAGCCGCTGCGGGACGGCGAGGAACTGCTGCTGCTCGGCGAACGCGAGGGCGCCTATGCGCTGTACGACTGCGCGAACCAGGAGACCTTCCGCAGATCGATCGATGCGACCGTGCTCCAGCAGATCGTCCTCGAACCCGATCGTCCCGAGGGTTACAGCTGCCATGCGAAGCAGAAGCGGAAGTCATAGTGACCCGCGGTGGGCCGCGGTGGGCCGCAGTGGGCAGCCGCACAAGCGAGTACGTGGCGACGGCTTTCGTGGCTCATTCGTGACGCAACCTTTCGCCCGGTAGCCGCATCTACCGAGATAACGAAAGGACTCGCCATGAAAAAGCCAGCCCTCCTCACCCTGGCGGCAGCGGCCGCCTCCGTCGCCTCCGTCGCCTCCGTCGCCTTGGTCGGTGGGACGCAGGCACAGGCGCTCACGGTTTCCGCCTCCGCCACCTCGGTGACCGCCTCGGCCGCACGCAACACCCTGGCAACCTCCATCCCATCCGCCGCCCGCACCGCCACCACCTCGGCGGACAAGCGGATTCGGTACGTCTGGGTGAAGGAGTGCGGCAAGGGGGACGCCACCGTTCCATGCGGCCCGTGGACCGTCACGCTCGCCAACGGCAAGGACGTCCGCCTGACCGACGCGCTGGTCTTTTCCCTGACGGCCAAGGGCAAGGTCGACACGGGAGTGATGGCTCCGGTGACGGTCAGCGGCGACGGCAACCGCGTCGCGTACTTCCGGAAGCCGGACGGCAAGCTGGTCGTCCGGGACGTCGCGAAGGGCCGGGTCCACGTGCTGCCCGGATCATCGGCCAAGCCGCCCAAGGGCGTCACCATGTCCGACGTCGTGCTGACCCTGTCGCCGGACGGCGAGATCGTCGCGATCGACTATGGCGACAGGAATGAAAAACTACCGAGCCTGCTCGTGGACCTGCGCAGCAAGAAGATCGGCAAATTGAAGGGCAACCTCACAGTCGAGGGCTTCAGCCCGGACGGCAAGCACGTCCTCACCAGACGGGTCACCAGCGAGAACACTACGGAGTTCGCCGCCTACGACCTGGACGGCAACAGGACGAACAGCCAGGTCGTCCCCCAGGTGGTGGCCAACAACTCCCCGATCGCGCTGGCCGACGACGGCACCTCGATGGCGCTGATCATCAACATGTCCGGCACCAAGAGGCGGCTGCGCACCTACGACCTCGCCAGCGACACGGTCGGCGACTACGTGGACGTCACGGCCCCGAAGGGTGAGGACGCATACAGCCTCCGATGGACGCCGGACGGCGGCCTGGCTCTCTGGGCCCTGCGCTGGGACCGCGAGATGAACTTGCGTGGCGTAACCCTCCGCGGCCTCGATCCGGCCACCGGCGCCACCACCAAGATCGACTCCTTCAAGTTGCGGTCCGACCTCTGGAACTGGTATCTGCCCAGGTGACCCGTAATGCCCTCTCGCCTGGGCATTCAACGACGGTAGCCGGCCATCCGTTCGAGGCGGGCGATGCGCTCGGCGATCGGGGGGTGGGTTGAGAACATCCGTCCGATCCCGGCGCCTCGGAACGGGTTGGCGATCATCATGTGACCGGCGGAGGCGAGCCGGGGATTCTCCGGCAGCGGCAACCGGCGGACGCTCATCTCGATCTTGCGCAGCGCGGAGGCGAGCGCGAGCGGGTCGCCCGTCAGCCGGACTCCGGACTCGTCCGCCGCGAACTCACGCGATCGCGAGATGGCCATCTGGAGCATGCTCGCGGCCACCGGACCGAGGATCATCAACAGCAGGGTGCCCAGGAAGCCCGGCCCCTCATCGTCATCGGAGCCGAAGAACATCCCGAGGTAGCCGAAGTACGTGATCATCGTGGCCAGCGCGCCGGCGATCGACGAGATCAGGATGTCCCGGTTGTAGACGTGTGACAGCTCGTGCCCGATGACCCCCCTGAGCTCACGCTCGTTGAGTATGCCGAGAATGCCGTGCGTGACGCACACCGCCGCGTTGCGGGGGTTGCGTCCGGTCGCGAACGCGTTGGGCTGCATCGTCGGGGACAGATAGAGCCGGGGCATCGGCTGACGGGCGTCATAGGACAGCTCCCGGACGATCCGATAGAGCACCGGCTGCTCGACCTCGGACACAGGTCGCGCCCGCATGGCGGACAGCGCGATCCGGTCGGAGAAGAAGTAGGCGACGCCGTTCGTCACCAATGCGACCACCAGGGCGACCCGTACCCCCGCGCCGCCCCCGAGCCAGGCCCCCGCCAGCAGGATCAACGCGGACAAAGCCCCCAGAAGGACCGCCGTGCGCAAACCGTTGCGGTGCACACCCCCTCCTTCCGACGCGGTGTGTTCCGCCATACCAACGTGCATGGCCTGGGCGAACGTTCCCATCGGCGTCTTGGGACGTGCTCAGCCGACGGCGGACAGCACCACCTGCGGGGCCACGGAGAAAACGACGGAGACGAGCGCGGCCACGCCGACGGCGATGACGGCGGGGACGGTGGAACCGGCGCCTTCTCCGGCCTCACGCGCCCCGAGGACGGAGCCGGTACGGCTCTCGCCCGCGGCCTCCGGGGTGAAGAGCCGGGCCGTCCAGGCGATGTAGTAGTAGAGCCCGATCACGGTGTTGACCGCCATCACGACGGCGAGCCAGCCGAGCCCGGCGCCGACGACCTCCCGGAACACCACGATCTTCGCGAACAGTCCGGCGAGTCCGGGCGGCAGACCGGCCAGGCAGACCAGCGCGAACGCGAGCGCGAGACCCGCCGCCGGGCTCCGGTGGACCAGACCCCGATAGTCGTCGATCTCGTTCCGGCCATGGCGTCGTGAGACGACCATGACCACCGCGAAGGCGGTCAGGTTCATCGCCGCGTAGAACACCAGATACGCGACGGACGCGGCTACCGCCCCGCCGATCCCGTCCCCGCCCGCCGCGTCGACCGACGCCCCGATCTCAGACGCCCCGATCTCGGTCGCCCCGGTTATGGTCATCCCAGCTCCGGACGTCTCAGCCCTGCTGGAAGCGACCGCGGCGAGCGGCGTCAGGATGTACCCGGACTGGGCGACCGACGACCAGGCGAGCAGCCGTACGGCATGGCGCTGCCGAACGGCGAGGACGTTCCCCGCGGTCATGGTCAACGCCGCGACGACCGCGACGACCGGGGTCCACACCCCGGCGAGGCTCGGCAGTGCGGTCGTGAGGACGAGAATGAGCCCGGCGAAACCGGCCGCCTTCGAGACGACCGACAGCAGCGCCGCCACCGGAACCGGCGATCCCTGGTACACGTCTCCGGCCCAGGTGTGGAACGGCACAGCCGCGATCTTGAAGGCGAAACCGGCCACCACCAGCACGACCGCCACGATCGTGACCTCCGAGGTCGTCCCGGCGGCGTGTCCGGCTTCGTAGGCTCTCGCGAGACGGTCGAGATGCACCGAGCCGGTGATGCCGTACAGCAAAGACACCCCGAACAGCGTGATCGCGGTGGAGACGACGGACACCAGGAACAGCTTCAGAGCGGCCTCGGAGGCCCGGCCGTCATATCGCCTCAGGCCGATCAGCGCGAAGACCGGCAGTGACACCAACTCGAGCGAGACCACCAGCATGATCAGATCGCGGGACGCCGGCAGCAGGACCGCCCCGGTGAGCGTGGCGAGCAGCAGGAAGTGCCACTCCCCGACCGGGATGCGCCCGCCGGACAACTCGGTCATCGACAGCAGCACGATCACCGTTCCGGCGGCGAGCACCAGCCCGGCGAACAGCAGCGCGAACCTGTCGGCCACGAATGAGCACGAAACGGCGTCGCCCGCTCCGCCCAGCGAGGACGGCACGCAGAACGTGCGCCGCGCTCCGCCGGGAAGGCGTGAGCTCGCCGCCGCCTGAACCGCCACTACGGCGAGGGCCGCCAGGACACCGCCGAGCGCCACCAGTCCGAGTGCCCTCCCCATGCCGGGCCGCCGCGGCAGGAAGGCGTCGAGCAGCAGCACGAGACCCGCCGCGGTCGCGAGGATCAGCGGCGCGGCGATGGCGGCGTAGTCGATCGACTGAATCACCGGAGCCGCTCCGGTCCCCAGGGCGCTTCTCAGCGTGCCATTCAGGGTGCTACTCAGTGTGCTACTCAGGGCGCTGTTCATGGCGCCACCGTCCCCGAGGCGAAGACCGCCTGAACCGCGGGCGTGGTGACGGCGAGCAGCGCCTTGGGCCACAGGCCGAGAAGCACGATCAGCACGACCAGCGGCACCCAGGCCGCCAGCTCATGCGACGTGACGTCGACCGCTCCCCCGGACTCGACCCCGTGAACGCCGTGGGTGACCCGCGACAGCATGCGGAGGAAGTAGGCAGCCGTCAGCACCGCTCCGGCGCCGCCCACCGCCATGAACGCCAGGAACAGCGGGCGGGGCAGCACGGCCGCCGGCTGGAACGCCCCCAGAAGGGCGAGCATCTCGCCCCAGAACCCGGCGAGGCCGGGCAGTCCGAGCGAGGCGACGCACGCGAAGGTCAGCAGCGACCCCATGTGTGGCAGCCGGCGGAGCATTCCCCCACCGAGCCGGGCCATGTCGGTCGTGCCGTACCGCTCCTTGACCGCGCCGGCGAGAAAGAACAGCAGCCCCGTGATCAGCCCGTGCGCGACGTTGGCGAACAGCGCGGCGTTCATGCCGACGGGGGTGAGGGTCGCGAACCCGAGCAGCACGAAACCCATGTGGCCGACGGACGAGTAGGCGATCATCCGTTTGAGGTCCCGCTGGGCGAGGCAGGCCAGCGAACCGTAGATGATGCCGATCACCGCCAGCGCCCCCAGCCAGGGGGCGAATGCCGCCGCGCCCTTCGGAAGAACCGGGATGGCGATCCGGGCGAAGCCGTACGATCCCATCTTCAGCAGCACACCGGCCAGCAGCACGGAGCCGACGGTGGGGGCCTCGGTGTGCGCGTCGGGCAGCCACGTGTGCAGCGGCCACATGGGCGTCTTGACCGCGAGCCCCGCCCCGATGGCGAGGAACGCCAGAATCTGTGCCGATCGGGACATCCCGCCACCATGCCGCTGGGCCAGCACGACCATGTCGAGCGTCCCCACCTGAGCCCAGACCACGAGCAGGCCGATCAGGAGCACGGCGGAACCGAGCAGCGTGTAGAGGATGAACTTCACCGCCGCCGCCCGCCGCCGCGTGCCGCCCCAGAGGGCGATCACGAAGTACATCGGGACCAGCACGACTTCGAAGAACACGAAGAACAGCAGCAGATCGAGCGCGAGGAACGTGCCGACCATCCCGACTTCGAGCACGAGCAGCGTGACGACCAGGGCCCTAGGCCGTCCGCCCACCGGGGGGTGGCGGGTCAGATGGACGAAGCACAGGAACGTGAGCAGCGTGGTCAGCACGACGAGCGGCAGCGAAATGCCGTCGACCCCGAGATGGAACCGCAGGTCCAGACCGGGGATCCACGGCAGGTCGGTCTGAAGCCGCATGTCCCCGCCGAGTCCGCCCCCGCCGGAACCGCTGGGGCCCCCGGGACTGCTAGGACTGCTGGAACCGCCCTGGCCGTACGGCACGGCGAACGCCGCCACGGCCGCCAGAGCGAGAGCGAGGACCACCCCGGAGACAGCGGTCCCGAACGTGACGGCGATGTCGCGGGCCCGGAAGGCGGGCAGGGCCAGGGCCGCCGCCCCCGCCAGGGGCACGGCCACGAGGACGATCAGGAGCCAGCCCATGCGCCCTCCCACATTCCCCTGATCGCGCCGTGGTCAGTCCTGCGTGTCATGTCAGGATCACCGCCGCCATCACCGCGATCAGCAGCAGCCCGGCCACCAGACCGGTGACGTAGAGCTGGGCGTTGCCGTTCTGGGCCAGCCGGACCAGGCCGGACAGGCCCATCGTGGCCCGGCCCGAGCCGCGGACCGCACCGTCGATCACCTGTGCGTCGGCACGCACGACCCCCCGGGCCAGCCGCAGGATCGGGCGGGCGACCAGCGCCGTGTACGCGGAGTCGACGTGGAACGCCCGCTCGCACGGCACCCGGAACGGGCCGAGCAGCCTGGCCGGATCCTGGGCAGGGTCGCTGCGCCACAGGGCGTAGACGATGCCCGCGCCGAGCAGCGCCACGACGAGGCTCACCGCCGCCGATCCCCAGTCGACGCCCCAGTTGAGACCCCAGTCGACTTCCGAGCCCACGCCGCCCTGCCACGTGAGCCACAGCCAAGCGAATCCGAACAGCAGGGCGGGCACGGCCAGCACGACGATCGGCCAGACCATCGATCGGGGCAACGATCGAGGCACCGGCGGCGGCCGGACGCCGCTCGGCCCGAAGAAGGTGCGCAGCCAGGCACGGGCGGCGTAGGCGCCGGTCACGCCGATGGTCAGCAGCGCCGAGCCGTACAGGAACGGCTGGGCGGCGCCGTTCGAGTGCTCGATGACCGAGATCACCGCGTCCTTGCTGAAGAAGCCGCTGGCCGGGGGAAGCCCGATCAGCGCGGCGAAACCGATCGTCATCGTCCAGAACGTGACGGGAAGCGCCGTGCGCAGCCCGCCCATGCGACTCATCAGGTTCGACCCGGCGTGGTGGATGACCGCGCCCGCGCACAGGAACAGCAGCGCCTTGAACGCGCCGTGCGACAGCAGATGAAAGATCGCCGCCTGGTCGCCGCCGACACCCCCATGCGCCGCGACGCCGACCCCGGCGGCGAGCGCCCCGGCCATGTAGGCGAGCTGGCTGATCGTGGAGTACGCGAGCACACGCTTGAGATCGTCCTGCGCCAGGGCCGCGAGCGCCGCCCCGAGCATGCCGATCGCGGCGATCACGGCCAGCACGTCGAGCGTGGGCCGCGCCCCGAGGAACAGCGGATAGAGCCGGGCGACGACGAAGATGCCCGCCGCGACCATGGTGGCGGCGTGGATCAGCGCGCTGATCGGGGTCGGACCGGCCATCGCGTCCGGCAGCCAGGTCTGCAGCGGCACCTGCGCGCTCTTGCCCGCGACCCCCATGAGCAGCAGCAGCGTCGCGGCGATCAGCGTGCCGGTCGGTATGTCGGCCCGCAGCACGTCGTCGATCCGGAAACTCCCCGCCGCCATGCCCAGCGTGAAGATCCCGAACAGGAACCCGACGTCACCCAGCCGGGTGACCAGGAACGCCTTGACGGCGGCCCGCGAGTTCGCCCGGTCCTCCCACCAGTGCCCGATGAGCAGGTACGAGCACAGGCCCATGATCTCCCAGCCGACGTAGAGGACGATCAGGTCGCCCGAGTAGACCACGAGCAACATCGCGGCGGTGAACAGGCTGATGAACGCGCTGTACGACGGATAGCGGGGATCACCCCGCATGTACCCCACCGAGTAGACCTGCACGGCCAGCGCCACCACGACCACAAGGATGCCGGTCAGCACTGACAATCCGTCACCGCGCAGTGACACGGAGATCGGGACCGATCCCGTCTCGACCAGCGTCAGCGTGCCCTCCACCCGGCCCGGCAGGAAGGAACCCCAGAACCCGGACCCTCCGGGCCGGAGGGGGGCGACGCTTGGTGGCAGGTCGAGGGCCAGCCGCAGGGTGAGCCACAACGTCAGCGCCGTCGACACGGCCGCGGCGGTGACCGCGAACCACGCCGCCCGGCGGCCGGCCACCGGGTCGCGAGGTTCCGTACGGCTCCCGCCGCCGACACGGCCCGCACTCCATCGCCACCCGACGCGGGAGCCCAGCAGGCCCGCGACGGCCGCGGCGAACGGCAACAGAATGATCAGGGCCACGATCGCGATCACGTCGCGGCCTCCCCGCCCCCGTTTCCGCCTCCGCTCCCGGTCTCGGCGGCGTGTTCGGCGGCGTGTTCGGCGGCGTATTCCGACAGGGCCCGCAGACGGTCCACGTCGACCGTCCGCCTGGTCCGGAACACGGCCAGCACGATCGCCAGCCCCAACCCCACCTCGGCGGCGGCGATCACGATGACGAACAGCGTGAGCACCTGCCCGGAATGCAGCCGGTCCCGCAGCCACACGTCGAACGCGACCAGGTTGAGGTTGACCGCGTTGAGCATCAACTCAACCGACATCAGCACGAGGATGGCGTTGCGCCGGGCCAGCACACCGTACACACCGATCGAGAACAGCAGCGCGGACACGACGACCGGATAGACGATGTGCACCCGGGTTCACCGCCCCGGGCCGTACGGCGGGCTCGTGGCCGGCTCGCGGTGGACCGGCCTCACTCGCGCGCCCCGATGTCGGTGCGGGACAGGACGATGGCGCCGACCAGGGCGGCGAGCAGCAGTACGGACAGCGCTTCGAACGGCAGCACCCAGGTGCGGAACAGGCTCGACCCGAGAGTCCCGGCCGTTCCCTGACCCGGTTCGAGTGGGATGTAGGCCGCGTGGAATCCGGACACCACGACGCTCACGAGCACGCCGGCGGTCGCGACTCCCACCACCGCGGCCGCCCAGCGGTTACCCGAGTCGAGGTCGGCCGACCGTCCGATCGGCGCACGGGTCAGCATGATGCCGAACAGCAGCAGCACGACGATCGCGCCCACATAGATCAGCACCTGCACCCAGGCGACGAACTCGGCGGTCAGCACGAGGTAGCCCCCGGCCAGCGCACCGAAGCAGACGACCAGCCAGAGCGCGGCGTGGACGAGTTGCCGCGTCGTGACGACCAGCAGAGCGGAGCCGAGCGCCACCATCCCGAGCAGCAGGAAGACGATCTCGGGCCCGGACGGCGGCCAGAACCCCGGCTGCGCCTGGGAAGTCACGACTCCTCCTTAGGCCCGTCCTTCTTCCTCGTCGACGGTTCCTGTGAGTCTTGGGAGCCTTGCGAACCTCGCGGCGGCTCCGGCTCCGCGGGCCGGGAAGGCTCCGGCTTCGGGTCCTTGGGAGCCTTCGGCAGCGCTCCCGGCGGTCGGATGGAGCGGATGTCGCGCATCGCCCTCGGCGGCTCCCTGCGCGCCGACGCACTCGGGCCCGGGGAGACCTCGGCCGTGCCCGACGGTACGGCTGTCGCCGCCTCGCCGGCGGACTCCGTCCGTGCCCCGGCCGCCGTTTCCGCCTTCTCCGCCTCCGCCGTACGGCCCGGCGGTGCCGTACGGCCTGGCCGGGACGGCGTACGGGTGGCGGGACGTGAGGCCGCGGCGATCTCCTTGGGCGGCTCGGCGCCCACCTCGTGTGATGGCGGAGGAGGAACGGTCTGGGCCCATTCGCCCAACCGGTCCTTCTCGTGGATGAGGTCGCGAATGTCGTACTCGGCGTATTCGAACTCCGGAGACCAGAACAACGCGTCGAAGGGGCAGACCTCGACGCAGATCCCGCAGTACATGCACAGCGAGAAGTCGATCGCGAACCGGTCGAGGACGTTGCGCGCACGGGGGCGCCCGCCCTCCGGCGCGGGGAGCGTCTCCTTGTGCGAGTCGATATAGATGCACCAGTCGGGACACTCTCGGGCACAGAGCATGCACACGGTGCAGTTCTCCTCGACCAGGGCGATCACGCCCCGGCTGCGAGGAGGAAGATCGGGATGGACCTCCGGGTACTGCTGCGTCTCCGATTTGCGCAGCATGTGCCGGAGGGTCACGGCGAGGCCCTTGGCCAGCCCTTCTCCTGGTATGCGCGCCACATGCAACATCATGGCGCACTGTCGGCCCGAGGTGAACGCGCACCCCCAGGTCTCCACATGTCCACAGCCGGCCGCACGGTTGTCCACGGGTTGTTCATAATGTTGCGGGACGGAACCAGCAAAGTTCGCGACAAATACATAGGGTCGGCACATGACCGGTGTTGGAGGACAAGGGCCCTACGAGCCCTATAGGGGGCAGCAACCATATCCATCCGGACAGCAGAACGGCTCGCCGAATCCCTACCAGGCCTATCCGGTGCCGCCTCCGCAGCCGTTGCGGCAGCGGCCGCCGAGACCGATGCCCCCGCAGCAGCAGCCGTTCACCCCTCCTCCACCGCAGCAGCCGTTCATTCCTCCTCCACCGCCACAGGCACCACAGCCCCAGCCGCAGGGCGGTCCCGGCGTCGGAAGCGTCCTCTGGGCGCTGACACCCATGCTCACCTGCGGTTTCGGCTCCCCGTTCACGATGTTGTTCGCGGCGGTGAAGCGCCGTAGTGCCTGGCTTGGACTGGCCTCCGCCGCCTATGCGATGGCCATCGCGCTGTGGATCGTCATCGTCGACTCCTACGACTCGGAGGACATCCCGGTCGGGCCCGGCCTTCTCATGTTCGCCGGCTTCCTCGGCAGTTGGGCCGGTGCCACCGTGCACTCCTTCATCATCAGACGCCAGGTGTTCGGGGTGCCCGGGGCGAGCGCGAACGACCAGGCGGTCGCGTACGCCCAGCACCGGCGCGCGCTGCGGGAGCAGGCGAGGGAACTCGCCGAGCGCGACCCCTCGATGGCGCGCGAACTGCGGATCGGACGGCCCGATCTGCCCCGACAGTACGACGACGGTGGGCTCGTCGACGTCAACCACGCCCCGGCGCGGGTGATCGCCGACCTGCCCGGGATGACTCCCGCCCTGGCCGAGCAGGTGGTGAAGGTCCGCGAAACAGTCGACTCCTTCGTCTCAGCCGAAGACCTCTCCGCTGCGGCGTCCCTGCCGCCCAATCTGACCCCCGAACTCGCCGAGTACACCATATATCTCCCCTAGTAATCGGGTAATCGCCATTACCGGGGCGCATATCCCTGGCTGATCCTCCGACGCTTCCCTACGCTTGACAAAGCGTCAGCCGTCTCGCTGGAGGAACCGGTGCCGTCACCTGAGGTCGTGCAGTGTAGAACGGACATGGCCGCCGCGGCCGCCGCCGTACACGAGGTCCTCGACGCGCTCGGCGCCGTACCGGGGATGTTCGGCGACGCCACCTGGAAGGGACCTGCCGCCGATCGTTGGGCGGCTGACTGGAACGCTCGAAAATCCCAGCTCACCGCGCTGCTGCACGCCGTGCTGAGCGAGCAGCCGCACCTGGTCGCCCGGCTGGAGGAGGCGACGCGCCGAAGAGCCGCCCTATAGGTACGTCGTGCCGAGAAGGGGATGTAGTGGGGGAATTCGTCGGCGTCAACCCCGTCAACCTTGCGGAGTTGGCCAAGCGTCTGCAACGGCTGCATGAGGTGCTGATCCGAAATGGGCCAATAATTCAGCAAAATATGCAGCAGTGGGGCAGCGACGTCAGCTTCGCCCCGTTGCCACGCCTGATCGACTCGGCGCTGAACGACACCCGGGACATGGACGCCCGCACCACCAAGGCGCACGGCCTGGCGAACGAGAACGGGTGGGATCCGGCACCGCTTTCGGAACTGCTGTCCCCGGGCCGTCGGCCCTCCCCGGCGAACAAACCCGGCTTCATCGGCCCGCGTTCGCCGTACGTGCAACTCGACTGGGCCACCACGGGTGAGAGCGGCTATCAGGCCGAGCAGGACGTCCAGGCGATGAAGGACGCCCTCACCGGCACGGACCCGGAGGCGGTCCGGGTGAGCCTGTCGGGAGTGCGGGAGCACCTCACCCAGCATCTCAACGACAAGCCCTACCTCGCCGCGTTCTGGGCGCAGGCCGCGCCGCTGGCACTCCAGGCCGCCCGGGCGCTCTACAACCGAACGGGAACCACGCTGTTCAGCGCGGAGAGCGTGAGCATCCTGCGGGCGCTCGGCTCGTCGCTGGCGGCGGCCGGCCAGATGCGCGTCGGCACGGGTAAGGACAGCCGTCCACTGCTGTCCCCGCAGGCCAGGGCCGCGATCACCAGGAGTTCCGACCCCTGGTCGGTCGGCATGCTCTTCAAGTACGGCCCCGACGGCAAGTCCTGGGACTCCCACTTCCTCGCCGAGGTCACCCGTTCCATGCTCGACGCCCGCGCCGCCGGCAAGGTCCACGTCCCCATCCCACCTGACCACGGCGGCATCCTTGACCGGGATCGCGCTCTGTACCAGAAACGCATCGCCGACTTCGACCCGGTCCTGGCGGTGATGGAACGGGCGACCCAGAACGGCCGGGCCGCCCGCCACGTGCTCGGCGACCCGGACAGCGGTCTCAAGTACGCGAAGATGCTCGTCAGCGACGACTGGCACACACCCGGTGTCAAGGTCGGACCGTACGGCAAGGCAAGCGGCGCGGATCCCTCACTCACGGTGGACCGGATCGATCTGACTTCCCATGCCGCCGAATTCCTCAAGGCTGCGGTGTCCGCACCGAGAGGCGCCTCCGACGACGCCAAGGAATCGGCCTGGTCCGTCGTCCATATCGTCCAGGCCACCTCCGAATTCACCAAGCTCCACCCCGACAAAATCCTCCCCCACGAGATCCGCCAATCCCTCATCTACACCGCCGACCGCTACCTCCCCGACTTCGCCATGGGAGTGACTCGCCCCTACGGCTCGGGCGCAGTTCCACTTGGTGACGTTGATGGGAATCCGTGGGTTTCCGTCATCGACGGCACCCAACTGGCGGATTTCTTCAACAAAACGCTCGGCGACCCAGAGGAGTTCGGCAGATTCAAAGGCATGCTGGATGCTCGAATATCTACTGCCGTCACCGCCACCATCAAGGATCCCTCAGACGCCAACTATCTCAGCGAAATGGCGGGTTTATATGGTTTGATCGAACGCGTTCAAGCCGATCGGCGTTTTGCTGAAGGAGAACTTAAGGACGAACAGGCGACACGGAACCAGGTGGCCCTCGCCGCGGTTACCGGAGGTTTCGGCGCAATCAGCTTCACCAACCCCTGGGGGCCCGGCACGATCACGCAGTTCCTCACTGGATCCGCTACACCCGTGGCGAGCGAACTCTTCGATACCGATAACGCCCTGAAAGCTCTCAAGAACAATGCCGATGCCTTCAGGAGTCAAGTTTTTCATGTCGAAATACCAGTCATCCAGGGATTGGTCAACGCAGGCGTTCTACATCCTCCGGAAAACGCTAGCTGGTTCAGCGGCGGCCAAGTATCGGCGAACCCTGCCTTAACGGCATGGCTGAGCCAACACACAGACACAAAGTATGGCGACAAAACCCTCGGGGAGTGGGTCAAGGAAGCCCAGATCGCAATGAGGTTCCAGCAATGAGTTCGCACGCGAAGACATGTGCAACACTGATCTCTGTCGCCCTGGTTCTTACGGCCTGTAACCGCGATCAAACACAGTCGCCTGATAGTGAACTGTCTCGCCGCGGTTTCGCTCTGACAGTCGTCATTCAGTGTTTTATAGACCATCGTCTTGTACCCCAAAGCGAGCTGCGAGGACGCTCTTGGCTGGAGAACGGGAGAGTCAAGCCCGACGCCAGTTTCACCGCATGGATCAGCACGCATCGAGACACCGTGTACCACGGGAAGACTCTGCACACCTGGGAAGATGAGGCGACGGCCGCTTGGCCTGACTGGAAGTGTCCGCTTTGATGGCTGACGGAGACTTGTGAGCAGCCCGCTGAATGAGGTCAATTGAGCTTCGCCTGCTCGTGGAGGAGTTCGACCAGGGTTGGCAGATCCTCGGCAGCCACGGTCTTGTACATACCTAGCTTGAGTTGCTCGCCGCTCAAGATCACGCCACGTCTGGTGGCGTAGTACGCCCCTTCGTCACTGCGGAACATCGCCCAACCGGAAAACGCTCTGCGGACCTCGTCAAGGTCTGCACTCGTTGAAGTTCTCACATGACTGAGCGTACTCCTCCTGTACATGCCTGTCCATGCCATCACATGGCATGGGCTGGTTAGGGGTAGCTCGGCATGTTTTCCTACGGTTGTCGACATGATGGAGTTCGAACCCGATCGCTACGTGTGGGTTCAAGTTGCTGAGCGACTACGGAATCGCATCGTCGATGGGACATACCAACCCAAACGCCTCCTGTCAGAGGTGCAACTCATGCAGGAGTTCGGCGTGGCTCGGGGCACGTTGCGCAAGGCGATGAAGAAGCTGAGAGAGGAGGGGCTCCTCTATACGGTTCCGAACCTCGGAAGCTTCGTCAGCCCCCAGGGCGAGGAGGACGGGGTTGAGAGCGACGAACCGGAGGCGGCGGGTTCGGCGACTGACTCCGCGTAGGCAGGCACCTGCTGTCGCACGTCCGCATCGGCAGTCACTCGGGCCCTGCTCGTGAGCCATCGGCGGTAACGAGCCTCACCACGGGAGATCGTCCGTGGTGTCGTCGAGCATGCCCCGCAACTCCTCGGCGAGGCCCGCCTGGTCATGACCAAGCAGCAGCAGTTCGCCGATGATTTCCGTGGCGGGCACCCAGCGGCGGCGCCGCTCGACCGGGATGGACTTCGCGACGGTGTCATCATCCCCAGCCATCTCTGTCCACTCCTCCCAAAACCGCCGCGGCATCGTTTCGTAGTGCCCACGCCAGAGTTCCCACCCAGCCACCGTAGGACGTCTGCCGTCGGTGGGACGGGCGTACGGTCAGGTCATGAGGACCTTGGTTACGCCGGTGAGGGCGAGTTGGAGGAGGGCAAGGGGGACGAGGCCGATCCAGGCGAGCTTCTGCAACTGGTCCTCCCGCAGCCGGGGATAGCTCACCCGGAGCCAGATCACCACGAACGCCAGGGCGAAGACCTTGGCGAGCGTCCAGACGGGCCCCGGGAGCAGCGGGCCGTGCCAGCCGCCGAGGAAGAGGACGGTGGTCAGCGCCGACAGCACCACGATCCCGGCGTACTCCGCGAGCATGAACAAGGCGAACCGCAGGCCTGTGTACTCGGTCATCGGGCCCATGATGATCTCCGACTCGGCGATCGGCATGTCGAACGGCGGCCTGCGCAGTTCCGCCAGCCCGGCGACGAAGAAGACCATCGCACCGATGGCCTGCCAGGGCAGCCACCACCACCGCCACTGCTCGACGATCCCCTGCAGCGACAGCGTGCCGGCGGCCATCGCCACGCTGGAGGCCGCGAGCACGAGCGGCAGCTCGTACGACATGAGCTGGGCCGCCGCCCGGATGCCGCCCAGCACGCTGTACTTGTTGGCCGACGCCCACCCCGCCATGATCACGCCGAGCACGCCGATGCCCATCACGGCCAGCGCGAAGAACAGCCCGGCGTCGAGGTCCACCCCCACCAGCCCGGGGCCGACCGGGATCACGACCATCACCACGAGGTACGGCACGAGCGCCACGGCCGGCGCGATGGCGAACACCCGTCGGTCGGCGGCGGCCGGGATCACGTCCTCCTTCTGGGCGAACTTGACCCCATCCGCGATGAGCTGCGCCCAGCCGTGGAAACCCCCGGCGTACATCGGCCCGAGCCGGGACTGCATGTGGGCCATGGCCTTGTGCTCCATCTGCCCGACGATCAGCGGTAGCAACAGGAACGCCGCCACGATGGCGACCAGCCGTACCGCGATGTCGAGCAGGTCAGCCACCGCCCGTCTGCTCCTCCCCTCGCGCGGACTCGCGTGCGGCTCCCCCGCCACCGCCGGCCCAGTCGGCGGGGACGCCGGGCGGCAGCATCTTGCGGCGGCTGGGTGACCCATGGCCGGACTCACCCGGCTCCTTGGCCCCCGGCCAGGCCTTGGCGACCCGGGCGGCGAGTACGAAGTCCTTGCGCAGCGGATGCCCCTCGAACCCGTCGGGCAGCAGCAGCGGCCGCAGATCGGGGTGGCCGTCGAAGACCACGCCGAACATCTCGAACGTCTCCCGCTCATGCCAGTCGGCTCCGCGGAAGACGCCGGTCGCGGTCGGCAGGCGGGGATCGGCGCGCGGCACCCGAGTTCTGACCAGCAGGTGCGCCATCGCGACCGGGTCGAAGACGTGGGCCACGACGTGGAAGCCGTCCGGCGGGTCGTCCACACCGGTCAGCCAGTCGAAGAACTCGAAGCCCCGGGACCTGGCGAAGGACAGCACCTCGACCCAGTCGTCCGGTGCCACGTCCACCACGAGCTCGCCGAACGAGTCGGAGAGCTGGACGCGCGAGCCGTACCGCTCCTGGACCGCAGCCGTAAAAGCGGGCGCGGCGCTCACGATTGCCCGCCCGGCAGGTACCGGTCGCTCAGCGTCTCACCGGCGATCTTCTCCTGGAGCTTCATGATGCCCTGGAGCAGCGCCTCGGGCCGGGGCGGGCAGCCGGGGACGTACACGTCGACCGGGATGATCTGGTCGACGCCCTTGGTCACGCAGTAGGAGTCCCAGTACGGCCCGCCGGTGTTGGAGCAGGCCCCGAACGAGATGACGTACTTGGGATCGGGCATCTGCTCGTAGAGCCGCTTGACCGCCGGGGCCATCTTGTCGGTCACCGTGCCAGAAACGATCATGAGATCGGCCTGCCTGGGGCCGTTCGCGAACGGGATCACCCCGAACCGGATGAAGTCATGCCTGCTCATCGACGTCGCGATGAACTCGATGGCGCAGCAGGCCAGCCCGAAGTTGAACACCCACAGCGAATAGCGGCGCCCCCAGTTCAGCACGAATTTCATGGGCTTGGGCGCCAGCCGGGATCCGGGCCCGACAGTCGGCGTCGGAAGGTCGCTCACCGCCATATCCCCATTCTGCTCTTCCGGCGGGCCTCCCGGCGAATGGTCGTGCCCGGCACGGACCGCGTCAGGTCCAGGTGAGCACCCGTTTCCGCCAGGCGTACAGGATGCCGAGGGCGATGAAGCCCAGGAAGACGAACATCTCCACGAGGGTGGCCATGCCGTACCCGGGCGCGGCGAAGATCGTGGCCCAGGGGAAGAGGAAGACCGCGTCGACCGCGAAGACCACGTAGAGATATGTGAAGACGTAGTAGCGGATCTGCGACTGCGCCCATCCCTCGCCGACGGGATCGATCCCGCATTCGTAGGTGAGCAGCTTCTCCGGCGTCGGCCGGTGCGGCCGGAGGGCGCGATTGGCCATGAGTCCCCCGGCGAAGATCGCCACGCCGATGAGGAGTAGGACCGCGACGACGGCATACGACCCGAAATATCCGTTCAAGCCGCCTCCCAGCCCGTACGACCTTCGGTACGCCCCCGGAGCCCTCACCATCGAGCCTACGCCGACGCCGAGCGGCCACACAGCGCCACTCAGCGCCGCACAGGGCCACACAGGGCCACACAGCGGCCATTCAGCGGCCACGCAGCGGCACGGCACGGCCACGGGCCGGAAGCGGCGATCCCAAAGAGTGGGCAATGAGGGACCGAGGTCGGCCTCCCGCATATAGTTGAGGATCGTGACCCGGAAGATGCTCTTCGCTCGCTTGCACGTCGACCTGTGCCGGCTCGCGGCGGGGCTGTGTCGCCCGGATGGCCCGCGAGCTTGATATGGCCGCCGACCTCGGTCCAGCCACAGACAGGGCGTCAGATGCGGGTTCCAAGCCCGCCTCCCCCCTGAACGGCAAGCCCCGATAGTACGCACGTCAATGTTCGCACGATGGAAAACAAGGCGTGGCCCCGATGGATCTAGCATGGATATAGGAACGCGCGCCGGGCAGGGCGGCCCGGGCGTGTCGAGGAGGATTGAGGAGCTGTGACCAAGCAGGTTCAGCAACTCGACCGTGTGATCATCCGGTTCGCGGGTGATTCCGGCGACGGAATGCAGCTCACAGGTGATCGGTTCACAGCGGAGACGGCTCAGTTCGGCAACGACCTGTCGACGCTTCCCAACTTCCCGGCGGAGATCCGGGCTCCCGCGGGCACGCTGCCCGGGGTGTCGAGCTTCCAGCTCCACTTCGCCGACCACGACATCCTGACCCCCGGGGACGCGCCGAACGTCCTGGTCGCGATGAACCCGGCGGCGTTGAAGGCCAACCTGTCGGACCTGCCGCGCGGGGCGGACATCATCGCCAACACCGATGAGTTCACCAAGCGCAATCTGACCAAGGTGGGGTACGACGGCAACCCGCTGGAGGACGACTCGCTGGCCGAGTGGCGTCTGCACGCGGTGCCGCTGACCTCGCTGACGGTCAAGGCGCTCGAGGGCTTCGACGTCTCCAAGAAGGACGCCGAGCGGGCCAAGAACATGTTCGCGCTCGGGTTGCTGTCGTGGCTGTACAACCGGCCGACCGAGGGAACGCTCGCGTTCCTGGAGGCGAAGTTCGCCAAGAAGCCCGAGATCGCCAAGGCGAACATCGCGGCGTTCCAGGCGGGGTGGAACTACGGCGAGACCACCGAGTCGTTCTCGGTGTCGTACGAGGTCAAGCCGGCCCGGCTCAAGGCGGGCGTGTACCGGAACATCTCCGGCAACCTGGCGTTGGCCTACGGGCTGGTCGCGGCGTCGGTGCAGGCGAAGCTGCCGCTGTTCCTCGGGTCGTATCCGATCACTCCGGCCTCCGACATCCTGCACGAGCTGTCCAGGCACAAGCGGTTCGGCGTACGGACCTTCCAGGCCGAAGACGAGATCGCCGGGGTCGGCGCCGCCCTCGGGGCGTCGTTCGGCGGGTCGCTGGGCGTGACCACCACCTCCGGCCCGGGCGTGGCGCTGAAGGCCGAGACCGTCGGCCTTGCGGTGGCGACCGAGCTGCCGCTGGTCATCGTGGACGTGCAGCGGGCCGGCCCGAGCACGGGGATGCCGACCAAGACCGAGCAGACCGACCTGTTGATGGCGATGTTCGGCCGCAACGGTGAGTCGCCGGTGCCGGTGCTGGCCCCGGCCACCCCGGCGGACTGCTTCCACATGGCGGTCGAGGCGGCGCGGATCGCGCTGAAGTACCGCACGCCGGTGATGCTGCTGTCGGACGGGTACCTGGCCAACGGGTCCGAGCCCTGGCGCATCCCCGAGATCGACGAGCTCCCCGACATCTCGGTGGAGTTCGCGACCGAGCCGAACGGCGAGGACGGCACGACCTATCTGCCGTTCCAGCGCGACCCGGACACGTTGGCGCGTCCGTGGGCGGTGCCCGGGACCGCCGGGTTGGAGCACCGGATCGGCGGCATCGAGAAGGCCGACGGGTCGGGAAACATCTCCTACGATCCGGACAACCACGACCGAATGGTTCACCTGCGTCAGGCCAAGATCGACGGGATCGACGTGCCCGACCTTGCCGTGGACGACCCTGACGGGGACGCCCGGGTGCTCGTGCTCGGCTGGGGGTCGACCTACGGCTCGATCGCGGCAGGAGTACGGCGGGCCCGCGCGGCCGGGCACAAGGTCGCCCAGGCCCACCTGCGGCATCTGAACCCGCTGCCGGCCAACACCGGCGAGGTGCTGCGCGCCTACGACAAGGTGCTGCTGCCGGAGATCAACCTCGGCCAGCTCGCCATGCTGCTGCGGGCCCGGTTCCTGGTCGACGTGATCAGCTACAACCGGGTGCGCGGCCTTCCGTTCAAGGCCGAAGAGCTCGCCGGCGTGATCAGTGACGTCATCGGGGACGTGATCGAAAGTGACTGAAATCCACAACGGCAACGGGAGCCTGAACGGCAAGGGCCTGGCCCTGGTGCCCCGGGCCGAGGGCAAGCAGACACTGAAGGACTTCAAGTCCGACCAGGAGGTCCGCTGGTGCCCCGGCTGCGGCGACTACGCCATCCTGGCGGCGGTGCAGTCGTTCCTGCCCGAGCTCGGACTCAAGCGCGAGAACATCGTGTTCGTCTCCGGGATCGGTTGCTCCTCACGTTTCCCGTACTACCTGAACACCTACGGCATCCACTCCATCCACGGCCGCGCCCCGGCCATCGCGACCGGGTTGGCGGCCTCCCGGCCGGACCTGTCGGTGTGGGTGATCACCGGGGATGGCGACTCGCTGTCGATCGGCGGCAACCACCTGATCCACGCGCTGCGTCGCAACGTCAACCTCAACATCCTGCTGTTCAACAACCGGATCTACGGGCTGACCAAGGGGCAGTACTCCCCGACCAGCGAGGTCGGGAAGATCACCAAGTCGACCCCGATGGGATCGCTGGACAAGCCGTTCAACCCGATCTCCCTCGCGCTGGGGTCCGAGGCCTCCTTCGTGGCCCGGACCATCGACTCCGACCGCAAGCACCTGCAGGGCGTGCTGCGTGAGGCGACCGCCCACCAAGGCGCCTCGCTGGTGGAGATCTACCAGAACTGCAACATCTTCAACGACAACGCCTTCGAGGCGCTGAAGGACCCCGCCACCCGCGACGACATCACCGTCAAGCTCGAGCACGGGCAGCCGATCGTGTTCGGCACCGGTGACAACGAGAAGGCGGTGCGGCTGTCGCCGACCGGCGGGGTCGAGGTCGTACGCCGAGCCGACATCGCCGACAGCGAGATCCTGGTCCACGACGCGCACAACCCCGACCCATCGGTGGCGTTCGCACTGTCGCGGCTGGACGACCCGGCGTTCGAGCACGTACCGATCGGGATCTTCCGCTCGGTCGACCGCCCCGCCTACGACCAGCTCCTCAACGAGCAGGTCGACACCGCCATCGCCACCAAGGGCCCCGGCAGCCTCGCCGGCCTGCTCCACTCCGGCGACACCTGGCAGATCAACTGAACAAGGACCACCTGACGAAGGGACTCGCCATCGCGCGAGTCCCTTCGCATATGTCCGCCTATGTCCGCGTATATCCGGGGCTCGTCGCCCGGCGCCCGCCTTCCGCCACCTCACGGTTTTCTGAAGATCTCCCAAGGGGGGGCGGCGACCTGCGACAATTTCACTTCCATCATGCGAAACGGCCTAGGAGATCAGATGACCCACGCATGCCCGGTCAGTGATCTAACCGGAATCCCGTCGATACAGGACCACGAAATGGGCACGCTGCCTTGACAGTCGTCGACAGGGAAGAAGCGTGGGCGGGAACGCGGGCGCTGGTGACGGGCGCCACCGGTTTCATCGGCTCCCACCTGGTGGGACGGCTCGCCTCACTCGGCGCCGAGGTCCATGCGGTGAGCCGTCGACCCCCTGAGCGGGCGGGGTGCGGAGAGATCTGGCACCGCGCCGACCTGCGCGGCGCGGACGCCACCCTGGAGATCTTCGGGGTCGCGCGTCCGGACGTGGTGTTCCACCTGGCCAGTGAGGTGAACGGGGCCCGGGACCCCCACGTCGTGCTGCCGACGCTGGAGCACAACCTGATCAGCACGGTCAACGTGCTCAGTGCGGCGATCGCCCGACCGGACGTCCGCCTGCTGCTGTGCGGGTCGAGCGAGGAGCCGCGACCGGCCAACGGCCACTCGCCGCCACCCTCGCCCTACGCGATGGCCAAATGGGCGGCGACCGGCTACGCCCAGCTGTTCCAGCGGCTGTGGGACGTGCCGATCACGATCCTGCGGCCCACCATGGTGTACGGCCCCGGCCAGCAGGACACGGCGAAGCTGGTGCCGTACGTGACGCTCGCACTGCTGCGCGGCGAGGAGCCTCGGCTCACCAGCGGGGCGAAGCTGGTCGACTGGGTGTATGTCGACGACGTGGTCGACGCGTTCGTGACGGCGGCCCGGAGCGAGGGGGCGGTCGGCCAGATCTTCGACGTCGGCACGGGAACCCGGGTCTCCGTCAGGGAGACGGTGGAACTCCTCTTCCGCCTCGCCGGGCGCACGCGGGCACCCGAATTCGGCGCGGTCCCCGACCGTCCGCATGACATCTCCCAGACCGCCGACCTTGAGCCCGCGGCGAAGGCGTTGGGGGGGTGGCGTCCCGCTGTCGGCCTCGAAGAGGGCCTGAAGCGAACTTTCTCCTGGTACGCCCGGGAGGCAGTCGGGAAAAGGTAACAAAGAAAGGGAACGAGCGATAACTGTGGTGTGACCGTCACCTTCTCGAATCCTCGCTTCGATGACGCGGAACGCCGGACGCGCCTTTACGGCGGTCAGGTATTCCTCTATTCGGCCGTTCCGGAATCCCTCGCCCTGATCGAGTTCGCCCGGAGTCTGATCGCCGAGGCCTTCGACGGGTTGGACCCGGAGACCGCGCAGCACGAGATGCCCGTCGAGAAGTTCGCCGCCATCTTGGCCGAGCTCAAACCCAGGTTCATTCACCATCCCACATCAAAGGAACTACTTCAGGCACTACTGGTTTCTTTTGGCTGCAATCCCGACAAAACGTATTTCGACGTCCCCCGGATGCGTTCGTCCACGTCGGACGACTACCTCACCACTGGCATCGCCTACGCCTTCCATCCGCACCGCGACACGTGGTACTCGGCGCCGCTGTGCCAGGTCAACTGGTGGATCCCAATCTTCGAGGTGGTGCCGGAGAACGTGATGACCTTCCACCCGCGCTACTGGGACACCCCGGTGAAGAACGGCTCACATCGCTACGACTACTACGAGTGGAATCGCACCAGCCGGTTCAACGCCGCCCAGCACATCGGCAAGGACACCAGGGAGCAGCCCAAACCGGTAGAGCCGGTCGAGCTGGAACCCCGGGTCACGCTCGTCCCCGAGCGGGGCGGCATCATGATCTTCTCCGGCAACCAACTCCACTCCTCGGTGCCGAACACCTCGGGGAAGACCCGGTTCAGCATCGACTTCCGCACCGTTCATCTGGACGACGTGGTCGCCAGGCGTGAGGCGCCCAACGTCGACTGCGCGTGCACCGGCACCACGCTCCGCGACTTCCTGCGCCTCCGTGACCTGGAGCGGATACCCGAGGACGTGGCGCTCGCGTACGAGGGGAAGGCCTGATGCCCGCCGCTCCCCAGAAAGCCTCCGAAAAGGTCGTCAACCTCACGGTTCACGGCATCGGCCAAGCACCTCGCGCGCTTGATCCCGGTGAGGACACAACCTGGGTGAGCGTGGCACAGTTCGAGCAGGTGCTCGACGCGATCGTCGGCCGTCCCGACGTCCGGATCACCTTCGACGACGGCAACGCGTCAGATGTGGAGATCGCCCTTCCCCGGTTGATCGAGCGTGGCCTCACCGGGGAGTTCTTCGTGCTGGCGGGCCTGCTGGGAGAGCCGGGAAGGCTGACGGCCGACGGGGTACGCGAGCTCATGTGCGCCGGGATGCCCGTCGGCTCGCACGGGTGGGCACACCGCGACTGGCGGCGGATGAACGCGAGCCAGGCGCATGAGGAGATCATCGAGGCAGGCGCCGTCATCGAAGCCATCACCGGCCGGCCGGTCTCACGGGTGGCCGTCCCGTTCGGGTCCTACGACAGGCGGGTCCTGCACAGCTTGCGGAGGGCACGCATGACGCGGGTGTACACAAGCGACGGCGGGCCCGCCCGACCCGGTTCCTGGCTCCAGCCGCGCAACAGCCTGCGTCACGATCTCGATCCCGCATGGACCCGAAGCATCCTCGACGGCGTGGACCCGCTTCGCGTCAGGGCACGCAGACTCGCCTCGCGCACATTCAAACGTGTGCGCGGCTGACTGGGAGGCGGTCCCGCATGAAGTCGAGCACGAAGCCGAACGTAGATCCCGGCATGGAACCGAACGCGGAGTCCAGCATGCAGCCGAACACGGAAAAGCGCCGGGACGCACACGTCCGTCCCGGCGAAGACGGCACGCCGCCGGACGCCCCCCGGGTGGCCATCGTGATCGTCACCTACAACAGTGTCGACGTCCTGGAGGGATGCCTGAAATCCCTGACCGACGGGGCGCGCGGGGCGGAGCTCACCGACGTCGTCATCGCGGACAACGCGTCGGAGGACGATTCGCTCGGCATCGCCGAGCGGGCGGACGGCCTGCCGGTCAGGATCGTACGGCTCGGTCGTAACGCGGGCTACGCGGCCGCCGTCAACGCTGGTGTGGCGGCGCTCGACCTCACTCGCCTGAACGCCGTGTTCGTGATGAATCCGGACTGCCGGTTGCGACCGTGCTCGCTCGCCGTGCTGGCCCGATCTCTACGGGAACCGCGCCGCGGCATCGCCGTACCACGGCTGGTCAACCCTGACGGCAGCCTACAGCCCTCGCTCCGCAGAGAACCGACCGTATGGCGAGCCCTGGCGGAGGCGCTGATCGGTGGGGATCGCGCGGGACGCATCGGCCCACTCGGCGAACTCGTCACCGACCCCCTGCGATACCAGGCCCCCGGCACCGCGGCATGGGCGACCGGAGCGGCCATGCTCATCGCGACGGACCTGATCCGCGATATCGGCCCCTGGGACGAGTCGTTCTTCCTCTACAGCGAGGAGACCGAGTACGCGCTGCGCGCCGGGGACCGGGGCTGGTCGCTGTGGTACGAGCCAACGGCCGTGGTGGAGCATATCGGCGGCGACTCCGGGGTCAACCCGAGACTCGCCGCGATACTCGCCGTCAACAAGGTGCGACTGTTCCGGCGACGCCGGGGCGCGCCGGCGTCCGTGGCCTACCGCCTCGCTCTCGTGTTGGGCGAGGCGGTGCGCGCGCTCACGGGCCGGCGAACGTCGAGAGCGGTGGTCCTCGCGCTCCTGCTGCCGTCACGGCGGATCCGGGCGCTCGAAAGCTGATCCGCCCATAGGGAGCAACGATGACGACGGTGCGGCTGACCACCCTTGACGCGCTGACCGCGCGAGAAATCGATGCCTGGCACCTGTTCCGCGACGCCAATCCGCTGCTGGCCAGCCCCTATTTCCATCCGGGTTTCGCGCACGCCGTCCATGCCAGCGGTCGGGAGGTGCGGGTGGCCGTGGCCTGTGACGAGACGGGACAGGTGACCGCCCTGCTGCCCTGTCACCGGGAGCGCGCGCTGCTCCGGCCGGTCGGCTGGCCGGCGGCGGACTTTCAGGGGCCGGTGCTCGCCCCGGGGTCGCACTTCCCACCGCTGCGGCTTCTCACCGGTGGCGTCCGCGGCTTCGAGTTCGACCACCTGCTGGATGGCTACCCGGAGTTCGAGCCCTGGGTGGAGTCCAGGCGTCCATCACCGTTCATCGACACGGGCGGCGGCCTCGAAGGCTACCTGGGCCGTGCCTCCCGGGCCGGCAAGGACAACATGGGGCAGGCGCGCCGCCGTACGGCGAAGGCGGAACGGACCTACGGCGACGTACGGTTCGCGGCCGACTCGGTCGACGTCACGATGCTGGACCGTGTGATCGACCTCAAGCGGGCCCAGTACGCCGCGACCGGTGCCGCCGACTATTTCGCCGACCCCGACCGGCGAGACCTGGTGGTCCGGCTGTTGCGTACCCGCGGCTCGGCTTTCCAGGGCATGCTGTCCACCCTGCACGCCGGCCCCCACCTACTCGCCGCGCACTTCGGACTGCGATCCGGCGGCGTACTGCACTGGTGGTTCCCGGTTTACGACCCGGGCTTCGGTCATCTGGCTCCCGGGTGGATGCTGCTGCGGGAGTTGGTGTCCGCCGCCCCCAGCCTCGGAATCGAGCGGATCGACCTCGGGCGGGGAGAGGACGAGTACAAGAGGCGTGCCAAGACCGGCGAGATCCTGGTGGGCCAGGGCCTGGTCACCGGGAACCCGGTCAGGAGGACCGCGCGTCATGCCCGAAACGCCATGATCCAGGCGGCGAAGTCGTCGGCGCTGGGTCCCGGCCTGCGCCAGATGCTCCGGACATTCCGCGCGATCGGACGGTGACCCTCCAGTTTTCACACCCGGCCATCCAGTTGCACAGACAGGCCGAAATCGGAAGAGAGAGGATTATACCGTCGACCAGAAATCGATGATGCGACAAAGATATTAAATCCCCTCCCATAACCATGTTTGCCGATCGCCGAAACCAGACCCGCCTCAGAACTTTCCGATTCCCGGTAACACGGCGACGAGCGGCGGCGATCCATTCAGTGTGACCGCACATTACTCCGCCATGCAGAGCTCAACAGTGAGCGATATTCATATTTTCTGCGGACCGAATCGGTCACTCAGCCGCACCACACTCTGCTCGATCTCAAAGCACGTAACCTCGATCAATTCACGCGCCACCGGCTGACGGAGGACAGCGCACAGTGAGGATCAGCGTTTTCGGGCTCGGCTACGTCGGTTGCGTCTCAGCCGCCTGCCTGGCATCCCGTGGGCACGAAGTGATCGGCGTCGACGTGAACCCGGTCAAAACCGGGCTCATCACACAGGGCGTGGCACCCGTCGTGGAGGAGAAGATCGGAGAGCTGACCGCTGACGCGGTGCGGTCCGGCATGCTCCGCGCCACCGGCGATGCTACCGAGGCGGTTTCGGCCACCGAAATGTCGTTGGTCTGCGTGGGCACGCCGTCCGCCTCCAACGGGAGCCTTTCGACCGCCTACCTCGAACGTGTCGCCCAGGAGATCGGAGCCGCGCTCGCCGGGCGGCACGAGTGGCACACCGTGGTCTTCCGCAGCACCATGCTGCCCGGCACCTGCACGGATCTGCTCATCCCAATCCTCGAGAAGGCGTCCGGCCGGTCAGCCGGTGTGGACTTCGGCGTCGTGGTCAACCCGGAGTTCCTTCGGGAGGGGACGAGCGTGCGCGATTTCTTCGAGCCGCCCAAGACCGTGATCGGAGAGCTCGACAGCGCGAGCGGGGACGCCGTGGCCGAGCTCTACGAAGGCCTCCCGGGCGAGGTGTTCCGCGTGCCCATCCCCGTCGCCGAAATGGCAAAATACGCGGACAACTCTTTCCATGGCATGAAGATCGGCTTCGCCAACGAGCTCGGAGCGATCTGTCACGCGCTCGGGCTGGACAGCCACCGGGTCATGGACGTCTTCCTCGCCGATCGCAAGCTCAACATCAGCCCCGCCTACCTGCGGCCCGGGTTCGCCTTCGGCGGCTCCTGTCTGCCGAAGGACCTGCGAGGCCTGGTGTACGCGGCCCGACGGGCGGACGTCTCCGTACCGCTGCTGGAGCACGTGCTGCCATCGAACGACGAGCACCTGCGCCGCGCCCTCGACCTGGTGACGGCCACCGGCCGACGGAGGGTCGGGCTGTTCGGCCTCTCCTTCAAACCGGGCACCGACGATCTGCGGGAAAGCCCGCTGGTCGAGCTGGCCGAACGGCTTCTCGGCAAGGGATACGACCTGCGCATCTACGACGCGAACGTCTCACTGTCGCGGCTGATCGGCGCGAACCGCGACTACGTCGAGGAGCGGCTGCCCCACCTGGGACAGCTGCTGAGTCATTCAGCGGGCGATGTCTTCGCGCACGCGGAGGTGTGCGTCGTCGGCTGCACGGAACCCGCCGTGTTGAGCGTGCTCGAGGCCGCGGGAGATCGCACGATCATCGACCTCGTCCGCCTCCCCGACGCCGAGAGGCGCCGGGCACAACCGGGATATGTGGGCCTTGGCTGGTAGAGCACTCATCCTCGTCGAGAATCTCTCCGTCCCGTTCGACCGCCGGGTGTGGCAGGAGTGCACGTCTCTGCGCGACGCCGGATGGGAGGTCCATGTCGTCTGCCCCAAGGGGGCCAAGCGCGACACCGAGGCAGAGGTCGAGATCGACGGGGTGCGGATCCATCGCTACCCGTTGCGGCCCGCGACCGGCGGCCCTCTGGGCTACCTGCGCGAGTACGGCTGGTCACTGCTGCACACCTTCCGCCTGGCCCGCCGCGTCGGACGGACCGGACGGATCGACGTGGTTCACGCGTGCAACCCGCCCGACCTGCTCTTCCTCGTGGCCCGCGCGCTGAAGCGGCAAGGTGCCCGCTTCGTCTTCGACCAGCACGATCTGGTTCCGGAACTTTACCTTTCCCGCTTCGGCCGCGGCGAGGACGTTCTCTACCGGCTGGTCCGTCGTCTCGAACGGCTCACCTACCGTGCCGCCGACGTCGTCATCGCGACCAATGAGAGTTACCGCGAAACCGCCCTGACCAGGGGAGGAAAGAGGCCGGAGGAGGTCTTCGTGGTGCGCAGCGCCCCCACCGTCGAGCGCTTCCACGAGGTCCCCGCCGAGGAGGCGTTGAAGCGGGGCATGCCGCACCTGCTGTGCTATCTGGGGGTGATGGGTCCGCAGGACGGCGTCGACTATGCGCTGCGGGCGCTCGCGCTGCTCCGCGACGAGCTGCGACGCACCGACTGGCACGCGGTCTTCATCGGCGCCGGCGACGCCTTCGACGCGATGGTCGCGCTCTCCCGCAAGCTCGGCCTGTCTGACCTGGTCGAGTTCACCGGCCGCATCCCCGATGAGGACCTGCTTCGCTATCTGTCCACGGCGGACGTCTGCCTCGCCCCCGACCCGTACAATCCGCTGAACGACGTCTCGACGATGAACAAGATCATGGAGTACATGGCGATGGGCCGTCCGGTCGTCTCCTTCGACCTGCGAGAAGCGCGGGTGTCCGCCGGGGATGCGGCAGTTTACGCACCGCCCAACGACGAGTCGGAGTTCGCCAAGCTGATCTCGTTCCTGCTCGACGCCCCCGAGGAGCGGCACCGCATGGGCGAGATCGGACGGGCCCGGGTGAGCGGTCCCCTGTCATGGGAACATTCGCGGAAGGCGTTGCTGGCCGCCTACGCCGCCGCCTGCTCCTAGGGGCTGTCCGAGGGCGTGCGACGGGATTCACATGCTATCTGTCGGCTTTCCTTCGGCTGCCGGTGTCGGTACCCCAATCCCCGTGCGCCCAATCTCCGTGCACCGTCCGCGACCGGGTGAGTGCCCGCAACCGGGTGAGAGCACGGTCGAGGACGAGCACGGCGAGGTAGCAGCCCGCGTCGAGCGGGCTCGCCTTCCCCCGGATCACCAGGCCTACCAGGGATCGCAGCCCCAGCCGCCCCTCGTGCAGCGGCAGTCCCATGGCGTCGAGTTGCCGGTTGCCCTGCCGCACGCGGATCCGGCGCCGCAGGTGCGCCCGCACCGTCGCGGCCGGCCGTACCAGAGTCCGGGCCTCGGCGACGACCGTGCGATCGGCCGGGGCGAACGTACGGTGTACCAGTCCGTCATCGGAGATCACGTCCGGGATGGGGAAGACCCGGGCGTGCCCCTGCTCGGTCAGCACGTACGCCCCGACGCCGGCCAGACCCCGGGACGGCGCGACGAGCAGATCGTGGACCTTGTGCACCCGCCTGGCGACCGGACCGGCGTCGGCCAGGTCCCAACGGGGGACCGGCGCGCACGCGAGTGCTCCCGGCCGGGCCGCCGCACCGACGAGGGCGTACACCGACGTTGCCGTCAGCTCCACATCCGCGTCCAGGTAGATCCGGGGAAACGTGCGGCAGTCCCGGTCGCCGAGCCGCAGCGCGTTCGCCTTGCCCGGCGTGGCGGTCTCCACGACGCGCACGCCGGCGTCCCTCGCCACCTCCGCCGTCCGATCGGTGCAGGCGTTGGCGACGACGACGATGTCGAACTCGCCGGGCGCCGTCCCCTCACGCAGGCGGCTCAGGTTGGCGGCGAGGACTCCCTCCTCGTTGTGCGCGGGCACGACGATGCTCACGATCGGAAGGGCCACCAGATGAGAGTAGAACGAACGGCGATCGACGGGGTGCTGCTTTTCATCCCGACACCGCACCGTGACGAACGGGGGCTGTTCACCCGCACGTTCGACGTGGAGATCGCCGCCGGGGTCGGGCTCGACCCCGCGTCCTTCGTGCAGGACAGTCAGTCGCGCTCGCACCGCGGCACGGTACGCGGCATGCACGGGCGGGCGGGCAGGGGCGAGGCCAAGCTCGTGCGATGCGCCCGCGGCGCGATCCACGACGTCCTCGTCGACGCCCGGCCCGACTCGCCCACGTTCGGCGAGTCGTTCTCGGTGCTGCTCGACGACGAGGCGTTCGTGACACTTTATGTGCCTCCGGGGCTCCTGCACGGGTTCCAGGCGCTTTCCGACGTGGACGTCTGCTACCGGATCGACCGGGGGCACGACCCCGCCGAGGATCTGTCGGTCCGCTACGACGACCCCGATCTCGGCATCGGGTGGCCGATTCCGGTCACCCTGGTGAGCGAACGAGACCGTGCGGCGGAGTCCTGGGCACAATTGGCAGGCCGAATCCGAGCCTGAAAGCGAGCGTGACGCCATGCGGGGGATCATCTTCAGGCCGGCCGTGCCACGAGGCGTAACCACCTTGCTGGCCGGGGCCCTGTTGCTGGCCTCCACGGCACTCATCGGATGCGCGAGTTCCGCCGCCGACAGCGCTGAGGGAACTGACGGAGCTGCCAGGAGCAACGAAGGGGTGCGTCCGCACCCCGGCGCCCCCTCGGCCCCTGCCGTCGGCTGCCCGGGATATCCCGCCCCCGCATGCACCGGCGTGTCTCCCGGCACCCGGCTCACGACGCTGCCGCTCAACAGCGACGGCATCTACCGGGTCACCGTCCCGGGCACCGTGCTCGACCGCGTGTACATCGCCAGCGACCTGCTCATCACCGCGCCCAACGTGACGATACGGAACAGCCAGATCGACGGCAGCGTGCTGGACAGCTACGCGGACCAGAGATACTCCTTCACCATCATCGACTCGACCGTGGGAAGGGCCGACACCTGCCAGACCCTTCCCGCCATCGGTGACACCGACTACACGGCGATCCGCGTGCACGTACGGGGCCACGGCGACGGCTTCCGCGTCTCCGGAGACCACGTCACGATCCGGGACTCCTACGTCCGCCTCTGCTCGCGGCCCGGCGACCACTCCGACGGCATCCAGACCTACGGCGGCGGCAGGCATCTGACCTTCCATCACAACACCGTCGACCAGCGCTACGCCAGGGACATCACCGCCCCGATCTTCATCACCGACCCGCACGCCGCCGATGTGAGCGTCACCGACAACCTGGTCATGGGCGGCACTTACAGCATCCAGGTCAGAAACGCCAAGGGCAGGGTGGTCGTCCGTGGCAACAGGCTCGTCGACCACTCCTGGGTCTACGGACCGGTCGACTCCGAGTGCGCCGCCGTCGAATGGTCCGACAACACGCTGGTCACCATCGACGCGGACTATCGCATCACCTCGACGGTGGGTCCTCTTCGCTGCGATGGATGAGGCGTCGTCGCCTCACTCTGGGCGACCGGCGTTGTGATGATGACCGTCAGTGTGAGCCGGCATCGGCCCAGCGACACGATCGGCGGCGACCTCAGGCGTCATGGTCTGCTGACGATCCTGATGGTGCTTCGCCGGGTCGAGCTGGCGGCTCCGGGCCGTGCCGTTCCTCTACGGCCATCCTCAGCAGGGACCCGGCCGCCCCGATGAGGAGGAACGACACACCGGTCACCGTGGCGAACGACAGCAGGTCGAAGGTGGCCGAGCCCACCAGGGGCACGATCAGGCAGGCGGCCAGGGTGAGACCGAGATCGCGCCGACCCGGGTCCCTACTCAGGTAACGGGCCCGGAGCCCCGAGTAGGCGCCGGTCAGGAGGACCCCGGCGAAGGCCGTGACACCGATCAGCCCGGTCTCCACAGTCGTCAGAATGTACTGGTTGTCGAACACCTGATACTTCGGTGCGTACCAGGTGCCGACGCCGCGGCCGAGCCAGGGGTGCTTGGCGATCTCACTGGCGGCGACCGCGTAGTCATGTGTGCGGTAGAGCACGCTGTTGTCGGTGCCGAAATTGGCGAACAGGCCGTAGATCGTGCCGAGCAGTCCCGGAACGAGAACCTTCATCAACGCGAGGAACACGGCGGCGACGATCAGCGCCCGGACCCTGCGGCGGCCGGGCCAGCCGGAGAACAGGATGACCGACACGACCACGACTCCGAGAACCGCCGATCGGGAGACGGAGAACATGAGGCCCATACCGATCAGCGCGGTACACAGCCACCAGCGCAGCGCGGGCTCGCCACGCTCCCGCGCCTGGAACCCGTAGTGAGCGGCGAGCGGCAGCAGCATCGAGCACAGCACGCCGAACTCGATGGGATGGCCCGTCGTCGCGGCCACCCGGCGCAGCGAGTCACGGGCCTCGACGATTCCGCCCTCGCTGGCGTAGCGGAGCCCGGGTAGCACGAGATAACGGGTCAGATCCAGATCGATCACGAACTGAAAGGCCGCGATGATGGAGATCAGGGCGCCGCCGACCACGACCGTCTTGAGCACGAGGTCCAGGCGGTCGGCTCCGCGGACGCCGTCGCACACCGCGAGTGCCAGCCCCACGCCGGCCATGACCAGGACCAGTGCGTGGTCGGCGAGCTTCAGCTCATCCGCTGGGAGGAAACCGTAGGAGGCGACGCCGTACGTGGCGAGCATCGCGGTCATGTAGACGAACAGTGCGGTCCGCACCGGGGTACGGCCCTTCGCCGCACCCAACGTGGTCGTGAAGGTCGCGCACACCCAGCTCATGCCCGCCAGCAGGCTGAGGATGTCCGCGGGAGTCAGCGACAGCGGCAGGCCCCTGAGGACCAGTCGCGCCGGGACGAGAAGCAGCGACAGGGCGAACAGGACGGCGAGGGACGCACCATCGGCCCGCATGCGGCCGCGCGTCACGGAACTCGTGGCGAGGCCGGCGGCGAGGGTCGTCATCATGCCGGCGCACCGCCTTCGGCGCTCGTGCGGGCGGTCCTCCTGCCGCGCCGCGCCTGGGCGATGCTCTCGGCGGCGAAGGCGGCCGTAAGGCTGGCCACGCACCCCAGCGCCACCGCGACAGCCGCCGCACGCAGACGTCGACCACGCTGCGGCATCGGGGGCGTCGGTGGCACGGCTTCGCTCATCAAGATATACGTGGCGGGCGGCGTATCGAGGCTCCTTTGCCGGTCGTCCAGCACCTGCCTGGCCTCGATCATGACCCGCTTGACGATGTCGCGGGAGACCTCCGGGGATGTGCTCTCGCCCGTGATGAACACGAACGGCGACTGGGTGAGCGACTCGAGATTGCTGCTCCCGTTGGTGACCTGGAAGGCGGGGTCGCCCCCGGGTGCCACCCCGAGCTTGGCCGACACCTCGGGCGTGCCGAGCGTCGTGATGACGATCGACGCGGCCATGCTCAGCCCCTTGTCGAAGTTGAGCAGCGGGTTGGTGAGGTCGCCAGGGCGCTTCAGGTCGTGCGGTTGGGTCCCGCCACTCGTCGGGACGGTCAGCATGAGAACGGCGCTCGAAACGTAGGTCGTCGGGATCGACGTGTAGACGGCCGAGGCCGCGCCCATGGCCAGCAGGAACGCGGGCAGCGTGACGTACCAGCGCCGGAACACGACGACGACCGTCCCCCAGAAATCCATGGGCTACCCCTCCGCGTTCACGTGCCTGGTTCGTGTCGGGCAGCGCCGTAACCACGAAGGAAGGCCACCGGAACGGGCGATCTCGTTACCATGGCGCTCACCATCATCGATCAAGGCACAACGACTGGGAGCCGACCATCCATGAGCGAGCTTGCCGTCATCACGCCTAGTTACGCACCGGACGCGGACCTCTTCGCCGAACTGCACAGGTCCGTCCTCGCCCACACCTCGGACGACACGGTGCACCACGTCATCGTCCCTCCGGCGGACAGAGCCCTCTTCTCCCAGTACGGCGGTCCGCGCTGCCGCGTGTGGACGTATCCGGAACTCCTGCCGCGACGCTACACGCATCTGCCAAGGACAGGGCTGTGGATGAATCTCCGCCGCCCCTGGCCGCCCGTCCGCGGCTGGGTGATGCAGCAGACCTTGAAGATCGCGGCGGCAGGGGCGGTCGACGCGGACGTCGTCCTGCTGGCCGACTCCGACGTGGTGCTGGTCCGGCCGACGGCCTCGGAGAGATTCACCACCGATGGACGGTTGCGGCTGTATCGAGAGGAGAAAGCGGTCACCTCCGGGATGGATCGGCACGTGCGATGGCACCATGTCGCCAGGAGGCTGCTCGGGCTGCCTCCCGCCCCGGAGCCGCCGCTGCCCGACTACGTGAGCCCGCTGAACTTCTGGGACCCCCAGATCGTCCGGGCGATGCAGCAGCGCATCCGGGAGACGACCGGCCGGGACTGGATGGACGCTTTCAACTCTCAGCTGCATATATCCGAGTTCATCCTGTACGGCGTGTTCGTCGACGAGATCCTCGGCGCGTCTACTGCGCCCCCGCTCTCCGACATCACGATCTGCTACAACAGGTGGGATCGGACACCGCTGGATCACGACGAGGCCATGGCGTTCGCCGACCGACTGCCATCCGATGCGATCGCCATGATGATCTCCGCGAAGTCGAACACCCCTCAAGGCGTACGGCTCGCCGCCGCACGCAGATGCGCCGAGCTGGTCGGCGAGTGACCTCGGCCGGCCGCTCACCGGGCACTCGGCGTCGTCGACTGAACCTCGTCCGCATGCTCTGCGGCCGCCCCCTTGTCCCACAGTTGGGGCTCGACGGCCCATGAATCGCGCTCGGAGCGCTTCTCGCGCCGATCGCCCCTGAGCCTGTCCAGGAAATAGGCGAGGCCGAGACCGGCGGCGACCATGGCCAGCAGCACCCCGGCCGCGGCACCCCACTTGCCCGTACGCCGCGCCTCCGGAACCGTCGGCGGCACCACCTCCGTCATCGCGATGTAGGTGGAGGGCGGGGCCTTGAGCGCCTGCTGCCGCGCATCCAGTTCCGCACGGATGAGCCGTACCGCCCGCTCGGTCACCGCACTGGCGGTGGCAGGCGAGTCGCTGTCCACCTCCACATAGAGGAACGGGCCGTTCAGGTTGATGCCGAGCAGTTCCGGGCTGGTGCGTCCGTCGTTGATCGTTACTCTCGTCGGGTCGCCGTCGGCGATGCCGATCCGCTCCAGCATCTGTGGCGTGTTCATCGAGAGGACCAGAATCCCCGCCGTCGTTCGCAGGCCTTCGTTGAACTGGAGCAACGGGTTGGTCAGGCCAGGCGGCTCCTGGGGATCGGAAGAAAGGGTGCCGCCGGTCGCGGGAGTGGTCAGCACCATGGAGCAACTGGACACATAGTGAGTGGGCACAACAAAATAGGTGATTAGGGCGGCCAGAATCCCCAGGGCGATCAACGGCGGCCCGACGAATTTACGTCGTGCGAGCTCGAGGATGCTCTTCCAGAAGTCCATGCTTCCTCACCCTCCGAGCGTTCCCGTGTACGACGAACACCGGAGAATGTACTTTACCAATCGGGAGTCCGCGCCCCCGGTTTGAAACGATCCAACAACCGTTACCTGTGACATCTCGCGGCCGTCCGACGATAATCTGGCGTGGATCGAATGAAGTCCTCCGCCGAACGAGGTCGCCTGGCGGGATTGGACGGAATCCGGGGGCTCGCGGCCCTGTTCGTCGTGCTGCATCACTGCCGGCTGATGTCGTTTCCCGGATTTCCCGCCGACACCGGGCCGGGGTGGCTGAGCTGGCTGCTCTACGGGCACTTCGCGGTCGTCCTCTTCATCGTGCTCTCGGGCTTCTCGCTCGCTGTCTCCCCCGCCCGCTCCGGCTGGCGGCTCGGCGGCCTGCGCCGGTTCGCCACCCGCCGGGCGTGGCGCATCCTCCCGCCGTACTGGGGCGCGCTGGCATTCAGCCTGGTCGTCGCGTGGACGCTGGTGCCGCAGCCCGGCGAGGGCGTGCCCACCATCAGATCGGTGGTGCTGTACGGCCTGCTGCTGCAGGACATCGCCGGATCTCCCAGCCCGAACGGCGCCTTCTGGTCCATCGCGGTTGAGGCCCAGCTCTACCTGGTCTTCCCCGTCATGGTCTTCGTACTGCGGCGGGCCGGGGCGGCGGTGCTGCTCGGCGTCGTGACGGCGCTGGTCGCGCTGGTCGGGCTGCTGGCCCCCGCGGTGCCCGCCGTGGCCATGTTGATACGGCTGACGCCGCAGTTCGCGGTGCTGTTCGCCATCGGCATCGTCGCCGCGGTGATCCTCGCCCTGCCCGAGCGGACCTCCCGGTCGTGGCCTTTCGCGGCTCTCGCGGTGCTGACCGCCGTTCCGGTGGTCGTGCTGATCTGTGTCAACGGACCGGCGTGGACGGTGGCGCACTTCTTCTGGGTCGATCTGGCGATCGGGCCCGCCGCCGGCCTGGCCCTGGCATCGGTCGCGACGGGCCGTCCCACCAGCCTCGTCCGGCTGCTCGACGCGACACCGATCCGCGCCCTGGGCCGGATTTCCTACAGTCTCTATCTCACCCACGCTCCGATCGTGGTGGTGCTGAGCACGATGGTGATCTCCCCGCGGGTCACCCCCGGCATACCTGCGTTCCTTGTGACGGTGGCCGTAGCCGTACCCGCGAGCCTGCTCGTCGCGTGGCTGTTCGCCACAGTTTTCGAGTTTCCGTTCCTGCGTCACCGGAGCTGGGCCGCCCTCCGCACCGCGGCGAAGGATCGGTTGTCCCGGCGGACCTGCAGGCCGGGCGGGAACGCACCGGGACGCGCCCGGCCACCGGTCAGCGTTCAACCGCCGACCGGGGAGTGAGCGCTCCGACCGCCATCCTGGCGATCTTGCGGCCGCGGTGTGCGGTGGTCCGCCACTGACGACGGGCGTACCACCGGTACACAACCCGCCGGGCCCGACGACGCTGCTCGGCGGTGAGTCGCACCGCTGACAGCCAGCGGAGCATCTCGGCACCCTGGAGCGCCGTGGCGAGATGCGCCTGCCACGGCGGCACGCCGAGGCGCCGGGCGATCTCCGGCAACCTCTCGTGTTTCCAGTGCCGCCGGCCGAGCACCTCGGGCACGTGTGCCCACGGGCCGGCCAGCGCCAGCTTCGCCGCGAACACCTCGTCCTCCCGAAGCATGTTCCGCCGTGCGATGGCGACCACCCGGTCGCGCCGGACCATTCCGTACAGGGGATCGATGAGAAGGTGACTCTCGTTGAGCATCCGCAGCATCTCGGCGAACCGGTCCACCGGGTCCTCCGACGTCAGGCCGGTGCCGACGTATTCGGCGCTCTCGGTCACCCCGTCCGGGCCGGTGTAGGCGATCTGGGAGGTCACCAGCAGGAGCCGCTCATCCCGGGCGAACACCTCGACCATCCGGGAGACGCAGTGGGGGGCCAGCCAGTCGTCGTCTCCGACCCAGCGGAAGAAGTCCCCCTCGGCGAGCCGCATGGCCGTGATGAAGTTGTTGAGGATCCCGACGTTCTCCGCATGTCTGTGGTAGACGATCCGGCCGTCCGACCTCGCCAGTTCCCGGCACAGCTCCTCGGTGTCGTCGGTGGAGGCGTTGTCGGAGATGACGAGTTGGATGTGCTCGTGGTCCTGGGTGAGCACCGATCCGATCACATGCTCCAGCCGATCGGCGGCGTTGCGTACCGGGAGCCCGACGGACACCAGGACGTCATTGCCCGGCATGTTCTTTCCTTTCAGATGAGCCGGACCACGCGCGTGGTCAACTGCCTGATGCGGCTCATCGGTACGACGACGAGTACGTAGACAAGCAGGCCGGCACCACCGGCCACCGACAGCTCGACCACTGGGAGATCACCGGTCAGCGGCGCCGACACGGCGGCGATCACGGTGATGACCAGGGCGGCGAGTGCGGCGCCGCACAGTGGCCGCACCAGTCCGGGCAGCACCGGCCACAACCGGACGCCGGCCCGGCTCAGGGCCCATGCCGTGAGCGGAAGTGCGACGAGCACGGCGACCACGGCGTGTCCGATCGCGGTGCCGCGGATGCCCGCCAGGTGAGTTCCCGCGAGCAGGGCGCCCACCAACGCCACGACCCAGCCCAGGTTCACCCAGACCGTCCACTTGGTGGCGCCGATCGAGGTGAGGATGTCGAAAGCGAAGGAGACCAGCATCCGGACCACCATCAGCACCGCGAGGAAGCGCAGGGCGTCGGCGGCCGGAGCCCATTTCGCGCCGTACAGGAAGACCACGATCTCATGCGCGAGCGTGCACATGAGCACGGCCGCCGGCAGCACGCCCGCGACCAGTAGGGGCACGGTCCGTCGTACGCCCAGCTCCAGCGCCTCCGGATCGTTTTCGGCCAGTCGGGAGAAGCCCGCGACGGAGACGTAGCGTACGGCGGTGCCGACGAGACCCGGCACCCAGCTCGACACGTTGAACGCGAGCAGGTAGTAGCCGAGGGCGGCCGGACCGAGTACGTCCCCGACGATGACGTAGTCGGTGTTCACCAGCAGCGACTCGATGCCGAGGCTCCCCGCCAGGGGCAGGCCGAACCGCAGGAGCCTGGCGGCGATCTCACGGTCCACGGCGATCCGGACCGGCAACCTGGCCGCCAGGAACACCAGCACCCCGGTGACCACCGACGCCGCGACCTGCCCTGCGGCGAAGCTGTACGCTCCGGCGCCTCCGGCGGCCAGCGGTATGGCCAAGGCGGCGTTCGCCACGAAACCCACCATGTTGGCCTTCGTCAGCTTGTCCTGCTCGAATCTGCGCAGTAGTGCCCCGCTGCGGACCGCCGTCAGCCCGTCCACCAGGATGATCACAGTCAGCAGGCGCACGACCGGGGTCGCCGCCTCGTTTCCGGCCAGGCGGGCGAAGGCCGGTGCGATCACCCAGAAGATCCCGTAGACGGCGGTGCTGAACGACACGGCCAGCACCGCCGCGGTCGGCGCCATGTCCTCCAGCTTCCCCCGCCACTGCACGGTCGCCGCGATGATGCCCGCGTCGTTGATGTGCATGACGAACTGGGAGGCGGCCAGCGCGATGGCGTAGAGGCCGAAGTCGGCGGGCGCGAGCAGCCGGGCGAGCACCAGGCCCATGGCGAGAGAGCCAATCTTGGTCACCAGGGTGCCCAGCAGGCTCCACCCCAGACCCCGGCCGGCCTTGCGGCCGATGGAGCTCAGCCCCGCATCCCGTTCCCGTTCCTGTTCCTGTTCTGGGGAGCGGCTCATGCCGGCCGCGTCTCCTCGACGCGCTCGAGCCAGATCTCCCGCCAGAACGGCACGAACTCACGGGGGCAGTTGGCGTTGTAGACGCCCCCGCAGACGATGTCGTCGAGGATGACGCAGGGCGTCTTCATCCGCAGCATCCGCCCGGTCCTCTCGTCGATGCACTGGTCGACCCTGGCGCGCACCCGCGCCGTCCGGCCGCAGTGGCGGCTCATCTCCTCCTCGAATCCCATTCCGCGGTTGAGCAGGTCGTCGTTGAGGGTCTTGAGGATCTCCTCCTTGGACTTGACCCGGACGAGCTCGCCCGGTCGCAGCCCGAGATGCGCGACCGGGGTGCTGGCGCCGGCGCCACCCTTGAGCCAACCCCAGCGCAGCCCGCCCCGGATCCGCAACCGCCGCGGGAGCACCCGCCTGCTGATGCTCTGGTAGCGGTTGAAAACTTGGACCAGAAAGGTACGCAGCACCGCGAAGGCTCCGGCGTTGCCGCTGCGCACGTCCGTGACGTACTGTCCCAGGTTCTTCAGCGGCAGGCAGACGGGGGCGGCGCGCAGGAGTTCGGTCGCCTGGCAGGAGAAACGCTCCTCTCCGTCCGGGCCGGGCTCCTTCCTGCTGTTGACCTCCAGCAGGGGCAGGAGCGGCCGGGACGGCCGGGGGGTGACGGCATCCCCAGTTTCTGGGGTCCCGGCTTCCACTCGTTTGAGCCAGGCCTCCTTCCAGTACAGCGAGCATGCGGTCTGGCATCCGCCATGAGCCGATCCGTCACACCGTGCCCCGGCCAGATGGACGGCGCCGTCCATGCGCCGCATGCCGCTGCGGCTGATCGTGTCGCACAGCTTGTGCGCCACCTTGTGCACGGTCATCCGCTGCCCGCAGTACTTCAGCATCTCCGGCATGAAGGGCAGGCTGTCCAACTCACCCCTGTCGTCCAGGGTGGCGAGAATCTCCGCCTCGCTGCGGACCTCCACCAGTTCGCCGACTCTGAGGTTGAGGCCCAGCGACGTGGGGGTGGCGAATTGCGTCATCTATCGCTCCTTGAGCAGTCCGGCACCCGCGAGCGCATGCGCCGCATCGGCCACGAGGTCGAACGGGAGCCCGGATCGTTCCGCTATGTCCAGTAGGCCGTGGTCACCGTCGGAGAGGTTCAGCACCCAGAGCATCGCCATCTGGTCGTCTCTGGTGTCGCTGCGACCCCCCAGCGAGCCGTACAGTCCGCGTCTGCCGAGTTGGGGTTCTCCGTAGGGGCTGAGATTGAGGTAGCGGCGGTCGCGTTCCAGCACGCCCAGCACCTCCCAGCAGGTCTCCAGCGTGTCGGCCATCGCCTCCGCCGAGACGAACCCGGGATCGTCGGCCGAGGTGTGATATTCGGGGTAGGCGCCGTACGGCGTCCGGGTGAGCGAGCCGACTCCGAGGTCGAACCCGGGCGAGCAGAACTGCCGCTCGTCGTAGCCGTACGGCGAGAAGCCGATGATCGTGTGGGGCCGTCCGGAGGAGCGGAGCACCTGCTCCACCGCACGGTCGATCTCGGCGTTCGCCCGCCTGCTGCGCTTGTAGGTCAGCGGACCGCCGTCCCCGGCACAGGCCAGCACGAGCCCGGCCCTGATGCGGCCGGCCCGCTCCCGATTGCGCGCGAGCCAGGTGATCGCCCCGATGGTGCCGGGCGCGAACAGGAACCGGTAGGTATGCCGGGGGTTCGCCCGGGCGATCCTTCGGGCGAGCTCGACCGCCACCGCGACACCGGCCAGGTTGTCGTTGGCGAGCGACGGATGGCATACGTGGCACGAGACCAGCACCTCGTCGGCGGACTCCCCCGGCACCACGTACTCGCCGTACGTCAGGTGACCGTCCGCGAGCGTCGAGTCGATGTGCACCTCGTACGGCCCCGGGCCCAGCGCTGACAGCGTCTCGTGCCTGAGGCAGAACCCCCAGGTCTCCGCGTAGTAGCTGGTCCGGTACGGGATCAGGTCCGGCTGCCCGGGCAGCGTGTGCAGGTGCGGTCGCAGCTCGTCGAGGGTCATCGTGGCCGACACCGGCACGCTGTAGCCGACCACGTGCAGGTTCGACTCGGCGAAATCGATCACTTTGGCACCCGCGGGATCCCGGACGAAGGCGTCGCGGATGTTCCACTCCTTCGGCACCGTCCAGTCGAGCACCTGGGTCCCGGTCGGCACCTCGTGCACGTCCAGTGGGATCGACTCCCCGATGATCTCCAGCGTGCGTCGCACGCCGTCCCCGGTGATGCTGCGGCACAGCGGATAGAGCCGCTTCACCAGGTCGTGCATCTCGCGGCCTGTCACGGGCGCAGGCTCTCGTCGAGGGTCCCCGCCGCGCGCCGGTCCGACAGCCGGGCCAGCCGGGTGAAGCGGGTGTCGAAGTTCTCCCGCGTGAGCCCGTGCCGACGGTAGGCGGCCACCAGTTCGGCCGCGCCGTCCGCCACGGTCCAGGCACAGTCGAAACCGGGCAGCGCCCCGCGAAGCCGGGAGAAGTCCACCCGATAGGACCTCGGATCCGCCCCGGTCTCCCCGGTGATCAGCAACTCGGCCTCCGGGACCGCCCGCACCACCTCGGCGGCGATCTCCGCGACGGTCACGTTGTTGCGCTCGGTCCCCACGTTGAACGCCCGGAGGTGTACGGCCTCGCGCGGGGCGACCAGCGCCAGCCGGAACACGGCCGCGATGTCCTCGGCATGCACGAGAGGCCGCCAGGGCGTGCCGTCGGACAGCACCTTCACGACCCCGCTGAGCACCGCGTGGCCGACCAGGTTGTTCAGCGCGATGTCG
Source organism: Sphaerimonospora cavernae (assembly GCF_042435035.1). Classification (NCBI taxonomy): domain Bacteria; kingdom Bacillati; phylum Actinomycetota; class Actinomycetes; order Streptosporangiales; family Streptosporangiaceae; genus Sphaerimonospora; species Sphaerimonospora cavernae. Next base: position 149,574 of record NZ_JBHMQT010000037.1, read on the forward strand.
GCGCGCAGCCGGGGCGAGAACCCGAACGCGGTCGCGTTTCGCAGGAACACCGGGCTGAAGTCCTCGTCGGCCAGCTCGGCCAGGTCCGCCTCGACCCTGACCTTCGAGACCGCGTACGGGGTCACCGGCCGCAGCGGGGCGTCCTCGTTCACCAGTTCGCCGCCGCCCGAGGCGCCATAGACCGAGCAGGTGGACGCGTACAGGAACCTCCGCACCCCGGCGTCCCGCGCGAGCTTCGCGAGCCGTACCGAGGCATGGTGGTTGATGTCGTACGTCAACTCGGGGGCCAGCGAGCCCAGCGGATCGTTGGACAGCGCGGCGAGGTGGATCACCGCGTCGAAGCCGGCCAGCTGCTCGGGGCGTACGTCCCGCAGGTCCACCGCGTACGCCTTGGGGTCGGCCGGAGCGGGACCGAGCACGCAGTCGGCGAAGAGCCCGGAATCGAGCCCGACGACGTCGTGGCCGGCCTGCGCCAGCGCCGGGGCCATCACCGTGCCCAGGTAGCCCTGGTGTCCGGTCAGTAGAACGCGCAACGAAATCTCTCCCTAGAAACGGCCGCGGAAACCGGCCTCGAAACCGACGGCGATCTTGGCCGCGTGGAACGCCTCCGCGTAGCGGCTCTGACACTGCACTCCGCGGACCCGGGCGAGCCCGCGGAACGTCTCCTCGTCGAACCAGCTCCGCGCGTGCTGGGAGGGGTAGTGCGCGTGCAGCAGGTCGATCTTCTCCCGCACCGTCCCCTCGGGCAGCGGCACGAAGACGGCGGGCTGGGCCAGGTCGGACTCCCACTTGAGGATCTCGTAGCCCAGCGTCAGGTGATCGCGGAACACCGTGGGCACCAGCCGGGCCAGGCCCCGGTGGTCCTGGTGCGCGTCGTGCGTCGCGGGGGCGAACACCACGTCGGGGTCGCACCGCCGCCGCAGGTCCTCCAGCGCCTCCTTGGCCCGCTCCCAGTGGGCGGGGAGCCGGCCGTCCGGCAGGTCCAGCACGGTCAGGTCGACCTCCGCCTTGGGGCAGAAAGCGGGCAGCGCCCCCCGCTCCTCCGCCTCCCTGCCGGTGCCGCCGCCCGACAGCACGAGCGCGGTGACCCGCAACCCGGGACGGGCCCGGCACAGCTCAAGCAGCGTCCCGCCCGCCCCGATCGGCAGATCGTCGCAGTGCGCTGCGAGGAGCACGATCTCCTCGCAGCGATCGGGCACCAGCCGCGGCATCATGTCGCCTCCCACAGCGCCCAGGGCCGATCGCCGCGGGCCCACGCGTGATCCAGCTCCAGCCGCTGGTTGACGGTGTCGGTCGGCCGCCAGTAGCCGCGGTAGGGATAGGCCAGCAGCCTGCCGCGCTTGGCCAGCTCGGCGCAGCCGTCCGCGACCAGGTCGCCGCCCTCGGGGATGTGCTCGAAGATCTCCTGGCGGAGCACGAAGAAGCCGCCGTTGACCCACAGCGGCACCTGGCTGACCGGGGTGATCCCGCCGACCAGCCCGCCCTCGCTCAGATCCACGCAGTGGAAGGTGTTACCCGGTGGGACCACCAACATCGAGGCACCGGCGTCGGCTGTCGCGAACCGGTCGATGACGTCAGACAGCGGCACGTCGCACAGCACGTCGGCATAGTGGGCCAGGAACATCTCCGCACCGCCGAGGTGCGGCCGCACCCGGCGCAGCCGTTCCCCGATGGGGGTGTCGAGCCCGGTGTCCACAAAGGTGATCGACCAGTCGGAGATGTCGCCCGACAGCAGCTCGACCCGGCCGCCGTCCAGTATGAAGTCGTTCGAGTCTGTCTCCCGGTAGTTGAGGAAGAACTCCTTGATGTAGTGGGCGCCGTAACCCAGGCACAGCAGGAAGTCCTTGTGCCCGAAGTGCGCGTAGTAGCGCATGACGTGCCAGAGCAGCGGCCGGGGGCCGACGAGCTGCATCGGCTTCGGTAAGTCGCCGCCGGGCAGCTCGCTCCGCATCCGCGTGCCGCGCCCGCCGCAGAACAGCACGACCTTCACACGACCTCCAGGTGGGGGATGGGGAAGACCAGCCGGCCACCCCAATCGCGGACATAGGAGAGCTGCTCGGTCAGTTCCTGGCGGAGGTTCCACGGGAGAACCAGGACGTAGTCGGGCCGGTCGGCGGCGAGACGCTCCGGCGGCAGGATCGGGATCCGCGTCCCCGGGGTGAACCTGCCGTGTTTGTAGGGGTTGCGGTCCACCGTGTACGGGAGCAGGTCGGGCCGGATGCCGCAGTGGTTGAGCAGCGTGTTCCCCTTGCCCGGCGCGCCGTACCCGGCGATGGTCCGGCCCTCGTCGGCGGCCTCGATGAGAAACCTCAGCAGGTCCCGCCGGACGCGGGCGACGCGGGCGGCGAAGTCGGCGTAACCGGACAGCTCGTGCAGGCCGGCCGACTTCTCCCGGGCCAGCACCTCCAGGACGCGCTCGCCCGGTTCTCCGCCGGGGCGTGCCCACAGCCGGATCGAACCGCCGTGGGTGGGCAGCGGCTCCACGTCCACCAGCGTCAGGCCGCCACTCGCCAGCGCCCGCTGCGCGGAGGCGACCGTGTAGTACTGGAAGTGCTCGTGGTAGATCGTGTCGTACTGGTTCAGCTCCATCAGCGAAAGCAGATGCTGCACCTCGATGGAGACCAGGCCGTCGTCCGCGACCAGCGCCCGCAGCCCCTCGGTGAACCCGACCACGTCGGGGATGTGGGCGTAGACGTTGTTGGCCACGACGAGGTCGGCAGGCCCGTGCTCGGCCCGCACGGCCGCGCCGACCTCCGGGGTGAGGAACTCGGTGAGCGTGGGAACGCCCCGGTCCCTGGCCGCCTGCCCGACGTTCGCCGACGGCTCGATGCCCAGGCAGCGCACCCCGCGTTCGACGACGTGCCGCAGCAGGTAGCCGTCGTTGCTGGCCACCTCCACCACGAACGAATCGGGGCCGAGCGAGCCGGGGCCTGCGAACCGGTCCGCGACGAACCTCCGCGCGTGCTCCACCCAGGACGTCGAGTAGGAGGAGAAGTACGCGTACTCGGTGAAGGTGTCCTCGGGAGTGATCAGCGGCGGGAGCTGCGCCAGCCGGCAGACGGTGCAGACCCGTAGGTGCAGCGGGTAGGTGGGCTCCGGCTCGTCGAGCTGATCCGCCGTCAGGAAGCGTTCGCACGGGGGGGTGGCGCCGAGGTCGACGACCCCCGTCAGATTAGCCGAGCCGCACAGTCGGCAGATTGTCATCGATGTTCTCCCTCGCCCGCGTTCTCGCCGTCGGAAGACGCGCGAAATCGAGCGCTGTTCGTCGTTGATCGAGTCCTTGCGACTACTACGTAGAGGGCCCTCATGCTCAGTAGGCCCCGTCTCCGCGGGTGATCGCCGACCACGTCTTCCACAGCAGTTGCAGGTCCAACATGAGCGACCAGTTCTCCACGTAACGCAGATCCAGCCGGACCGACTCCTCCCACGACAGGTCCGATCTTCCGCTCACCTGCCACAGTCCGGTCATCCCGGGCTTGACCACCAGGCGACGGCGGACGTCCGTGCCGTACCGCTCCACCTCCGCCGGCAGCGGCGGGCGCGGGCCGACCAGCGACATCTCGCCACGCAGCACGTTGATGAGTTGAGGGAGTTCGTCGAGGGAGTAGCGGCGCAGCACACGGCCCACCCGGGTGATCCTCGGATCATTCCTGATCTTGAACAGCACCCCGTCGGACTCGTTGTCGTCGAGGAGGTCCCGTTTGATCCGCTCGGCGTCGACGACCATCGTGCGGAACTTCAACACCTCGAACTCTCGACCGTGCCGCCCGACCCGGGTCTGCCGGAACAGAGCCGGGCCCGGACTGGTCGCCCGGATGACGAAAGCGATGGCGAACATCGGCACAGCGGTGACCAGCAGCGCGACGGCCGCCACGATCTTGTCGAACCCGCTCTTCACGAGCTGGCGGATCCCGTCGATGTCGGGATGCTCGACGTGCAGCAGCGGCATGTCGGCGACGACACGGACGCTGATCCGCGGCCCGGCGACATCCATGAGCGCCGAGGCCACGAACAGGTCGGTGCCCCCGGGCTCGATCCCCCAGGCCAGCCGCCGCAGGGCGGCACCGTCCAGTTCCGGGCAGGCGAGCACGGCGACGGCGTCGGCCTCGACTTTGTCGACGACGGCCGGCACATCACCGAAGTCCCCCAGCACCGGCACCCCGCCGACCTCGCGCCGCCGCAACTGATAGTCGTCTCGCGGCAGGCACGCCGCGACCACCCGCATGCCGTGGTACGGCTGCCGCCGGAACTGAGCGATCAGGTCGAGGACGGACGCGCGATGTCCCACCGCCACGACCCGGCGCATGAGTTCGGCGCGGGCGCGCAACCGGTGCAGGCGCTTGCGCAGGCAGTAGCGGAAAAGGAGGGTGATCACGGTGGCCAGCGGCATCATGGCCATCACGTGGCTTCTCGCCACCGTGGCCTGGGTCGCGTAGGCTCCGATCGCGGTCGCGGCGATCAGCCCCACACCCCCCTGCATGACGGCGCGAAACTCCTCGGTCCCCTCGCCATGGGTCTTCCTGTGATATGCCCCCACCACCCCCATGACCGACGGCCACAGAACGGCGAGGGACAGCCCGAGCAGGAAGTCCTCGACCGGGATGAACATCCCCAGCCCGACCCGGGTCAGCACGACGGCGGCGAACGCGACGATCGCGCAGGCGAGATCGCCCAGAATCAGCAGCCATGTACGGCGCACAACCGGCACGCGTTTCGCCTGGCGCGCCCCGGCGGTTCCGACTGAGGCGGAAGGGTCGGGCAATCCCAATCGCGTTTCCATTCACCACGCCCCTCGCACACCGGACCTTCCGCGAAGTTGACGCCTCTATCGCCTCTCAGGTTGACCCAAGACTCGCCCATATCGGAACCGGCGCTCCTAGCTGATATTAAAGAGCAACCCACAGGTATGGAATGTGGCCCCGTGTCCACATTTGGTCGCGAGAAATCCGTCCAGAACTCTTGACGGAACAATGTGGAAGTGCCCACAGGATGCCGATCCGGTGGCGAAACACACCTTCAGGCAGAAACCGGGAGGATATGCCGAAGTGCAGACGCCACGACCCTCATTCATGGCACCCAATTGTGAGTTTTTATCATGTTGACCGCGGCTGGCATTTCGGTCAAGCAGATATCGAACGCCAATCACGCCGAATTCTGGTGACGCGCTGCCCGCCTCCCGGCCGAGGCGGCCCCGAACATGCCGGAATTCCCTCCCCAAACGCTACGACGAGCGGAGCTTCTCGTAGTATTCCCGGCATCGGTGGTAGTCGGGGAGTATGCCGCGGGAGCGCGCCTCCGACAGCGTGGGCGCGACGGCGTCCTTCGGCGACAGGACCGGCTCCAGACCGTCCGGCCACGCGATCCCCAACTCGGGGTCGAGCGGATGCACCCCGTGCTCTCGCGCCGGAGCGTACGGCTCGGAGCACAGGTAGACGATCGTGGCCTGCTCGCTGGTCGCCATGAAGCCGTGTCCGAGTCCCTCCGCGAGATAGACCCCGCGACGGGTCACGTCGTCCAGCGCAACCATCTCCCACCTGCCGAACGTCGGTGACCCGACGCGCAGGTCCACGATCACGTCGAGGACCGAGCCGGCCACGCACGTGACGAATTTCGCCTGCCCTACCGGCACTTCCGCGAAATGGACACCCCTGAGGACTCCCCTGCCGGAGACCGAGCAGTTCGCCTGCGCGAGCCCGAACCGGTGCCCCACCACCTCGGTGAACTCACCCGCGCGGAACCACTCGAAGAACAGACCACGGTCGTCACCGTGGATGGCAGGAGTGAAGACGTAGGCATCACTGATCGACAACGGTTTCATGCATCACACTCCAACAAGTCGCACCTCAACAAACCCACCCCAGCATGTCGTATCCACCAAGCCGTGCCGGCGCAGAAGGAAGGCCCCGCAGCGGCGCCGCGGGGCCTTGACGACGACAACCGCTAGGAGACCGTAACCGTCTGGGTGGTGACGTTGGTCAGGTCGTCGGTCCCGGTCACGGTCAGCGTGATCCGATACGTCCCCGCCTGCGCGAAGGTGTGCGAGGCGGTCTGACCGGACTCGACGACTCCATCACCGTAACTCCAGGTGTAGGAGGCGATCGGCTCGGTTCCCGGGGCCGATCCCGAGGCGTCCACCGCGCAGGTCAGGCCGGTGCAGGCGACCGAGAACGCCGCGGTCGGGGCGCTGGTCATGCTGCTTGAGGACAGGTCGTCCACGGTGGCGACGACCGGCGCGTCGGTGGCGCTGCCGGACAGGAACACGCCGAACCCGACGCCGCCCGGCGCCTGCAGCCCGGCCGTCGAGTCGGTCGTGGTGACCTGCCAGTCGACCGGCTCCGCACTCGTGGCGGGCCAGACCTTCGCCTGGACCGTCGTGGGCGAAGTCCCGAGCACCTGCAGCCGGACCTTCAGCATGGTTCCCGGGCTGTAGGCCAGACCGGGGACGCCCTGCTCGGGCACCATCAGCACCTCGCTGTTGGACGTGTCGACACGACTCACCGAGAGGCCGACCGCGTTCGAGGAGAGGAGCCGGACCCGGGCCCGGTAGTCACCCTGGCCGCTGACACTCCGGCCGATGGCCCAGAGGTAGATGCCGTTGCCCGTGGCCGCCTTGTCGGTGGTGACCGAGAACGTGGTGTCCGAGGTCGTGCTGGGCACACTGTTCAGGTACGCTCGCCGGTTCGCACCGGCCGAGGGCATCGTGATCTTCGCCGCATCGCCGTCCACCGCGAACCAGGTGGCGGCGCCGGAAAGCGTGTACTCGCCACCGGTGTCGGCCGAGCCGAGCCCGCTGGAGACCGTACGGCCGAAGGTGTCCGAGGCCAACGTCGACGACGGGTTCGCCGGTGGCTGCGGCGCGACCACATCAGCGTGCGTCCCAATGGCGCTCGCGTCGTCGGTGACCGTCAGCGTGACCGTGTAGTCGCCCGCGGCCGGGTAGGTGTGGGTGACCGTCTGGCCGGCGCCCGTGCTGCCGTCACCGAAGTCCCAGGCGTACCCGGTGATCGAGCCGTCGGGGTCGCCGGACGCCCCGGCATCGAACGAGCAGTCCAGATCCGTGCAGGTGGCACTGAACGACGCCGTGGGGGCCTGGTTGGCGGGGCCGTTGCCCGAGCCCTTCTGCCAGTGCTCGGCGATCTGGGAGTCGGACAGCACACTCCCGTAAACGGCCACCTCGTCGATCTCGCCGTTGAAGTTGTTGCCGGTCGGCCGATCCGGCCAGGAGTTGATGTTGTCCCCGCCCACTCGCCAGTAGCCGGTGTAGCTCTGCGCGCCCGTTTGAGGGTCACTGCCCACCGGAGCACCGTCGACGTACAGCTTCATGCCGCCGGAGCCCTGAGTGGCCACCACGTGATGCCACTGATCGTCGTTGTAGCTGTTCGGCGAGGTGATCACGTTGATCGCGCCGGTATACGTTCCGAACACCAGCTTGCCGCTGTTCGTCATGTAGATGTGGCGGTCATAGTTGGAGCTGGTGCCGGAGGCGGCGTTGCCGAAGCCGAGGAGCTTGCCGCCGCTGGTCGTGGTCGTCTTGAACCACAGCTCTCCCGAATAGGTCGTCGGGTTGACGTACGACACCTTGGAGGCGACTCCGCCGTTGTTGAGTGCGACCGCCTTGTCCGTGCTGTCGGTGATGGCACCGGGCCGGCCGTAGGTGACGCCGGTCGCGGTGTAGGTGCCGTCGACACCGCCCTTGCCCGCATCCGCGGCGACTGTGCCGTTCTGCTCTCCCAGTCGCCAGTAGAACGTCGGCTCGGCGTTGTAGACGGCCTTGCCGTACGCGTCCGCGGGGGCGGGTGGGATCGGGCTGGTACGGCCGGCGGCGACGTAATGGTCGAGCAGCTTCTCGTGCGACAGGGCCGCCGGGTAGATCGCCACGTCGTCGATGTCGCCGTTGAGGTAGGAGCTGGACGGCTGGTTCGGCCATCCACTCAGGTTGTCTCCGCCGATCCGCCAGTAGCCGGCGTAGTCCTGGGCCGTGGTGGTGCCGGTGTTCTGGTCGACCCTGCGGCCGTCGACGTAGAGCGCCATGCCGGCCGTGTCGCTGAGCGTGGCCGCGACATGGTGCCACTGGCCGTCGTTGAAGCCGGGAGCGGAGTTGACCGTGCGGACGGCGCCGGGATAGACGCCGAACCAGATGCGACCCGCGTTGTCCATGTAAACGTGCCGGTCGTAGCTGCCGCTGTTGCCGGTGGCCGCGCTGCCGTAGCCGACGAGCTTTCCGCCTCTGCTCGAGGTGGTCTTCACCCATGCCTCGACGGTGAAACTCGGGGTCACCGGGACCTGGGTGCCGGTCACGCCGAAGCCGTTCGTGGTGCCGTTGTAGCGTGACGCGGTGTCGGTGTCCCCGATGATCGCCCCGGCGACGCCGTAGGTCACGCCGCTCTTCTGGGTCACGTCGGTGAAGCCCGAGTAGTCGTATGCCGTGGGTCCGCCGCCCTCCCCGAGCCGCCAGAAGCTCGTGGGGGAGTCACCGAGGACGGCGTCGGCGTAGGCGCTGGACGACCCGGCGGCGGCGATGGTGACGGGCACCGACGTTCCACTGCCGACCGAGTTCCCCTGAGGGTCCTTCACTCGGATGCGGTAGGTGTGCGTGGTGCCGGGGGTGAGTCCGGTGTCCTTGAAGCCGAGCGACGGCAGCGTCCAGAAGTTGGACGTGGCGGTGACGGTGCCGATCGGGGTGCCGGACCCGTCACGCAGCACTTCGTAGGTCAGCTTCTCGCTGTCCCGATCCCACGTCGCCGGCCAACTGACCCGTGCGGTTCCCGCCTGGAAGGAGGCCACGTTCGGGGTGAGACCGGCGGTGGGGATGGGGCCGGACTTCTTCGGCGCCACCGACTTGATCGCGAATCGGGTCAGCCCCTGCTGCGGGCTGCCGTTGACGGCGGTGAACTCGCCGCCCATCGACAGGTACCGGTCGTTCCCCGTCAGCGACCAGCCTCCCTGATACATGCCGGTGTAGCTCCCGGCGTTGATCGATGGGAACCAGTGCAGCAGGCTCGGGACGGGCTGGCCGCTGTACTTGCTGTTGTTGGACGGCGGGGCCTGGTCGGTGCCGGTCGGATAAGTGGTCTGGGCCAGCGCGCGCTGCCACGTCTGCGGGTTCGTCTCCGGAAACGCGCCGAGCGAGGCGCAGTCGTGCGCGTGCCCGACGCTGTAGAGCACCTGGCCGGTGACGAAGAGGCCGTACGTCGCGCCGTAGCAGTTGTCGAGCCAGACCAGGTCGCCGGTGTACGGATCCGCCGCCCAGCGGCCGTCGAACCAGTGCCAGCCCTCGCCGTCGTTGGCGCCGTAGACGAGCGTGCCGTCGGTGACGAGGTCGTCGACGTAGGAGAAGTTCGTACTGGACTGGCGTGCGGGGGTGGGGCTGCTGCTCCAGGGCAGTGACGCGGCGGTGACCGGGTCGACCGCGGCGATGCCGACACGGGCCTCGCCGTTGAGGTTCTGGAACTTCCCGCCGATGAGCACCCGGCTCTGGTCGGGGGCCATGAGCATCGCGTGGATCTCGTCGTCGGGTTCGGGCCGCCATGACAGCAGAGTGCCGTTGCTCCGGGCGAGAGCGGCCGTGCGGTTACGCGAGTAGCCGTTGACGTTGAAGAAGTTGCCGCCGATGTAGACGGTGGAGTCGGAGGCCGTGATCGCCCACACCGCCGAGCCGACCGAGGGGTTGAAGGCGGTGTCGACGGCGCCCGTCGCGGTGTTGAACGCGACGAGGCGGTTGTGGGTCACGCCGTCGACGGTGGTGAACTCGCCCCCCACGTAGATCCGCGACCCGTCGGGGGATGCCGCGATCGAGCGGGCCTGCGCGTTCAGCGTGTGGTTGAACGGCAGCAGGTTCCCGGTGGTGATGTCGTAGGCGAGGATGTTCGCCCGGTTGACCTCCTGCGGGTCACCCGGGCTGGTCCCCGGCGGGCGGGCCTTGGAGAAGCTGCCCACCGCGTACACGGTGTTCCCGACCGTCACCTGCTTCCAGACCACGCCGTTGATCTGCCAGGTGGGCAGAGCGTCGGCCGTGACGGTCTCGGGAACCCCCGGCTCGGGGTCGATGTCCGCCGACGCGGTCCCGCCCTGGACGAGACCGAAGCCGGCGATGAGTAACGCGAACGCGGAACGCTTGACGAGGTCTAGCTTTTTACCCATGGGTATCCTACACGTCGTTCCGTATGCCCTACTGGCCCGGATTCATCTAAATCGTAGTGGAACGATACAGATGCGGAATCGACTCCATTGATTCGTAATGCAACATATTCGTTTCAATGGATCATGATTTAGCCTAAGGGGCGCCGACCTGGACAGATCGACCGGCCTGGGCGTTGAGCCAGGTGGCGACGTCGTCCGGGAGAGGAGCGCCATTAGGCAATCCCTCTCCGACGGCCAAGGCGCCGGGGTCGGTAAAGGGAATGGGGCCGCGGGCTTCCCGCCCGTGGCGTTCGATTTTGGCTCGATCCCGGACGGTGCGAAGGTCCGTGAACGAACGGTGCCCGGCCCGGCGGTCCACCCATTTGATGGAATCGGCGCCGCCACCGCCTGCGAGATAGTAGACGTTGTAGTCGAAATCGGCCATTTCTGGCGCAGTCCGCCTGCCAGTCAGGTCCTCGACCGACACGAGGGGCTGGGGTCCGCCCTGGACGAGGTTGTTGCGCACCTCCACCCCGGACACGTTCCACGGCATGCTCGGGTCGGCCTGTTCCCGCGCGCCGTCGATGACATTGATCTGCGTGCCGCCGTTGCGCAGCACCGTGTTGTTCCAGAGTCTGACATCGCTCGACTCGTTGACGTACAGTCCGTTCTTGCCGTTGTCCGCCACGACGTTCCCGACGATCAGCCCGCGCGCCGAGATCTCGTAATGAATGCCGTGCCCGAAGTTGGCCAGCGCCAGGTTGCGGGCGACCACCGCGTCGGACACCGACTCGTCGAGCCAGAAGCCCGGCCCGAAGTTGCGCTCCGAACGGTTGCCGGCCAGTTGGAGCCCAGCCGACGTGGTGATCTTCATGCCGCCCGAGACGGGAGCCATCTCGAAGTGCTCCCAGTTGTTGCCCTCCATCAGGTTTCCGGCCACGGTGGCCTGCTGCGTGCGGTGCCCGTGCAGCCCGAGCTGTCCGTTGCGCAGGAAGGCGTTGTTCCGCACGACGATCCGGTCGCCCTTGATGCTGAGCCCGGCGAGCGCGGTGTCGGCGAAGACGTCGTTCTCGAACCGCAGATCGTTCGCGAACCCCTTCACCGCGCCCATCCTCCTGATCGGCGTGGCGTAGCGGCGGAAGCCGATGCCGAGGACGGCCGAGCCGTCCGCCTGGTTGAGGTAGAGCGCCTCGGCCAGGGTCGTGGCCCGCACGTCGTGGCCGGTCGGGTCGGAGCCCAGATAGAGCTTTCCGCTGTCGTAGTCGACGAAGAACGTTCCGGGCTTCAGCAGGTCGCGGCCGACCACCTGCTTCTGCTGCTGCCCGTCGACGAAGACCTGGTCGGGCCAGTTGGCCACGGGGTTCTCCGGGCCCACCATGCGCCAGGCTTCGCCGCCTCCCGCCGTCGGGTCGGTGTTGTCGAACCGGACGTTCCAGCCGTCCCTGCGCCAGACCGAACCATCCCGGACCCAGCCGTACACCGCCTCGGTGCCGTCGAACCACACCGCCTCGCGCGGATAGGCCTGCAGGGTCAGTTGCTTGCCGTACACCTCGACGGACTCGTGGTAGACGCCCCCGCGGAGCACGATGACGGCACCGGCCGGGACGGCCCGCACCGCGTGCCCCACGGTGCGCCACGGCGCCTCCCCGGTGCCCGGGGCGACGTCATCCCCCCAGGGCGCCACGAAATACGCCCCCTGCGGAACGGGGTAGGCGGCGGTTCCGATGGCGAGCGGCCCTGCCGTGCGCCAGTCGGCCACGACAGGGCCGGGCGTGTCGTTGCTCCACGCGCCCCATCCGGTGCCGAGGACCGCCAGCGTCGCCAGACCGGCGACACCGACCCTCCTGTTGACACGCAGCCGTCTCATCTGACCACCCTCGGGGACACCACCTGTGCGGGGAGATCCGGAGTGTCCACCCCGGAGTCAGTTTCTGGACGCCTATCGGCCGCCGGCGGTTTACGCGCCAGAAGGATCGTCCAGGCGATCACCGTGTAGAGCCAGACGGACGCGACATTGGCCGGCGCCGCCACCATCTCGGTGGTGACTCCGTCGACCAGGAAGAAGACCATCACCCCGAGCAGCATCGTGGCCTCCGCCCGGACGTGTCGGGCCCGGACCAGCACGAGCAGACGGACGATCAGGGCCAGGATCAGCATGCAGAACAGGGCCAGGCCGACGATGCCGCCCTCGACCAGGACATTGACGAAGGCATTGTGGCCGCCCCCCAGCCCGATGTCGTCGAGGAAGAGCCCTCGGGTCGACGACAGGCCGTTGCCGAAGAAGGGCTCCGCCCTGAAGGCGCGTAGCGCGAACGTCCACAGGTCGGTTCTGGCGTTCAGACTCTCCAGCTGCTCGACCGTCTCACCGCGAGTGGCGAAGCCGATCAACCGGTCGCTGAAGGCCAGCGCAGCCACGATCACACATGGCAGCGTGATCATCAGGAAGGTCGCCCTGCCGCGTGGGCCGCTGGCCAGCAGGAACATCACCACCAGCCCGGCCAGGCAGCCGCCGGCCGCGCCTCTGGTGCCCGTGCCGATCAGGGCCGCGGCCAGGATCACCCCCGCGATCAGGTACGCGGGCAGCGGCCAGCGCCTCGGCAACCCCCCGGGCAGCGCGAATCCCACGACCAGCAAGATGGCGATGCCGAGGAAGATGCCCGCCGAGACAGGGTGAACATAGAGCCAGTTGAACCGGTTGACGGTCAGCGGCGTGCGGGGGAACGGAACGGCGACACCGATGCCCACGGAGACCAGCACGAGCAGGATGAACGCGTGCGCCAGCCGCCACAGGTCCTCCCGCTCCGCCCGGGCGACCAGCACCTGGGAGAGCGCGGCGATGATGAGGAGTTGCACACCGCGCACCGCGGCGAAGGTGGGGAACGGGGTCCAGAGCACGCTCATCGCGGAGAACGCGGCGAACCCCCAGCCGAGCAGCCGGATGGTGGATCCTCGCCGACGCGGCGCCCTGATTCCGAAGCGGCGGTACAGGTAGAGCGCGACCAAGCCGTAGACCCCGATCTCCAGGAGGATCGTCGCGTCCACGCCTCCGCCGATCGACTGGTTCACCGGCCTGGAACGGACCTTGTACTCACTGGCGAGGATGAGACCGATCGGCACCAGAACGGGCCACCAACGGACATGTTCGCGGCGATGGCGAGCCTTCAACACGCAGCTCTCCTCGCTTGTGCCGCCGTCCTCTCGGCGCGTACCAGGAACGATGAGATAGTAGGCATTCAGTGGTCACCAAGCAAGGAGAGCGCGACATATGGGCACGCGAGACCTCTTACCGGAGTCTGTCCTGAACCTGGGACGCAGCGTGTTCAGAGCGTACGGAATGGCGACCGCGTGGGCGAGGCCGGACCCTGATTTCCTCCTCATCGGCGCGAAGCGCGGCGGTTCGACCTCGCTGTACTACGCGCTCCTCGATCACCCGAACATCATTCCGCTTTTCCCCTCGGCCGACCTGCTTCCCAAAGCCAACCACACCAAGGGCGTGCACTTCTTCGACAGCAACTATCGGCGCGGCATGCGCTGGTACCGGTCGTACCTGCCCAGCAGGGCAGCCCGCTCCCGTGCGGCCCGGCGTGCCGGAGGGCCGGTGATCGCGGGTGATGGCTCGCCCTATTACCTGTATCACCCGCTCGCGGCGCGGCGCGCCGCCCGGGACGTCCCCGAAGCGCGCATCCTGCTGGCCCTGCGCGACCCGGTGGAACGCACCTTCTCGCACTACCGGGAACGGGTGCGGGCCGGTGTCGAGAAACTGTCGTTCGAAGAGGCGCTGGCCGCGGAGGCGGAACGGACCGCGGGCGAGGAGCAGCGTCTCATCTCCGACCCGACCTACTACAGCTATGCCCACGAACAGCAGTCCTACGTGGCGCAGAGCGAGTACGACCGCGCCTTGCGGCGCTGGTTCGACCATTTCCCGGCGGACCGGTTCCACGTGGTCAGCAGCGAGGAGTTCTACCGCGACCAACAGCGCGTGTGCGACGAGGTGGCGGCATTCCTCGGTCTGCCGCACGCCCCGCTACCGGAGGCCGGGAAGGTATGGAATCCCGCCCCCAAGTCCGAGTTGCCCGCGTCGGTCAGGCGTCGGCTGATCGAGCACTTCGCGCCGCACAACGCCGCTCTGGAGAAGATGCTCGGCCGTTCGTTTCCGGACTGGGCCGCGCCCTAATCGATCATCCTGCCGAGGATCTCCAGGAGCCGTCGGGTGAGTTCCACATCATCCGCGACCCGGCGGCTCACCCGGTCGCGCCAGTAGGCGGCGGCTTCGCCGTGCGTCCGAGCAGGAGGCGTGCCACCGTACACCGCGAGGCGGGTGGCCGTGTAGTAGGTCTCGTCGGCGTGCGGCGGGGCGTATCCGGCATCCTCCCAGTCGATCAGCCACGGCACGGGAGTCCGGGTGAGCCGCAGATTCCACGGGGTGAGATCTCCGTGCATCGGCTGCCAGTGCGCGGGTACGTCAGGTGGCCGGGGTAACCGTGCCGCCAGGCGAGAGCTGATCCGCTCACTCAGCCCGGCCGGCTCGATATTCCGAACGGGACGTGCCGGCACCGGCTCCATGGGCGACAGCAGCAGCCAGTGGAGGCCGTCGACGGATCCGGTGCCGAGAACTTCAGGAACCCGGAAGCCGATGTGATCTCCGGAGGTAAAAGCGGCCAGCGCCGTCGCCTCTCGCATCAGTTCCCCTGGGCGCTCCCGTATCTTCAGGAACCCGATGGGGCGTCCCGCCCGGAGAAGGAGCAGCGCGGCGCCTCCGGCCCGCGACGACTGCGGGCGCAGGTAGCCCGCCACGGCGTCCGAGGGTCCGACGACCGCCGCGATCTGCTCGTTTATCGTCGCCCAGGCCTCCTGCGCCACCGGTGGACGCCAGCGCCTGCGCCGGCCCGGCAGCACCCACGGGCCTGCCACGCGGGCAGCGGCGAACAACGCGAACTGCAGTGCCAGCGGCACCGGCTTGGAGAACGTCAGCAGTGAGAGGCCGGCACCGGCGGAGCGGCCGTCGCGGGTGGGGATCCAGACGTTTCCCCGGCCCGGGGGGTAGGCCAGGTATCGAGCGGCCGCAGAGTCGCTCACGTCACCACACCCGGTTTTCCGCTCGGACCACAATGATCAGGGAAGCGGTGAGGACAAGCAGCGCCACCCCGCCGATCAGGGCCCAGAGCCGGTCCGGTGTGAGCGCCGAACCGGCTTCCGACGCCGGTGCCGCGCCGGTCGCCTCGTTCGCCGGAGCCACCTCCTGGGGCCCCAGAGCGGCCGGCAGTTCCATCTGCCACACGGGTGATGACACGCCTTCGCTGGAGATCAGCAAGGTCTTTCCGTCCGGAGTGATCGCGATGCCCTCCCCCTGCTTCTGTTTCGGGAGATCCATGACCCAGGTGAGGTCACCCCCTGGGCTGTCCCAGACCCGGGCCTTGTTGTAACTGCGCAGAATCATGGCACCGTTTGGTGTGATCAGCCCATCGCTCACCACATAAGGCAGATTCCGCACCAGGGTCAGCGTGTTGGTCCCGGTCTCGGAGAGCTCCTCGGGGGCTCGATAGACGTTTCCCCCTTTCGGGCTCTTGGTCACGACGTAGAGCTGCCGAGTTCGCGGGTCGACCAGCAACGCCTCCGCGTCATGCGCTCCGTCCGGATAGGTCAACCGGTACGCGGTCGCCTTGACCGACATGTCGGCCAGCTTGGTCGGCTCGGCGATTCGGTAGATCACGACGGTCGAACGAGGGGTCGCGTTCCCGCCGATGTCTCCGACGTAGAGATAGTCCGTGCCGTCCGCCCCGACCACGGCCGCCATGGCCTCGGGGTCGACGCCCTTGACTCCGACGAGGGTGACCACCGCCCGGGTCCTGCCGTCGGCTCCGACGGCGAACAGCCGTATCGGGCCCTCGGTGTCGTTGAACGTCCACACCACGCCGGGATTGACACGGCTGGCCGCCAACCCACTGGACTCGTCGATCCGCTGGTCGGCGAAGACGAAGGCCCGCTTCCATGCCGAGCTCGGCACGGCGGAGGGCTGAGGCGCGGGCTCCCGAGCCGCGGCGTCCGTCGGCGCCATCATCGTCACCCCGGCCAGCAGGAGGCCGCTAATGATCAGCTTGGGCCACATGGCTCATCCTCTCCCCAGGCAGAGTGGGCTCCTCATGCCGCAGAGCGCGCAGCCGTACGACAAGGATCACCGAGGTCACGACACCCCCGATGCCGATACAGAACGGAGCGAGGTTCACCAGGTCCGGCCGCAGAGCCAGCAGCAGAAGAAGAAGAGTGACGCCGACCACAGACTCGATCAGCCGGACGACGAAAACCAGCCGGGAGTGCCGGTAGGCGGTGGCGAGCATGCTGACCGGAAGCGTCGCCGCGATGCTCACCGAATAGGCGGCCCAGCCGGCCACCGCGATCGGCTCGATCGGGAAGTTCCCTCCGGTGATGAACGGCTCCAGCGGTTTCGCCAGCGCGACCACGACCACGCCACCGACCGCGGTGAGCGCGGTGAGCGCGAGCGAGGCGGTCAGCGCCAGCCCCAGGCGCAGCGGTGTGCCGCTCTGGCGGAGCCGTACCATCCGGGGCAGCAGGAACGCGCCCACCCCGTTGATCAACGTGAGCGCCGGAGCCAGCAGCAGGCGGGCGCCCTCGACAGTGGCGAGAGCCACGCTGGAGACCATGGCGACGATGGCGACCCTCGTCAGCATCAACGTCAACGGGCGCAGCCCGGCCTGGGCCGTTCGCCACGTGGCGAACGAGACGATCCCCCGCAGATCGGCCTCCCGCAGGGTAGCCCGGCGTAAACCCGGCCAGGCGAGCTCCTCATGGGGCAGGCTGACGACCGCCAGCACGACCCCGGCCAGGGAGCCCGCGCACATGGCGGCGAGCACCGTCTCCAAGCGCAACGCGCCGGACAGCCAGAACGCGCCCAGCACCGAGAAGACCACGACGAAGTCCACAACCGCATTCGCGGCGAGCCGGCCGAACTCCAGCCGGGCGGCGAGTATCCGCCGCCCGGTGTCCTCCAGCAGCCAGAGCACGACGAGCACGCCGAACAGCAGGACACCGAGCCCACTCGCCGCGTCCAGCACGATCGCCAGGACCGTGCCCACGACGGCGCCGAGAGCGAGTGTCACCACCGACGATGCCGCGAGTGCGGCCCGGACACGCGGATCGAAGCGGTCCAGCACGGTGAGAGAGTCGCCGACCCACGCGGTGTGCAGCGTGGTGATCACTGTCAGTGTGGCGATCAGAAGCGTGAACGCGGCGAACCCGGCCGAACCAAGCTCTCTGGCCGCGATGAGTTGGAGCAGCAGGCTGCTGAGCGCGGCGACCACCTGGGCGAGAACCGACCCCCCTGCTGAGGCGACGGTCTTGCTTACCCGCTCCCCGAGACCCGGCACCCGTCAGTCCCCGGCCCCGGCTCGTCCGGCCCGGAGATCTCCGGTCCCGAGATCTCCGGTTACGAGATCACGACACAGCCGTTCGTACCGAGCCGCGACGTCGTCCCAGCGATATGCGGTGCGAGCACGCTCCCGGGCCGCCGCGCCGCGGGCGGCCTCCTGATCACGTCGCTTCTCCACTGTTTCCAGCGTCTCGGCCAACATGGCCTCATCGCCGAAGAACAGTCCGGTGTCGGCCAACACCTCACGGTTGAACACCACGTCGTAGGCGATCACCGGGGCACCGGCGCCCATCGCACGCAGCAGCGACGGATTCGTGCCGCCCACCGAGTGGCCGTGCAGATAGGACGCGCAGCCGGCGTACAGCGCGTCCAGCAACTCCTGATCCCAGATCCCGCCGACCAGACGGACCCGCGGATCCGAGCCGGCGATCTCGTGGACCCGCTCGGTGTATTCAGCCGCGTAGGGCGCCGACCCCACGACGACCAGCGGATATTCCGCTCGACTCCGGACATAGCCCGCGACGATCTCCGCCACGTGGTTCTCCGGCTCGAAGCGCGCCACCACCAAATGAAAACGCCCGGGCTCGTACCCCGCCCGTTTCAGTAACTCCGTATTCGCCACGTCCTGAATCGGTGCGCCGTACGGAATCAGCACGCTTCCGATTTCATAACGTTCCTGGTAATAATCTTGGATGGCACGGGCGTCTGCGATAACCGCGTGCGACCAGCGTACGGAGAGGCGCTCCGCGATGAGGTAGTAGCGTCGCCCCGCCCCGCTCCACTTGTCCCGTTTCCACTCCAGACCGTCGACATGGGTCGCGACGGGGATCCGTGCGGCGCGGATGAACGGCAACAGCGGCGAGTTTGCGGCGTTGAAAACGAGGGCGACGTCGGTCCGGTGGGCCAGCAGATGTCCGACGGACAGCGCGGTGTGGCTCAGCGTCTCCAGCGTCTTGTGTCTGAGGGCCGGGAGGTGAACCAGGCGCATGCCCCTGTGCTCGTCCTGCCGCTCCGCCGCACCGCGGCAGTAAACCCGGACCTGGTGTCCCGCGTCGACCAACCGGGCGCCGATTTCCTCGACCGCGGTTTCAAAACCGCCATACCGGGCTGGAACACCTCTTGTCCCGATCATGGCGATGTGCACGCGACTCCCCCACGACTGAACGTTCTGCATACCATTGCTGAAGCCTCTTGAACCCGGCATTGCCCCGACCTGGGGCAAGACTATCGAAGGGAAGGTCACTTGAGGGTGGAGCATGTTGTTGTCACCCATCCGTCACCTGATCTCTACGGTTCCGACCGGATGCTGCTCGAGTCGGTGCGGGCGCTGACCGAGGCGGCCGAGGTCACGGTCGTGCTGCCGGAGGAGGGGCCGCTGGGCGATCGCCTGCGTGAGACGGGCAGCGAGATAGCGATCATGCCGTCGCCCGTGCTCCGAAAATCCCTGCTCTCCCCGCGAGGCGTGCTGACACTCACGTGGCAGACGCTCACCACCCTGCCGCGGATCGTCGCGATGCTCCGGCGCATCAGGCCGACGGCCCTCTATGTCAGCACGCTCACGATTCCCCTGTGGATCGTGGCCGGCCGCCTGGCCCGGGTCCCGGTGATCTGCCACGTGCACGAGGCCGAGCAGCACATCTCACCACTGCTGCGCCGCCTTCTCACCGCCCCCGTACGGCTCGCGCACCAGGTGGTGGCCAACAGCGAGGCCTGCCTGCGGACCCTGACCAGCGGAGGGGTACGTCCCGGCCGCATAACCGTGATCTACAACGGCGTACCCGACCGGGGCGACTCGACGCCTCTGCGCGACGTGCCCGAGGGCAGGCTGGTGCTCGTCGGCAGGCTGTCTCCGCGAAAAGGCAGCGACGTGGCGGTCCGCGCGGTCGCGCTGCTGCGTGAGCGCGGACGGCAGGTCACGCTCACGCTCGTCGGCTCGATCTTCCCGGGTTACGAGTGGTTCGAGAAGGAGCTCCAAGAACTCGCGGCCGACGGGGTCGTCTTCGCCGGATTCCAGGACCCGGTCGCTCCTTTTCTCGCCGATGCCGACATCGCGCTGGTGCCCTCACGAGAGGAGCCGTTCGGCAACGTCGCGGTCGAGGCGATGCTGGCCGGGCGCCCCGTGGTGGCCAGCGAGGTACAGGGCCTCACGGAGATCATCCAGACCGGTGAGACCGGGGTGCTGGTCCCGCCCGGCAGCCCCGAGGCGCTCGCCGACGCGATCGAAGCACTGCTCGACGACTGGCCGCGGACCTGTGCTCTGGCATGCGACGGGCAGCGAATCGCGAGAGAGCGGTTCGCCCTCTCGCGGTACCACCGCGAGATCGCTCGTGTTCTTGGGGTGCCAATCACCTCTGCTTAGACTGCCGATGGGACCAAAACGAGGGGGAAGTCGACGGTGGCAACCAACGGGACCGAGGACATGCTGCCCGAGGTCGGACTCCTCGAAGCGGTGTGGCGCTACCGCTGGTCCTCGCTTCTGATCATCATCCTGTCCGGCCTGCTGGCGGCGGAAGCGACGTTCCTGGTACTCAACAAGGCCGAGGCCGTCGCCCGCTTCGCCGTCACCGACCCGCGAAGCACCACGTTCCTCCGCCAGGGTGTCTCCTCCGACAGCAGCTACATCGCCTACACCGCGCAGCGTGCGGTGTTCGCCGAGTCCGAAAAGGTGCTCACCCGCACGCAGGAGATCCTCAAGGCCAAGCATTCGTACGCGATTGATCTGGAGACGCTGCGCGACTCTGTACAGGCCGCCCCCGGTTCGAGCGGCGGCATCATCGAGGTGCAGACCACGGCGAAAACCGACCAGGTGGCCGCGAACATCGCCAACTCGGTGGTCCAGGCCTACCAGGAGCTCACCGCGACGGCGGCCGAAGTCGAGCAGGCCAAACTGGTCAAGAGCATCAAGACGACCCAGAGCCAGGTGCGCGCCAGTCTCAAGTCGGCTCCTGAAGGAAGCGCGCTGGCCAACTCGCTTTCCGAGGTCCTCGCACAGTTGCAGCTCAAGGAGAGTGACGCCCAGATCGACCTCGCCACCTACAGCAACGGGACGCGCTTCGTCGACCAGGCCAACCCAGAGCGGATCACGCCGAGCAAACTACCGAAGAACATCGCGATCGGCCTGGCGCTCGGGGCGCTCATCGCGATCGTGATCGCATTCCTACGCGCGACCAATCCCATCGCCCGGGTTCATCGCGTGACCACGGGGGACGGGCAGCGCAAGCGCCGACGACGCGCCGCACCGGACGAACCCGCACCGCCGGAACCCCCGATGGCAGACCCCCCGCCGGCCAGACCGTCCCCTACCAGACCGTCCCCATCACCCCGACCTATCGATGAGGATGACGATGGTGACCGCACCGACGTCTACGATCGCGACGCGCTGCTCACCTACAGACCCAACGGCAACAGCGGCCTCTCCCGTGACGCCACGGGCAACCGCTCGAAAAGCGGCAGTGGCGGTTCCAAGAGCAACGGTTCCAAGAGCAACGGTCCGAAGGCCTACGGCTCCGAGAACGGCGACGAGAAGCTCGATGTCGCCGACCCGAGCGCCGAGGCCAACACCCCTTAGTCCATCCGGAGTCGGGACCACGCGGCGTGAAGGGCGTGTCTCCAGTCACGGATCGGCGGCAGTCCCGCCTTCGTCCATCCCGCATGGCCGAGGACACTGTAGGCGGGCCGGGTAGCGGGCCGCACGAATAACGCACTGGAGGTGGGACGGACCCGGTCCGGGTCGGCGCCGAGCAAGGTGAAGATCTCGCGTGCGAATCCATACCAGGTCGTCTGCCCCGAGCTCGTACCGTGATAGACACCCGGCTCGGCCCGGGAGTCGATCAGCCGCACGAGTTGATCCGCGAGATCGGCCGTCCAGGTCGGCTGACCATGCTGGTCATCCACGACATCCACCGTTCGCCGCTCACCCGCCAATCTGATCATGGTGTGGACGAAGTTCGGCCCGGCAGCGCCGTACAGCCATGCCGTACGGACCACGTAACCGCCGTTTTCGAGTGCCGCCCGTTCCCCCGCGAGCTTCGTACGGCCGTAGGCGTTGATCGGTGCGGTCGTGGCGTCCTCCTCGAACGGGTGGTCCGACACTCCCGAGAACACATAATCAGTGGAGATCTGTACGAACCGGGCGCCCAGCTTGGCAGAGAACCCGGCGAGCGGCTCAACCGCGTGGCCGTTGACGGCCAGCGCCTCGTCTTCGCGAGACTCGGCGTCGTCGACGGCCGTCCAGGCCGCGCAGTTCACCACGACGTCCGGGCGATGGGCCGAGAGACATGCCTCCACGGCATTCGCATCGCGGATGTCCAGCTCTGTCCGGCTCAACGCGACCGCGCCCCCGCCCAGGCGCCGTACCAGGTCGGTGGCGAGCATCCCGCCGCCACCTGTGATCAGCCATCGCATCATCGTGCGGTGAGGAGCGGCGTCCACCACTCCCGATTGGCGACGTACCAGGAGATCGTGTCCTCGAGCCCGTCGTCGAAAGAGATCGACGGGCGGTAGCCGAGCCCGCGGAGCTTGGCGTCGCTCAGCGAGTACCGCCGGTCGTGACCTTTGCGGTCCGCCACGTACTCGACCATGTCCCAGCCGAACCCGAAGGCCTCCAGCAACCGCGTGGTCAGCTCCTTGTTCGTCAGCTCCGCGGTTCCGGCGATGTTGTAGACCTCGCCGGGTGTGCCGCGCTCCGCGACGAGCTGGATGCCCCTGCAGTGGTCGTCCACGTGGACCCAGTCCCTGACGTTGCCGCCGTCGCCGTAGAGCGGAACCTTCCGCCCCTCCATGAGCCTGGTGACGAACAGCGGGACGAGCTTCTCGGGGAACTGGTACCGACCGTAGTTGTTCCCGCAGCGGGTGATCGACACCGGCAGTCCATAGGTCACACCGTAGGCTTGGGCGATCAGGTCACCGCCCGCCTTCGCGGCAGAGTACGGCGAACGCGGCCGCAGCGGCGCCGCCTCATCCCAGGACCCGGATTCGATGGATCCGTAGACCTCGTCCGTGGACACCTGAACGACCTTGGACGCGCCCGCCTCCAGACACGCCTGCAAGAGTGTCTGCGTGCCGAGCACGTTGGTCCGCACGAATTCGGCGGCTCCATCGATCGACCGGTCCACATGCGACTCGGCCGCGAAGTTGACGACGACGTCGTGCCCGGGAACAACCTCAGCGAGCAGCGCGGCGTCACCGATGTCGCCGTGGACGAAGTCGTACCCACCGGCGACCGGCTCCAGGTTGGCGAGGTTGCCGGCGTACGTCAGCTTGTCCAGGACGGTGACCCGTGCCCCGGCGAAGGCCGGATAGCCGCCGGAGACGAGGGTTCGGACGTAGTGCGAGCCGATGAACCCGGCTCCGCCTGTGACGAGGATCCTCACGACGAAATCTGCACCTTACTGTGGTCGCCGAGCAACAATCTGTGGGCTCGGGGAGTGTTGGGCGCGGGGGTGACCTCGACGTCACGCCCGATGAGGGACGCCTCGACCCGGCGGACACCGGTGATCGAGGAGCGGGACAGCACGATGGAGTACTCGATCTCGCTGTCGCTGATGGCGCAGTCGGCGCCGATGGAGGTGAACGGGCCGACGTAGGAGTCGGCCACCAGGGTCCCGGGACCGATGAGCGCCGGCCCGACGATCCGCGAGTCGCGGACCGACGCGCCTTCCTCTATCACGACACGCCCGATCAGCTCGCTGTTCTCATCGACCTGCCCACGTACGGCAGGCTCGAGTGACTCCAGGACGAGGCGGTTGACCTCGAGCATATCGTCGACGTTCCCGGTGTCCTTCCAGTATCCGGAGATCACCGTCGCCTCCACCCGCCGGCCCGCGTCGATCAGGCCCTGGATCGCGTCGGTGATCTCCAGCTCGCCTCGCCACGACGGCTTGAGCTCGGCCACGATCCCGTGCACCGCCGACGTGAACAGGTAGACACCCACCAGAGCCAGATCACTCTTCGGGATCTCGGGCTTCTCCTCCAGACGCACCACCCGTCCCCGGGCGTCCATTTCGGCGACCCCGAAGCTGCGCGGGTCGGGAACTCGGGTGAGCATGATCTGGGCGGTGGGACGCTCGGCTTTGAAGCGGTCGACGAGAGCGTTGATCCCGCCGATGATGAAATTGTCCCCGAGATACATGACGAAGTCGTCGTCACCGAGGTAGTCGCGCGCGATCAATACGGCGTGGGCGAGCCCGAGGGGGGCCTCCTGGCGCAGGTAGGTCACATCGAGCCCAAGGTCGGAACCGTCGCCGACGGCCGTTTCGATCTCCGCCTGGGTCTCCCCCACCACGATGCCGACGTCTCGGATGCCCGCCGCCGCGATCGCCTCAAGCCCGTAGAAGAGCACAGGCTTGTTGGCCACCGGTACGAGTTGCTTGGCCGAGGTGTGTGTGATGGGCCGCAGGCGGGTACCGGATCCGCCCGCGAGGACGAGTGCCTTCATCTAGTAGGCCCCTTCTCCGCCGATGACCGCAGACCACGTCTTCCAGAGGATCTGGAGGTCCATGGTGAAGGACCAGTTCTCCACGTAGCGCAGGTCAAGCCGCACCGACTCTTCCCAGGACAGATCGGACCGACCGCTGACCTGCCACAGCCCCGTCATCCCTGGCTTGACGAGCAGCCGACGCCGCACGTCGTCGCCGTACTGCGCCACTTCCTCGGGCAGCGGAGGCCGAGGCCCCACGAGGGACATCTCACCGCGCAGCACGTTGATCAGCTGTGCGAGCTCGTCCAGTGAGTATCTACGCAGCCAGCCGCCGACCCTCGTCACCCGCGGGTCTTTGCGCAACTTGAACAGCACGCCGTCGCCCTCGTTGTCGCGCAGCAGCGCGTCCTTCGCGGCCTCGGCGTCCGGCGTCATGCTCCGGAACTTGTAGAGGGTGAACTCTTCGCCGTCCTTGCCCACGCGGCGCTGCCGGAAGAGGGCAGGCCCCCTGCTGTCGCCGACGATCAGCAAGCCGATCATCAGCATGGCCGGCAACAGGACGAACAGCATCGCCGCCGCGACCACACGATCGAAGATGCTCTTGACGATCTGTCGCGTTCCCCGCAGATCGGGGTGGGCGACGTGGAGCAGCGGCAGTCCGGCCACCGGCCGGATGCTGATGCGCGGCCCGGTCACCTCCATCAACGCCGAAGCCACGTAGAGGTCGGTCCCCGTCTCCTCGAGCTGCCAGGCCAGACGGCGCAGTGCCGTACCGTCCAACTCGGGGCAGGACAGGACGGCGACCGTGTCCGCCTGCGTCTTCCCCGCGACCTCGGCGGCGGTGGTGAAGTCACCCAGCACGGGGAAACCGTCGAACTGCGGGGGCAGGTCCACGTGCTGCTGCGGGGGAACGCAGGCGGCGACGATCCGCATGCCATGATGGCGTTCGCGGCTCAGTTGCCTGTGCAGTTCGAGCACCGCGGCCCAGTGGCCGACCACGACGACATGGCTCAGGCATTCACCGTCGCGGCGCCGCCGGTGGAGCCGCTTGCGTAAGCCGTACCGCCACGCGAAGCAGATCACGCCGGCGAGTGGGACGGCGACCATCACGTAGCTGCGGGCTATCGGGGTCTGGGTGAGGTAGGCGGAGATCGCTACAACGGATGCGAGGATCCCGGCGGCGTGGAAGACCTTGCGGTACTCCTCGGCGCCGTCTCCGAGATGGCGCAGGTCATAGCCGCCGATCAAAGCGAGGACAATCGGCCAGCCGACGGTGAGAGACGCCGCGAGAACGGCCTCCATCACCTCGACTTCCGTGACCAAGGCCCTGACCGTCAGGACAGGTAAGATCGCCGCCCCTCCGCCGAGGGCATCACCCGCCACTACACGGCGAATGTATCGCCGCCGCCAGTCTGCTCTGCTCGTGCGCCCACCACTTGAGAGCATGGCACTTTCAACGGCAACGCCCATATACCCCGCCCTGCGTCGTTAGTCGATCACTAAGAAGACGCGCCGCAGCCCGTTCGGTTCACCACGGCTTCCGGAAGTGGCCCCTGGAACGCTCCCAGTAATACCTGAAGTTCCATGAAACTTCACCTTCGCGTCCTCATGTGGCCATATGCCTTGCCATCCTATGGAGCGCACCTCAGGATGAGGCCGGGCCCTCCCGGCGACCAGACATTCATCACCGAATGTACTGTTTGTACTATTTGCCCAAGCAGCTGGTCCCCTCCGGCACCTTGGCGAGCCGCTGAGGCGCCGGCGCGAGGCCCCCTTACGCCTTCACCATTTCTTCGGTTACGTTCATGACAGCAACGGATCGCCGCATTGGACCCCCTGGTGACGACCTCCAACGAACTCCCCGTCCGCACAGACGCACGACCACCGACCTCACGCCGGCGCAAAGTCCTGATCATCGTCTCCCTTGTACTGCTGCTGCCGCTCGCGGCGCTGTTCGCACTGGCGATGCAGCGCCAGTACGTCTACGACAGCAACATCCAGCGAGTCCAGGATGTCTTTCCGGCAGAGCAAGACCGACCGGCGAAAGCGGTCAGATCGGCACAGAATTGGCTGGTCATCGGGGCTGACCGCCGTCCCGACGAAGGGGGGTTCCAGCGGTCGGACTGCATCATGATCGCGCACATTCCGGCGGACAGGAAGCGCGTCTATCTGATCAGCATCCCGCGCGACTCCTATGTCGCGATCCCGGGTCACGGCAAGGACAAGATCAACTCCGCTTACGCCTACGGCGGCCCCCGCCTGCTCATCACGACCGTGGAGAAGCTCACCGGTGTGCGGATCGACCACTTCGCCGCACTCGACTTCGCCGGCTTCGTCGCGATGACCAAGGCGCTCGGCGGTGTCACCGTCTACATCTCGAAGGATTCGTACGACTCGGCCAACAAGGTCACCTGGCGGCAGGGCGAGACCCTCCTGGAGGGCGAGCAGGCACTGCTGTTCGTACGGCAGCGTTTCGGCCTGCCCGGCGGAGACTTCGATCGGATCAAGCGTCAGCAGGCCTTCCTGCGCGCCATGATGCAGAAGGCCCTCAGCAAGGGCATGCTCACCGACCCCTTCGCGCTCGACGAATTCCTGCAGGCACTGACCAAGTCGGTGACCGTGGACTCCAGCGTCACCATCAGCACTTTCCGCGACCTGGCATTCGAGTTGCGCGGTGTCAGAGGCGGCGACATGCTCTCCACCACCATGCCTGTCACGGGGTCGGACACGGTCAAGGGGATGAGCATCGTCCGGCTCGACGCGCGCGAGGGTGCCAGGCTCGCTGAGGCGATCAGGAACGACACCCTCGATCACTACTTCACCGACAACGGTGGACTCAACGACACCTCGACCGTTATGTGATGCGGCACCGTCCGTGGTCTCCCACCCCAGGCGCCATCACGGATCAGTCGTACTCGAGGTCGGGAATCGATGAGGGAGGGTCCGGGCTACGCCATACCACGACATATCCGTCATGGGCATCCTCAACAGCAGCACTCAATTGATCAAGGTCGAAATCCGGCAAATACCTCAAGCGTGTCAGGAAAGAGGCGTCGGTCGCCGACCGCGGGACGACGCAGCCCTCACCCTCGCTGTCCAGAAGGACGATGAAAACGTCGCCGTCGGCGGGCACGTGGCCGCCGACCCTGACCTCCACGACGTCTTCCCACGCGAGGGCCTCGACGCTGCCGTCCGCGTAATGGCGGGTCACGCCTTCTTCGGTGACGTACACATAGGAATCCGGCACTGGGTCGCCGTGCATGGGCGCGATTGTGACGACTTGACGCCGCACCCGCAAGCGAACCGGCGGAAGGTCGTACGTGTCACGGAAGGATCCGGGGCGCGATCGTCGCGGGCCGACGCCGGTCTCCGAACCTGTCGTACGACCACGCGTCCCGGTCGGCATCGACAGCACCCCACCTCAAATCTAGGACAAAATCGTATAAGTCGCCATAAACAGGATGTTACAGCGAACTGTCCCCCAACTGTTAAGAACCCTCGCTGGTGGTGCGCCTCACGGATTGCTAGGGTTTCGCCACTATTAAGTGAGGGGTCAGGACGGGCAAGGTTTATGGCTGGCCGAAAGCGCTCTATTCGATTCAAGATCACGGCGATCCTGCTCGTGCCGACCATCGCTCTGGTGATGACGTGGGGGTTCGCCGCCACGCTCACCATTCGGCAGGGCGTCGAGCTGCTCCGGATCCAGACCGTCTTCACGAACGTGGTGCAGCCCATGGCGGGCGTGATCCTGCAACTGCAGCGTGAGCGCCTGCTGACCGCCGAATGCCTCAACTCTCCCGTCCCGCTCAAGAGTGAGCTCGACAAGGAGCGTAAGGTCACCGACGAGGCGGTGGCGGAGCTCGCCCGGTCATCCTCGAGCGTCAAGGACGACACGCCTCCCGGGATGTGGAACCGGATCCAGGAGCTGATCAGCCGGGCACGCAAGCTCGACGGACTGCGCGACCGGGTCGACCGCCACGCGCTGCACAGCCTCGATGCCATTGAGGAATACACCGCGGTGGCTGACATCGGCTTCCTGGCCTATGACTATCTGATGATCTCCGCGGACATCGACATGATCGAGCAGACCAGGGCGATCGTCCTGATAGTCCGCGGCCACGAGCTGGTGAGCCAGCAGTCGGCGCTGCTCGCCGGGGTGCAGACAGCGGGCCGGATAACGCAGGACGAGCGCGACGCCTTCGCCGCGATGGTCGGCAAGCGGCGGCTGCTCTACAGCCTCGGCACAGGTCAGCTCGACGCGGAACTGCTTCAGCCGTTCACCGACCTGAACACCAGCGCCCTCTACAGCTCGTTCACGTCGATCGAGGACCAGATAGTCAAGCGGATCAAGCCCGACAAGCCGCTGCCGTCGAGCGCGCAATCCTGGCCGACGGTCGCCGAGGGGCTGTCCAAGAAGTTCGAGGAGCTCACGCTCGGGGTGGGCATGACCCTCACCGCGCGGGCCGCCCCGCGGGCCCAGGGCATCCTCATCAGCATCGCCGTCATCGGCGTCGCGGGACTCCTCGCGATCCTCGCCACCGCCTTCGTCTCACTCCGGTTCGCGAGGAGGATCACCGGCGAGCTCACCGGGCTCCAGCATGCCGCGACCGAGCTCGCCGACCTGCGACTTCCCCGCATCATCAACCGCCTCCGACGCGGCGAGGACGTCGACGTGGCGGCCGAGACCCCGCCCGCGCTCAAGACCGCCGAGACCGTCGAGGTGGAGAGCGTCAACAATGCGTTCACCTCGGTGCAGCTCACCGCGATCGAGTCCGCCGTCCACGAGGCCGAGCTGCGCAAGGGCGTCAACAAGGTCTTCCTCAACCTGGCGCGCCGCAACCAGTCGCTCCTGCAGCGGCAGCTCGGCATGCTCGACGGCCTGGAGCGGGAGGTCACGGACCACGAAGTCCTGGAGAAGCTGTTCGGGATCGACCACCTGACCACCCGCATGCGTCGGCACGCCGAAGGCCTGATCATCCTGTCGGGTGCGGCCCCGGCCCGGGGCTGGCGCGACCCGGTCAACCTCTTCGACGTGGTCCGCGCCGCGATCGAAGAGGTCGAGGACTACCTGCGGATCGACGTGATCGTGCCGCACGGCCACGCTCTGGTCGGCAGCGCGGTCACCGACATCATCCACCTCCTGGCCGAGCTGATCGAGAACGCCGCGATCTTCTCGCCGCCGCACACGCGGGTCCAGGTCCGCGGTGAGATGGT
This sequence comes from Sphaerimonospora cavernae, assembly GCF_042435035.1. NCBI lineage: Bacteria > Bacillati > Actinomycetota > Actinomycetes > Streptosporangiales > Streptosporangiaceae > Sphaerimonospora > Sphaerimonospora cavernae. The sequence goes on from NZ_JBHMQT010000037.1 coordinate 178,709, forward strand.
CGCCCGGGGCTTCGCCCTGGAGATCGAGGACCGCGGCCTCGGCCTGGCGCCGGAGGAGCTGGCACGGATCAACGAACTGCTCGCCAACGCGCCCGAATTCGATCTCGCCGACAGCGACCGGCTCGGCCTCTTCGTCGTCGCGCGCCTCGCCCATCGTCACAACGTGCGCGTCTCGCTGCGGCCCTCGCCGTACGGCGGGACGAGCGCGGTCGTGCTCGTCCCGCAGGAACTGGTCGTGGAGACCGAGGCCCGGGATCTTTCCGTCGAGCGAATCGCCGCACCGCACCCCGCTCCCGCTCTTGCGCTGACCCCGCCGGCCGTCGACATCCCCGCCGCTGATCCGCGAGGCCGCGGTGAACTGGGCAACCGGGATGACGACGGGGACGAGTTGCCAAGGCGCGTCCGGCAGGCGAACCTTGCACCACAACTGCGTGACGAGCGGGCCGACTTGTTCTCCTCCTTCCAGGCGGGCTGGCAGCGCGCTCAGGAGGACGACACATGACGGAGCAGGAATTCGGGCCGCTACTGCGGCCCTACACCCTCACCCGAGGTCGGACCCGCCCGACGGGGCCCGAGTTCGACATGATGATGATCATTCGGGCCGCCTCCTCGGCCTACGACCGCACCGCCGGGCTCGCCCCCGAGCACCTGCGGATCCTCAACCTCTGCCAATCGCCGGCCTCGGTCGCGGACATCGCCGGGGAGTTGAACCTGTCGCTGAACGTCGTACGGATCCTCCTCAGCGATCTACGCGACCAGAGCCTGATCACGGCTCGCCCGCCGGCGACCGTCGCACAGCTTCCCCAGGAGCACATCCTCCGGGAGGTGATCCAGGGCCTGCAGGCGCTGTGACGGCAGCCTGCCTCCCGCCCACGTCCAGGCCCGGGCGGGCGAGATCAGGACGGGCACTCCTCGAGCAGCCGGTTGACATGCCGGCGTGCGGGCGCGATGAGCTCCTCCGTGTAGCGGTCGAGCGTCGTCGCGCACGCCGCCACGTCGGCGGTCTCGGCCAGGGGCAGAACAAGGCAGGCTTCCGCACCGTCCAGCACGATCTCGCCCCGCACCGCGAATCCCCCATCAGCCGGGACCACGACCGACATCTCGAAGACGATCTCGTGTCCGGGGAGCGTGAGCTCCAGGCCCAGCCGTACGGCCCGGCCCGCCAGATCTGAGATCGGCGCCCAGCGGACGTGGGGGAAGTTGGCATCGGAAAGCGACCGGCCGGTGTCGCTGAACCGCGCCGCCGTCCGCATCAGAGCTCTCAGGAGATCGGCGGCGCCCTTGCTGTTCGCGTCCACCCCGGAAGGTTAGATCATCCGAAGTTCACAATCAGCCAAATTCTGGTTGTTCAGCGTGATTTATCCCCGTCACGGGCGGATCGACGGGACTCGGCCGAGCATCGCGCCAGTCAGCGGAAGGCGTAGCACTCCACCTCGGCGCGGCGATGGGTCATCCCGCCCTGCACGGACTCCTGGACGCAGGCCTGCTCGCGTTCGCTCAGCTTCAGCTCGCCGCAGACGGTGACGCCGGAGTAGGCACGGCAGTCCAGCGTGGGGTCGTGCTTGCCGACGCGGTACTGTTCGGCGACGTCCGCCCGGCACTGTTCGCGGGCCTCCTGCGTATCCGCGTAGCGGCACTGGTTGAGAAGGATCTTGTACTGGTCCTCGCTCACCTGCCGCGGCGCCTTCGCCGGCTGCTGTGACGCCGTGCCCGACTGGACACCCGGCTGGACACCCGACTGGGCGCCCGGCTGCGGTTCCGGTGGCCCCCCGGCCCGCGATCCGGCGTGCGAATGGACGTTGCCTGCGCCGGCGGCGGTCGTGCCCAGCATGGTCATCGTGGCGAACACGGCGACTGCGAAGATCTTCTTCATGGCATTCCCCCTCCTGGGAACGTACCCGCCGAGAGGGAATACCGACCTCCATGCGGCTTTCGGCGGATCCACAGCGATCTATCGGCACGCGTTCAGCGGGACGTCCGCAACGTGCTGGTCGACGCGGACGGCGCTCAGGCCGAGGTTCGGGGCGAAACTGATCGCCACATTCGCGACGGATAACCCCGGGCCCTTGGGCGGCGCGGCATGGACTGACGGCCCGCTCGGCTAGCGCGGGTTCGAACGGAACTCTGCCCACAGATCGACTGCCTGCTGCAAATCGAGAGCGGCGACGTCCTCGCGAGACATGCCGACCGTATAAATCAGACGCTCCGCGAGCCAGTCCGGGACCGGTTCCCGGGGAGACGGTTGATTGACGCGGACGTGGTCGGCCATCGCACCGAGGCGTTCAATGATCTGGCCAAGCAGCACTGTTTCGGGACGCCCCTCCCCGGCGGCACGGACCCTGGCCGTGGCCTCGGCGTACACCTCGGCGTCGGCTTTTTCGCCAACGGCCCACGCCTCGCAGATCTCGATCGACTTATCGGCAACGATGCGGTAGACGACCCGCCATGTGTTGCGCCCCACCACAAGCTTCCGGAATCCGGTCAGCTCTCCAGCCAGGGGATAGCCCGCCTCGGGATCGTCGAGCAGAAGGAGGATCTTTTTGAGCACCTTTGGCGCGGCATCGGGGCCGATCCGCCGCAGATCATCGACGGCCGGATCGGTGAAGACGATATCGGCCACGGCTACTCGTCGTCCGGCATCGCCGCCAGGGATTCACGGGTGTGTCCGAAAGCGGTGAGCACATCGTTGAGCGATACACGCTCCCCGGTATCGGTGACCGAGCGTGCGAGCACCAGCGCCAGATCCCGCAGATCGGCCGCCGCCGCCTCCAACTCCTCCAGCCGACGAATGCTCACGACCGCCGCCACCGGTCGGTGCCGGCGAGTCACGACCAGATCGTTCCCCTGCTCGGCGTCGGCGACCAGTCGCGCGACTCCGCGCTGGGCCGCCTCCGTGACGCTCAACTCAGTGGCATCATGCAACATCGTCATGCAGCTACTGTATAGAAACCTGTACAGAAACTCTATCGCCTCGCCGACCGACTGAGGTCACCCGCACCCGCGGCACGGGCCGAATCTTCGGCATTCATGCCGAAGAGTGCGTCAGTCCTGGCCGGTTCGTCGCCGGGTGACAGCCTCATGGACGTCGCCGAGGAAGGCTTCGATGGTCGCCTGGTCCGCGGCGTCGAACCGTCCGAGGACGGCGACGACCTCATGGATGAGCGGGCCGAAGAAGCCCCATCCGAGCGCGACCGCGCTCTCATCCACTTTCAGCAGCACACGCCGGCGGTCTCGGGTGTCGCGTTCCCGGCGCACATGACCGAGTCTTTCCAGCCGGTCGATCACCGCAGTCGTACCCGCGGAATTGAGGCCGAGATGCGCCCCCAGCGTTCCCGGGGTGGCGGGCGCGCCTGTGCGTGCGGCGTCCAGGAGGCAGATGAGCGCGCGCACATCGGTCGGATGGAGGGCATGCCGGGCGGCGAACTTCTCCCCGATCCGGTCGAGTTCCAGGGTGATGGCGCGCAGCAGGTGCACCACGCGCATCCCGGCGTCCTGTTCGTGCACGTCGCCTGCCGCCTTCCTCCGTCATGGCCACCGCAATATTATGGCAATATCTCGTTCAACGAGATACTTGTTGGGCGAGTTACCTGTCGAGGTGAGGTATGTCCGATGACGGTCACGCCGCGAGCGCGGCCTTCCTCGCCGCCTATGACGCGGTCCTGGAACGTTGGCCGGTCAAGGTCGAGCCGATCGACCTGCCGTCGGCGTACGGCACGACCCGGGTGAACGCGTGCGGACCCGCGGACGCCCCGCCACTGATCCTGCTGCACGGCGGCGGCACCACCGCGGCATCGTGGTTCGCCAACGTCGCGGAACTCGCCCGCCGGCATCGGGTGTACGCCGTGGACCGCATCGGTGAGCCGGGACGGAGCATCCGGGGCGAACGACCTCCTCGCGACGTCCCCGGCCTGCTCGACTGGCTGGACGGGGTGCTCGACGGGCTCAGAATCGGGAGCGCCGCCGTCTGCGGGCACTCCTACGGCGGGTGGATCGCCCTGACGTACGCCCTCCACGCGCCCCAGCGGGTCCGGCGGCTCGTTCTCCTCGACCCGACGCAATGTTGCGGCGGCTTCCGGGTCGGATACCTGGCACGCGCGCTGCCGTCCCTCATCAGGCCGACGGGCTCGCGTGCACGAGCCTTCCTGGCGTGGGAGACCGGCGGCGTTGAAGCCGACCCCGCCTGGCTGCGGCTGTACGGCCTGGCCGCGGAGTTCCCAGACACAAAAGTCGTGATCGGCAAACGGCCCAAGCCCGGATCGCTGCGCGCACTCACGACACCGACCCTGGTGCTCCTCGCCGGACGCGGCAGGGCGCACGACCCTTTTCGCATCGCATCCGCCGTCATGCGCGTCCTGCCGCACGCGGAAACCACGGTGCTACCGGACCTCTCCCATCACGCGATGCCCTGGCACGAGGCCGCCGACATCAACACCCGCATCGTCGATTTTCTCGACAGGACCGCGACCTGAAACCGAACCCCAGGCCGCCGTCGGGCAAAAGCCGTCAGGACGTACCGTGGCGTAGTTCGAGGGCGAGCGAGCGCAGCCACGGCTGGGCGAACGAGGGCTCCTCGGCCATTTGACGGGCAATCCTGGTCCGTACGGCGGACGTACGGCCCCGCTCGACGAGGGCGACGGCCTCCGCGAGAGCGTCAAGCGTCTTGTCGTCGCGCCGGGGCGCGGTGACCGTCTCGTCCGCCCAGCGGATGCGCCGGAACGACAGCGTGAGCTTGTGCTGGTGATTTCCCAGATAGCTCCAGGCGTACGGGTGGATCGACACATTTGTGACGTTCCTGCGGGGCAGATCGGTCGTCCACTCCGCGGCCTGCCACCAACGCCAGGTCTTCGGGCTGGTCTTCCCGCGTGCGGTGATGCCGAGGAAGCGCAGCTTGAGCCGGATGACATCCCAGGGCTCGCGCTCTTCGTCCACCCAGTCTCGGAGGAAGCCGTAGAGGTGGGTGAAGGTGTAACCGGCGTGGACGAGGTCGGCCAACACGAACGGCCTCCTGCGGCGGGCCAGCCGTCGAGGGCTGAGGCCCATGGCGTCCAGGTTGGCCCGCATCTGGCGGACCTCATGGGCGAGCAGCGGCCGTTCGAGCCGGTAGGAGAACGGCAACAGGCGCACCCGGTCGGGCCGCGAGGTGGCCGACAGCGCGCCCGACAACAGATCGAAGACGCTGTCGGTCGAGCGCCCGACGAAATGCACGTCGCCGTCGCCGCTGCGGGCCAGCACCTTCGCCCCGCACTCGATCAGGGCGTCCAGGTACGGCAGCGCGGGCTCGGGACGCCCCTCCAGCAGGTTGCCGAGTTGGTCGCGGCGGACCAGATCCCATCGGAACGGCAGGTTCGGTGTCGCCATTCCCATCATGATGGCGTTTCACGGACCGTCGGCGCTTCTGCTTTTTCGCTCGTACGCTCGGCAGGAGACACCGTTCAACTGACTTGGTTCGCGAACGCGGGATTTAGGGACGCTGCTTCTGGCAGAGCTTCGGCCGATTGACCCGACGGATCCGATCACGCTCCTGGAACTGTCCGATCCGGGTGCGCCATCTTCCCGCGTTCCTTAGATCCGCTGCCACAGAGCGGGAACGATGGGGGGCTCCCAGCCGGGCAAGGACGTGTGCGCCTGGATGCATCGGTAGCGCTGCCCGACGTAGGTCACGGTGTCTCCCACCTTGTAGGGGGTCCAGGTCGCCCAACTGCTCGCCTTGGTAACGGTCAGCGAGAGCCTCGTCCTGGTCATCTGCCACTCAACACTCGCCAGAAGAGTGATTTCGTGGGATCCCGCCACGAGGTCTTCGGCCGTGGTGATCGTCACCGTCGACGCTTCTCCCGCCATGACCGTGGACGGGTTGAAGGTCACGGTTGCCCCGTACGGCGCGATAGCCGACAGCGTCAGGGGAACCGGACCGCTGGACACGATCTCGGTGTTGAGAGTCACGGTGGTCGACTGGCCCGCCTGGACCGTGACCGACGACGGCTCCACCGATGTGAAGATGGTCGGCATGGGAGGAGGCTTGTGGCCGTCGATGGTCAGGAAGAACGTCGCCTCCCGGGTCACCGAGGCGCCAGTGGCCACAACAGTGATCTGATAGGTCCCCTTCGGGATTTGCGACGAAGGAGCGATTGCCAGCGTCGAGTACTGACCGGCCATGATCGTGGGCGAGTTGAAGGAGAAGGCAAGCCCGCTGTCAGGCAGCGGGGGGGTATGCACGCTCAGATTGATCGGCTGGGCACTGCCGTCGGTGACCACGGTGTTCACCCGCGCGAGCACCACCTCGCCCGTCCGGACGGTGACGGCAGCGGAATCAGGGTTGAGCGAAACCGAAAAGTCATCGGCCATGGCATTGCTGTACCGATCGAGCGCCTGCGCCTGGACAGCACCTGCCCGCGCTGTGGGGGCTGCCGAGACGGCAGAGGTCGCCGTCAGCGAAGCCGCGATCATGGCAACCGCCGCCAGTACGGCGACGACACCCGACCTCATCCTGATATTCACTTACGACTCCTGGCTATGGGGGGGTAAAGGAGCTCGAAAGTCCAGACTAGACCCGAGTTGACACCAAGACCATAGGCGGATGCCCTACAGATTTCCGTAGGCTTGGAACTAGAGGATATCGCTCAACAAAAAGTATCATCAACAGCGAAAACCGACGGAATGCATCGGCATTTATTATGCACTGAAAGCTATGGACCGCTCCGAGTTGTTCGCCTCGGCCAAAGTAAGCGAACCGAACAGCTTGCCTGAACCTTGTAGCGAAGGCTTGCCGCAAAGCTTGCTCATGTCGTCCTCGTCTGAGGTGAGGACGATGACGGGACGGGCGGAGCGAAGAGCCGTGGCGGCCGCGACGGCATCGATCGCGTACTTGTGGCCATGGAGACCACTCTCACGAAGCAGGTCCATCGCGCAGGCGGAGACCTCCTCGGTCACCGGTTCGACTCGCAACCGGGACAGGTACCAGCGCAACCGTTCGTTCGTCACCCGGCCGTCGAAAGCCTCGATCGGCGTCAAGGCGCTGATGGCGACGCGGAAGTCATTGTTCTGTGCCTCTCGCACTATCGCCGTGACACGTTGATCTGCCGCATACCATTTTGAGAGGCCCTCGGA